>JAHFDK010000194.1 GCA_023249095.1 Candidatus Rokuibacteriota bacterium | reverse complement strand
GGTGGGACGAGGCGGAGTACGGCGAGGCCGTGTGGGGCTGAGTCCGAAAGTGCTCCCCGTCGGCAGGTCACATAACCCGTGACACGAAGCGACCAGGTAAGCCCGGTGCCGGAAATCGGCCCGCCGGGTTTGAGGTGGCGGGGGCTGGAAACGGCTTACGGCGAACCTACACGGGCACGAAGCTGGAAACGGCGGATACAGCCAAGGGGAGCCTACGGAGCTTTGCGCCAGTCCTCGACCCTACTCAAGACCGCGAAGGCGCTCGGGTTGACGATTCCGCAGACGCTGCTCCTGCGGGCGCACCAGGTGATCGAGTGATGAACCGGCGCACGTTCCTGTGCGGGCTGACGCTTGGGACTCTGTCCGCGCCGCTCGCCGCCGGGGCGCAAGAGGCAGGGAAGGTCGCCAGGTGCCCATGCCGTGGAGGGATGCATCAGCCATGGACCAGAGAACGCAATTCATCGCCGACTACCTGCGCGACGCGCTAGCGATCACCGAGGCCCGGCGGACGTAGCGATGATGCAGGCCACCGACTTCGGGAATCTGCATGATCCTGCCCGCCTCGGAGAGCTCGACGGACCTTGGTGCACCGGAGCCTCCGCCCCTCCTTAATTCTGGTGGTCTGTTGCCCAAGAATACCCCTCGGGGGTATATGTCTCCCGCTCCGTCCCCGGCGACGGCCCCACCGGTTCGGCTTCGTGTCCCGCTGTGGGCGAGGATGAGGCGCGCGAGTCCCCGACAAAACCGACAAAACCCCCGAGGCCGGGCGGTTTGTCGCCGAGGCTACGTCAGGCGCCGCGAGATCGCGCGGGTCCTCGTGGAGCGCGCGCGTGCCGAGGCGTGGGGCCGGGCTCGCGTTCACACCATCAGGTAGCGCTTCCTGACCTCCTCGTTTCCTCTCAGCTCGTCCACCGTGCCCTGGTGCCGGATGACGCCGTTGTCGATGACGTAGGCACGGTCACTCACCTCCATGGCGAAGCGGACATTCTGCTCGGAGAGGAGGATGCTGATGCCATTCTGCTTTAGCCGCAGGATCCAGTCCCGGACCGCCCGCACCACGAGCGGAGACAGGCCCTCGGCCGGGCTCGTCGAAGATGAGCAGCCGGGGGTGGGTGAGCAGGGCGCGGGCCACGCTGAAGGGTCCCAGCGTCTGGATGTACTGCGAGGTCTGCACGGTCTTGCGCATGGCCTGGACCAGGTGCGAGAGCGGGTGCAGGTCGTGACCGACGAGCCCGATCACGGAGTCGTTGTCGTGCGCGTCGAGAGGGTAAGAGGTCCCGAAGCCCTTTCTCGATCGCCAACCTTGCCCCTCCCCCCCCTGCAGCGAGCAAGGATTGCTCTTTAGATAGTCACCACGCCCATCGAGAGGGTTACTCCAGTCCCGACCATACCAAGGACGCTCAGGGCCAAGGCGATCTGCACACAGGTCATTTACTCCCCTTCGGCCCGCGCGGGTCCACGGTGTCGGGGAGGCAGGTATAGGTCATGAAAGACGTTCCACCGTTTTTGAACTTCATCAGCACCGTGCCTCCGTCGACGCCGTACTCAGCTAACGAATCCCTACCCTTGTTCTTCCACCGAGTGAGCGCCCGATCAATGGACGACTCGCACTCTGCCTTCGTGTTCCAGGCGGCCACGGAGGTCCAGTCGTCCGACGACGTCGCCCCTCCCCGAACGGTGATCGTCCTCGACCACATGACCCACGCGCACTCGGCGTAGGCCGTCGCGGCCGAGGTAAGCAGACAGAGCGCGACGAGCAGCGAGGCCCTTCGTCCGAGTCGTATCATCGCTTATCCCCTCGGTCACGCTCCGGTTGATCGCCGCAGCGTCGGTGCTCCTGGAAGAAGGAGTAGAGGATCGTCTTCTTCTCGCGCGATCGCCAGCCGGCGCGCGGGTCATGCGCCCAGTCCCTCGACGAGGCCTTGCTCGGCTGCACGCGTTGGTGCCGACTCCCAAGGGGCCGCTGACAGTGAGACCGATCCCGCGGTCACGCGTCGTACCAGTTTCCCCGACGGCCTCAGGTTGTCGCGCCGGCCGCGCGCGCGAGCTGGCGCCACGTTCGGCGCCAAGGGAAGCTTGTCGGCAAGTGCAGTACGATGCGGCGCACCGCGATACACCCGGTCAAGCAGTCGGGGAAGGCGTTGTTTGCCCAGGGGAGACCCCAAATGACTGCCCGGCTCTACTACCTGTGGTTCAGCATGGCTCACTCACTTCCATGACCGTAGGAGAGCGCATGGTTCGCGTGGATCGCCTCGAGCGGACCCTTTAGCCGTAAACTCGGGCCGCGGCCGGAGCCTGGGCGCAGGCTGGATGATCGGCCACCAGAAGAGGATCGCCGTCGCGAACAACGTCGCATGCTCGAAGGCGTGGACGAGCTCGTGCTCGACCGCTGCGTCATACAGCACTGGCAGGTGCCAGAGCCACACGGTGGTCACGTGAAGGACGCCGGCCACCGGCAAGAATGTGAGCGCCGATAGTGCGGCGCGGAGCCGCGCGCGCGGCCGGAGCGGCGCCGCCAGCCGCCACCGGACAGGGGGCGGCAGACCCCAGAGGACGAGCGGCAGCGGATTGCCGAGCAGCAGGAGCGGCGCTGCCACCATCGTCAGCAGCAGGTGCTGGCCCATGTGGGCCGAGAACCGCGCCGCGGCGAGGTCATCGAGGGGCGACAGGAGCGCGGCCGCAACCGTGGTGAGTCCGAGCGCGTAAAGGGCCAAGCGCCAGAGCGACGGTGCGTGCCCGGCCGTGCAGAGCCGGCGCCAGCCGCACGCGTAGGCGGCGGCCAGACCGGCAAGGACGAGCGAGAGGACCGTCTTGACGGCTGCCTCGACCATGGCCGGCATCATCTCACGCGACCCGGCACTCGAAGCGCCGGGCGACGAGCGACAGGGGGGGGAGCTTCGCCGAGCTGGGGTGAAAGGATGTGTGCTCGGTGATCCATTTCCTCGGCGCCGCGACGGC
Organism: Candidatus Rokuibacteriota bacterium; assembly: GCA_023249095.1. Taxonomy (GTDB): domain Bacteria; phylum Methylomirabilota; class Methylomirabilia; order Rokubacteriales; family CSP1-6; genus AR31. Next base: position 8,658 of record JAHFDK010000194.1, on the reverse strand, counting down.
CCGATCAACGCCCTCGGCGGTCTCGGCGCCTACAACCTTCGCCAGCCTGAGGATGGTCGAAGTCTGTCAGCTCAAGCTCCATCCGCCCCGCCTCGATCTTCGAGAGGTCCAGGATGTCGTTGATCAGGGACAGCAGATGCGTGCCGGATGCGTAAATATCTTTGAGGTACTCCTCCTGCTTCTCATTGAGGTTGCCGAACATGCGTTCCTCGTTGTGGTGCGGCTGAACATCGCCCGGCTGAACATCGCCCGGCCGATCACCGCTCTGGCCGAGTGGACGAAGTGACGTGACACCGTGGGATCGTCGATGCGGCGGGCGGGGGCGACGGGGCTGGCGTCGATCGTGATCGTCGGCGCCCGCGGGGGGCCGGCGCGGAGTGGCTCAAGACCGACGAACGCAAGCGTCTCGTCCCGCTCAACGACCGCCTCTCGCCACGGTGGTACCATCCCCCCGGGTGTAGTCCCCGAGGCACGCCTATGGCTGACCTTCCGATTGAGGTCTACGGCATCAATCTTCTTGTCAGGATCGTTCCCGACGAAGATGCCGCCATCCAACTGCGGTGCCCCAAGGGTACCGCGATGCGCTATGCGGAGGTGGTCAGCCGCGGTGACGGCTTCGACAGCGACGGCAACGTCTTCCGCGCCATGCCCCACATTTACGCCATCGTGGCGTTCGAGGAAGACCGCGACGAGGCCCGGGGACACTCCTTCACGGTGGCGGACGATGACTACCGCCTCATTACCCTCGATGATGTGTTGCTAGCCTTGCCGCCCACAGGGTGGCGGCTACGGCCCAAGTAGGTTGCTGCCGCTTCGGCGGCCGCAGACGCCGTCCCCCGCCTTAGGCTGGTCCGCAGCAACTTGTAGGAACCTGGACGTTTGTCTCATCGGTCGACGTGCGAAGGGATGGCACGAAAGTAGATCGCTGGGTATCACTTCCGGGTCCCATAAGGCCGTCGTGAGCCTCTACTCTGAGATCAAGTGTTTCCGTGCACTTCCGCGCCCCGAGCGCCACGTCTGAAAATCCCACAACCTCGCGCGCTGAATTTCGGCTGGACGGCATTCGGGGGCGGGTATGGTTCGGCGCGATGCCCCGACCGCAAGACGCTGATCCTCAGCGTCCGTCGTCACGTCTGTCTGGCGTCGAGCCACGTCACTCCGGGCCCGCCTCGTCGCTGGATGGCCCCTACGCCTCCTCACTTCAAGCGCTTCGACTGCTCACGACCGTTCGGCCGCTGCCAGATTCCAGACCGTCTACCCCCGGGCTCCCCTTCAGCTCGTCCGCGCTGACGTGCCACGCTCCGAAGGCGGCGGACCGCCTTGGCCTGGCCCTCAACATTGGCGAGAAGGGTCGAGTGGTCATCTCGCTTCAGCCCCTCCTCGATGAGGGCCCGGAGGACGATCTGAAGGCTCACCGGGAGCTTGAGCGTGATCATTGCCTTCCCGGCAACAATCCGAGCCTCGTCCAGGACATCCTGCGAGAGAATGAGCAGGACTTTCGTCTTATTCTCGAACATCACCACCTCCTGCCGGACTGTGTGGGCGGATCTGAGAAGGCGGTCGGACGAAGACCTACGTCCTTCGGTGCGCGGCAAAGCTCACGAGCACGTGCCAATCTCATTTCTTGAATAGAAGTTCAAGCCCATCGGCGCATGCTCGCGCTACAGCATAGCCAGCCTTTGCTTGCCCGGGCATCTTATCCCAGCCACCTTTTTCAATGACTTCGGCTCTCTGCCAGCAGTTCTTTGAGTCTCGCTTCATGGTTCGGTTGCTTCAGAAATTGGGCGACGCAGATCGCCGCCTGACTCGCCAAGACCGCCTCTTTGGTCATCGTTTGGGTCGTGCCGGAGGTTGTCCAGCCACCCCACGCAAAGCCGATGATCATTGCGATGACTGCTCCACAAATCAGGCCCCAAACTCCATACTTGGTCTTCGCTGCCGTCTCTGGCTTCATTGACAAGACCTCCTGCACCGGGATTTCCGGTATGGAGCCATTCCACCTCTATGGCAGCGTCCACCGAGCAACTGTCCCGTCAGTCAGAAGCTCGGCGAACTGCTCAATCACCATCCCAACGGGCTGCTCCTGTTTCGGGACGAGTTGAGCGGCTGGTTCCACACGATGGACCGGCCGGGGCATGAAAATGATCGGGCCTTCTACTGCGAGGCCTGGAACGGGACGAGCGCGTACACGTGCGATCGGATCGGGCGGGGCACCGTGCATATTCGGGCCGCGTGCCTCTCGGTGCTCGGCTCAGCCGCGCTCGAGGTCTCCTACGAGTGCTGCGGCCGGACAACGCCCGCCTCGAGCATGGTCGAGGTCGAAGCGGTCCAGACCGCACACTTGGCCGGGAGCCGCCGCTGCGCGGACTGGGCACACCGAAATGCGCACCTCTAACCGCGTTTCTTCCTCGCCCGAAACTTCTCCCAGCGAACGTTGACCGCCTTCCTCGCGAGGTCGCGACGCTCGTCACTCGTGAGGTTCGCCATTCGGGCGCGACCGCCGTTCCGGGCGCCTTTGGCCGCGAGCTTGCGCATGTGCTCGCGGAGCGCCACCCGAAGCTCTGCCGCTGTGGGCTTCGGCATCTCTGGCGACTTTAGCATAGATATCACCTGGTTCTGCGGCATTACGTTTTCCACTCCACTTGCGTACCAGGCACGTGCAAGTATACTACGAACACGAGGCTAGTATCTCCTCAAAGGAGGGAGGAGACGCACCATGTCCAGCATCGTCGTCGACAACGGTCGCGGCAAGACATACATCACCCACGTCCCGTATGACGCCACCCGAACCTGCGCGTGCTGTCGGTTGCCGCTCCACGGCACCCCGCACTGGATCACGTACGTTCGATCGGCGGATGGCGCACTCTCTGTCGTCGCGCGATGCGCGCCGTGCTGGTTGCTGCACACGCTGCCCGTCGAGCGTGACGCGGTGATCACATCATCGTTCCACATCGACGCCGACGCGGTGCGGTCGTGAGCCAGGGCGGCGCGCACGAGTACCGCGGCACCACGACCAGTCGCGCGCTACGACTTCGATCGAAGCTCGGCCGGACGATCGAACGCTTCGAGTGGCGGGATGGGCACCCGAAGTCGTACCGCGAATTCTGTGTACCCGCGCAGGTCATGAATACCAGCGGCGCGACGGTAACGGCAGTGATCGAAAACGCGGGCGACGAGCGGCGTCAATCCGCTGGCTCATCTCTCCGACGACGAACTTGTTGCCGAGCATTGCAAATCGGGAGCGAACTCCCACTTCTTGAGCGAGATGATTCGACGGCTGATGAGGAGCAACGAACGGCTCTCGGCGTGGCTCCTCGTGTTCACCGTTGCGATCTTCCTGCTGACCGCGGTTCTGGTGTGGGTTTCGTTGAAGCCTTCCCCGACGAACGCGCTCGGCACTCCGTGGGTGCTGTGGGTGAGTTGGGTTTTCCCAGACGCGCCAAGTCACCTCGCCACTGGCACCATCACTGTCGGCGGCTTTACGACCAAGGACGAATGCGAGCGGACACGCGCCGACAGATCTCAACAACAAACCAAACAGAGTTCGGTCTACTGCCTCCCCGCCACGATCGACCCACGCGAGCCGAAGGGGAGATGAGCGACACCGACGCCCGCCTCTGGCATCCCATCAGCGCCTCCCGCGCCGCGCCCTGGACGGCATGCCACGGCGTGCGGTCCCACGTCTGAGGCCGTGGCGCTCGTGATCGAGTGCTTCCATCCCGCTCGTGTAGAACGTCGCCCGCCAACCACGCTCGTCGTACCTCGTGAGCTGGAGATCGTAGCCCTGGCGCGCCATGCCACGCTCAACGTCGCCGATCCCACGCTAGGAGTTCAGCCACGAGCGGAGGGCCCCGAGCACGGGGAGATCCGCGTTTACCCGAGCCGCTTCCAGCGTAACGAAGAGCAGACGGCCGCGGCGGTCAGTCACGGTCGGCCGGTTTGCGGGCCAGCACGGGCTATTCAATCACGTGATCCGCCCGCATCAGCAGCGACGGCGGGATCGTGAGCCCCAAGGCTTTGGCGGTCTTGAGATTGATGACGAGTTCGAACTTCGTCGGCTGCTCAATTGGGAGGCGTCGGGGCGAGTGCCTCTGAGAATCTGGTCCACGTAGAAGGCGGCGCGACGAAAGAGGGCCGTCAGGCTCGCCCCGTAGGTCATCAGCGCCCCGGCCTCGGCGAACTCCGCGGTTTCAGATACCATTGGCAAGCGGTGCTTTGTCGTAAACGCCACGATCTCACGCTGGTGTCGAAGCGTGAGCGCGCCGTCCGACAGCGTGACGAGCGCATCGGGTTTCTCCCGGGCGATCGCCACAAACGCCCCGTCGAAATCGCGTGGGCTTCACTGCACCCATCAGCCGGCGTTGTTAGGCGTTCAGGAGCTGGACACGCCACAAGCCGAGCAGCCGCGGGCTGTGGGGGTCACCTTCCCGGTCAGTGAGGCCCGGTCCACCCCGGAGCCTCCGCCCTTCGCCATGATCTTCCGACACTTCGCCCCTACGACCGGACGCGCGAGCTACGTCTTCGGCTGAGCAAGACGTTTCCGGTCTGACTCGACGCATTACGTGACCGGTTCGGCTTCGGGTTTCGCCACCCCGCGGTGCGCCACAGGGTGAGGCGCGCGAGTCACCGACAAAACCGACAAAACCCCGGGGCGGACTGGTCGGGTCGTGACACCCTTGCCCGAGACTTAGGATCGTGACATCTTTTCCCCGAAAGTGAAACGGCTCGTTACCTCACGGGCGAGCCCTTTCAGGTTGGTGGAAAGGAGGTGATCACAAATGTCCCTGATGTGTTCAATGGCAGCATGTAAGGCAAAGACGGGGATGTGCACGCACGAGAAGGTGGGCGTGGTCGTGCTGATCGCTGTCGGCGTTGTCGCGGCGAAAGGCTTCGGCCTCTTCTAGCCTCGGGGGCCGCCGAACGCAACCGGCCAACGAGCTCCGCGCGCACGATCAGCTCGGGGGGCCGGGCCCCGCGCATCACGATCGACCTCGACCCGACCGACGATCCGACCCACGGTCAGCCTCCCGGCTGGAGCGCGATGACGGCGGACCGGCGCGAGGCCCTACTCCACCGGGCGCCGATCAAGGAGGAGGATACCCATGAAGCGGTCGCTTGCGGATCTCATCCGGCGGGCCGACCTACCGAAGCACGAAGTCCCGAAGAACCGCGTCGAGGTTGCGGTCGGGAAGCTCGAGAGCCAGGATCTTGCCCGCTTCCTCCTGGCCGCCGTGAAGGAAGCCAAGGGCCGCCGCCTGGACGGTCTGCTGCAGAGCGCGCGGGAGGCGCTGAAGGACGAAGCGGGATAACAGAAGGTGGCTCTCCAGCCCTTCTCGTCGTACCGGGTGAGTTCGAGATCGTAACCCTGCCGGGCCATGCCGACTGCAACCCGCCCGATGCCGGCCCAGGAATCCAGCCACGTGCGGAGAGCGTGAAGGGAGCGGTCATAGGCCGGGCGAGGTAGCCCGGCGAAGCCAAACGCTGCTCTCAGGAGATGGCCGCGTTGTGTGAGGGTGACGGTCACCTCATTCACGTGTTGCTTCCGGTTTCGTCGCCCGGATCGTGGTCTTCAACTTCTTCACCACCGAGTCGGGGTCGTTCTCGTTCCAGAGGACATGGAGATGATGGTTCGTATCGAAGTGACTCGCCCCCTCCCGAAACCTCGATTCCTGACACGTGTAGATGACGGGCTTACCGAGCCCCTCGGCGTATCCGGCTTCCCAATACGCGCCAGCGTTCCTGTCCGTTAGGTCAACGATGAGAAAACGCGAGGATTGAATCTCGACACGTAGCCGGTCATCGATCAAACCGGCAGGCGGTTCATCGTCCAGCCGACGGAGGTCGAACCCTGTCTGCGCTACCGCAGTACGATTGCGAAGACCATCGCCCTTCTGCGCATCCGGCCGGGCTCAGCGAAGTCGAGTCCGTGAAGTCCGTGAAGATGGGTTGAGGGACGAGGACGCCCGGCCTGCCGGACGTCCTCGCTCCTCGGTAGAAGCGCTCCCTTAGTAAGCGCCGGCGTAGATCAGATCGCCGTAGAAGAGTGTCTCGGGGTGATGTTCAGGCTCAAGTAACTCGCTATTGGGAATCCTGTGATCGACCACCGCGGCCGGCTTCTCCTCGCGGCTCTCGGCTTCGCCGGGCTTTCGATGCCGTCGTATGACCGCGCCCTCTGGGCACTGCGGTCCTGGCTCGACTCGTGGCCGGGGATCGGCGCGATCTCCGCCAGCACCGCCGCGTGGCTCCGCCGGCAGCCTCGAGATGCCGACGGCCCAAGGCGGCGACGAGCCTGCCCGCCGCGGTTACTGTCGCGCGGCGTATCCCTCCATCAGGGCCCGGTGCCCATGCGGCTGATCGGGCTCGCGGTTACTCTCGGCCTTATTCTTGCGCCGCTCGCCGCCGAGGCGCAACAGACGGCGAAGATCCATCGAGTCGGGCTCCTTTTGACCGGGACTCCTCCCGATCCGAACGTCGAAGCATTCCGGGAGGCGCTGCGGGAGGCGAAGCTGAAGCTCCCCGGCCACCACATCGTCGCGCCAGTTCTGGCCGATCGCCCTGCCATCGGGGCAGCCACATGCGGAATGTTTCTGTCGGGGGCCTCAGCACTCCTGACGCCGGTTAAGAGCATCTTGGGCAAGAGGTTCGCCGCGGCGGTCCAGGTCTAGCGCAAGGAGTTCTCGTTCGACTCGGGCCCGTTGCCGGTCCTCGTCGTTTCGCAGCGCGCGGAGGTGATGATTGACCCTTCGCAGTTCGCTGAGCATTCGACCGCCGTATATGCAGATCGCACCTAAGATGAGTAGGAGGCCGACCTCCGTCGACGTCAGCCGCCAGGGCCAATCAAACATCGTGGGCCCTCCCTTTTACCGGCCAGCCAAGCTTCTCTTCGAGGCGGGCGAATCCGAGCGCGGCTGCGAGGAGTGCGTCGCGGCGACGGTGCCGAGCATCAGCAAGAGCGCGAGGGTTCCGACCGCGAGTGCTTCCATCGCCTACTCCATTTCCGGAATCGGCCAGAGGAAAAAGGAACTTTGGTTTTCGGATGGTAGGCGTGCACCGGCACCTTGTCAATCGCTCATGAGGCGCGATAGGTTTTACGGAGCCGCAACGGAAAAGGAACAGGCGAAGTTCCGTCTCAGGGACGAACTCTTGAAGATTGGGCTCCAGAAGGGAGTGGACTTCGCCACACGGCCCACGGCCGGCGGGCGCTCGCGTCCGTCCGGACTCAGATCACGGAGCTCGTGGAGGAGGTGCTGGAGCCGCCACGCCGGCGCTCGTCGCGGGCGCGCGCGCCCCGGCGCGCCGCGAGGGGTCTGCGGCCGGTGCGAGACACGAGAGGAGTGAATGTCCGGTGAACGAGGGACCCGCGGCTCGACCCGCCTCGTCCTTCGCGGGCTGCAAGATCACATGGGCCTCGGCCATCATGCGAAGGAACTCCCGGTAGAGCTTGCCGCGAACCGGGCTACCCGCCGCAGCCACCGCGATGTTCTTGAACGCCTCCTGGCAGTGTTTGACCATGGCCAGCGGGACCAACGTCCGGTGCTTGCGCTTGCTCCGGAGGTCCTCAAGGCTCAGCCCCTCGTCGGCCAAACGCGCTTATGAACATCACCCGGATGGTGTTGCGGCGCAGGAACCGATCGGGGCCCCGACTCAGGGGACTGGAAGGGCGTCAGAGTGCCGCCGTTGAGCCCGGGGATGGTCTTGGGCGTGCCCGCGGCTCCACTCATTTCACACTCAGTCGCGCCCCGCTCCACCGGGAGTTCCTTCGCCTGATGGCCGAGGCCCATGTGATCTTGCAGCCCGCGAAGGACGAGGCGGGTCGAGACCGGATCCCGCGGCCGGCGACGTTACTACGATCTCCAGCTCACGCGGTACGACGAGAAGGGCTGGCGCGCGACGTTCTACACAACGGGGATGGAGCACTCGATCACGAGCGCAACGGCCTCAGCGTGGCAACGCACGCCGTGGCACGCGACACTGCTCCTCGTCACGCTGGAAGCTGCTCAGGTCAATGCGGATCTGCCTGTGTTCGGCGCGCTGCGCTCGTGGCTGGACTCCTGGCGCGGCATCGGCGACGTCGAGCGCGGCATGGCACGGCAGGGCTACGACCTCCAGCTCACGCGGTATGACGAACGCGGCTGGCGAGCGACGTTCTACACGAGCGGGATGGAGCACTCGATAACGAGCGCGACGGCGTCAGCGTGGGAGCGGACGCCGTGGCACGCGGTCCAGGGAGCGGCACTCCCAACATGCTCTTGTTTGTTCGCTGGCTAGGCACACACCCAAACGTCTTCCTTCTAGGGGTAGCCATCTTCAGTCTCGTAACAGCCCCTGGGCTGCTTGGACTCCTCGTGGTGGTCTTCACGCCCTCTCGCGTCGCATCGTGGTTGGCGCGGCACTTCACCCTGGCGATCATCATCTACGCTATGTTCCTGCTCGGACTTCCACGAACGCCCCGCGAACATTGATCCAAAAGGTCGGCCCAGCGTACATCACACCCCCTGCCTGGAATCACGGAGCGCCGGCCGCGCCGCGCCCTGGACCGCGCGCCACCTGGTACAACAGCGAGCACCATCACTCGGTCCTCGGCTTGCTCACGCCCGCCGACGTGCATCACGGCCTGGCCGAGGAAGCGCGTCGCGGCGCGAGCGGCCGTGCTCGCAA
>JAHFDK010000193.1 GCA_023249095.1 Candidatus Rokuibacteriota bacterium | reverse complement strand
GGCCCCCTCGGGGTCAAGCCTGATGATCATGACCTGTCCAGGAGCGGCAGACGCCCCTCGAACACTAGAGACAAATGGGGAATACTGCCTCCGCGGGACCTCCCGGCGGCGACCGCGCCCAGCCGCGGGTTGAGATGGAACCGCGGGGTGGGCCGCCCGCCGTCACCCCCCCGGACGGCCTCCGGCCGAATCCAGCCGAGCTCTTCCAGGCACTCGAGGGCGCCCTGCACGACCCGGCTCTCCGTCAGACCGGTCCAGAAGGGTTAAGGCCGGGGGATGAACCCTGCGAAGGGGACCCTCAAGGCATCACAGACGGTCACGTGCCCAGCGGCGCTCGCTCCCCCCGATATTCAACTAGACGTAGCCGAGCGTGCGGTCGCGCTCGGCGAGCGCAAGGTCGCGCAGTGCAGCGGCGCCGTAGCCGCCGCCGCCCGGCGTCCGCACCAGGACGACGTCGCCCCGCCTGAGCACGTGCTGGCGGCGGTTGTCGATCGAGCGGCCGTTGATCTGCACGTCGCCCAGCCCGCCGTCGTCGCCGCCGGCGAAGCCCGGCGCGGAGAACTTCGTGCGCTCGGCCATGAAGGACGCGACGATCGGCGCGTCCGACTCGCACTCGATGACGATGTCCTGGCCGAGCCCACCGCGGAAGCGGCCGGCGCCGCCCGAGCCCGGGCGCAATCGCTTTTCGTGGAAGAAGAGCGGACTGTTGCGCTCGGCTACCTCGACCGGCGTCGATGAGATGTTGCTCGGCCAGGAGAGCACGCTCTCGCCGTCCTTGACGGCCGTGGCGCCCATGCCGCCGTTGAAGAAGAAGATGTTCGTGTAGGGCCGCCCATCGGCGCGGAGCCCGGTCTGCTGCACCGCCCAGAGCGGCGAGCCCGCGCCCGCCGCGACCCGGTTGGGGATGACCTGGTGGAGCGCGCCGAAGAGCAGCACGGGCACGTAGTGGCCGGTGACGGCGCGGCTCACGACGGCGGCGGGGAAGCGCGGGTTCAGGAGACACCCCTCGGGCGCCGTGACTCTCACCGGCCGGTACATGCCCTCGTTGTTCGCGAGACCGGGCAGGAGCGCGCACTTGATCGCGTACGCGGTCATCGCATAGGTGTAGGCGAGCACGCAGTTGATCGCGCGGGGTTGCTGGGGCGAGGTGCCGGTGTAGTCGGCCGTCACCTCGTCGCCGGCGATCGTGAGCGCCACCCGGTAGTCGAGCGGCTCGTCGACGCCGTCCGTCCGCATCGCATACCGGTAGGTCCCGTCGGGCACGGCGCGGATCGCCGCGCGCATCGCGCCCTCGGCGCGCGCGAACAGCTCGTCGCCCAGGTCGTCGAGGAAATCGAGCCGGCCGTCGTCCATGAGCGCGACCAGGCGTCGCTCCATGAGCTCGTTGGCGCCGACCTGAGCCCAGATGTCACCCATGGTCTGATCCGGCGTGCGCACGTTGGCGCGGATCAGCTCGATCAGTGTCTCGTCGGCGCGCCCCTCGCGCACGAGCTTCATGAGGGGGATGTGCAACCCCTCCTCGAACACCTCGCGCGCCTCGATGGCCCGCAGGCGCCCGCCGATGTCCGGCATGTGCGACGTGGTGGCGGAGAACGCGACGAGGCGCCCGGCGCGGAAGAGCGGCTTGAGCACGCTGACGTCGCTCATGTGTCCGGTGCCCATCCAGGCGTCGTTGGTGATGAGGACGTCGCCCGGCCGCATCGCGGCGGCGCCCATCGCGCGCAGGAAGTGGCGGACGGTGGCGGGCAGCGTGCCGATGAACGAGGGGATGCTGCCGGTGTTCTGCGCGAGCGAGTAGCCCCGGGCGTCGGTCAGCATGCACGCGAAGTCGTTCGCCTCGTTCGAGAGCGTCGAGAACGACGTGCGGACGATCGCCTTCGCCGCCTCGTCTACGACCGAGATGAGTCGCGTCCAGAGCACTTCGAGCGTGATCGCGTCGAACCCTCGGTTCACGGTGTCTCCTCCGCCCGCGGCTTCATGGGAGTGAGCGTCACGATGACGTTCCCGGTCGGCGCGACCGCGAAGCTCGCGCTCGGACCGACGACCAGCGTCGAGCCTTCCTCCTCGATCACCGCCGGTCCCGCGAAGCGGTCGCCGACCGCGAGGCGGGCGCGGTCGTACACAGTCGTCTCGACGAACCCGGCGACTTCCGGGAACCAGGCGGGCCTCCGACCCTTGACGGGCTCCTCGGACCCCCGGCGGGGGCGTCCCTGGAGTACGACCTCACTGCCCGCGACGGGTGCGCGCACGGCCACACGGATGTTGATGAACTCGACCGGCACGTCGGGCGGTGTGAGCGAGAACTTCTCGCGATACGCCGCCTCGAAGGCCGACGTGAGCGCCCGTCGCGTGGCGTCCGCGTCGCGTCCGTCGTAGGGACCGTCGGGCAGTGAGACCACGAGGTCGAACCCCTGCCCCAGGAAACGCCCGTCGGCGAGGCGCTGGAAGCGCGCGGTCTCGAGCTTGAGGCGGGTGTCGGCCATGACAGCGCGCGCCTCGTCCTCGAGGGCGCGGAACGCCGCCTCGAGCGCGGCGCAATCGCCGCGGTCCAGGCGGATGCCGACGGTGGCGACGCGGTCCACGCGGGCCGGCGCAACCAGAAGGCCGAGCGCGGAGGCGACACCGGCCGACGGCGGGCAGATGACCTCCCGCAGACCGAGCTTGCGAGCAACATGGCAGGCGTGGACGGGGCCGGCGCCGCCCGTACAGAGAAGCGCGTAGTCGCGCGGATCGCGACCGCGCTCGGCGATGTGCACGCGGGCGGCGCTCGCCATGTTCTCGTTGACGATGTCGTGGACACCCCACGCGACCTCGACCAGCGGCAGGCGTACCGCCCCGGCGAGCCGGGTCAGGGCGCGGCGCGCGGCCGCGACGTCGATCGCGATGGTGCCGCCCGCGAAGTACTCGGCGTTCAGGTAGCCGAGGACGAGATCGGCGTCCGTGACGGTCGCCTCCGTCCCGCCGAGGGCGTAGCATGCCGGGCCCGGCTGCGAGCCCGCGCTGCGCGGCCCGACTTTCAGGAGACCGATCTCGTCGACGTGCGCGATGGAGCCGCCGCCGGCGCCGATCTCGATCAGCTCGATGGTCGAGATGCGCATCGGCAGGCCGCTGCCCTCGATGAACCGTTTCTGGCGCGCGGCCTCGAAGCTGTACGCGGTGAGCGGCTCGCCCCCGTCGACGAGCGAGAGCTTGGCGGTGGTGCCGCCCATGTCGAACGCGAGGAGGTTACCGCCGCTGTCCTCGCGGCCGAAGAAGGACGCGGCGATCGCCCCCGCGGCGGGCCCTGACTCGAGCATCTGTACCGGCGCTCGCTGAGCCTCGGCGACGTGCGTCAACCCGCCGCTCGAGAGCATGAGCAGGAGCGGTGCCGGGATCTGCTGCTCGGCGAGCTGTCGCGCCATGCGCCCGAGGTACTGGTGGGCGAGCGGCTTGATGTAGGCGTTGGCGACGGTCGTCGACGCGCGCTCGAACTCGCGGATCTCGGGCGCCACCTCGTGCGAGGCGGTCGTGAACACCTCGGGATGGCGCTCGGCGATGAGCCGGACGGCCTCGGTCTCGTGGCGCGGATTCGCGTAGGCGTGCAGGAAGACCACGGCGATCGAGGCCACACCACCGGCGGCGAGCCGCTCGACCGACGCCAGGAGCTGGCCGCGATCGAGCGGCTGCCGGACGCTGCCGTCGGCTTTTACCCGCTCGGCCACCTCGAGCCGCAGATTCCGCGGCACCAGCGGCTCAGGCTTGGCGATGTTGAGGTCGTACAGCTCGAACTTCCGCTCGCGCCCGATCTCGAGCGTGTCGCCGAACCCCGCGGTCGTGATGAGCCCGGTGACGGCGCCCTTGCGCTCGATGAGCGCGTTGGTGAAGAGCGTCGTGGCGTGCACGACGCGCGTGAAGTGCCGCGGCTCGAGATGCCTGTCTCCGAGGACTGCCGCCACCCCCGCCGCCACCGCGCGGACGGGATCGTCGTGGGTGGTCAGCACCTTGCGGCTCCACTGGCGTCCCGAGTCGTGGTCATAGACCACGATGTCCGTGAAGGTGCCTCCGATGTCGATCCCGAGCGCGTAGCTTGGCACGCGGCTTACTCCGCGGTCATCGGATGAGGCCGAGTGCCCGCCACCAGGGGACGCTGACCGCGACCGCGACCAGCGACACCACGAGCTTGGCAGCCATGAAGCGCCGACCTTGCGCGTGGCTGAATCCCTGCTCGCCGGTGCCGAAGTAGGCGATCTGGTAGACGTCGAGCTGGTAGGGAAAGAACCACACGTCGAGGTTGAGGAGGATCACGAGAAGCACCACGCCGGGATGCAGGCCGAGCTGCTGACCGAGCGGAGTGAGGGCGAGCGTGAGCAGGATGGTCGCCGCGAACTTGTTGAGCACGAAAGGCACGGCGACCGTGACGAGAGCCACGGCCAGCAGCAGGCTCACGGAATGAAATGCGGGCGTTTCCAGAATAGGCGCCACCAGCGTCATGAGCCACCGGTCGGCCTTCACGGCGCTGGCCACCCCGGACAAGCCGGACACCACGCCCAGGAAGAGCAGGAAGCCGAGATCCACGTTCGCTCGCAGGCTGCTGCGGTCGAGCACGCCTCCCAGGATGAACAGCAGGAGAGCGCCCAGCGCGACCCACGCCTCGCCCACGCCGTGGAGCGGCGTCGTCATCCACCCGGCGAGCGCGAGCAGAAGGACGGCGAGACCGAAGGCCTCTCGGCGAGTGAAGGCTCCGAGGATCTCGAGCTGTGCCTGGAACCGCTCGCGCGAGACCCGTACGCCGACGCCCGGCGGGAGGCGGAAGAGCAGGTGGATCGCGAGCCAGAGCCCACCGATGGTGACGAGCCCGGCGGGCGCCGCCGCGACGGCCCACGCGGTCCATCCGAATTCAGCTCGCGCGGCCTCCGGCAGGGCGTTCCAGCCGAGAAGGCCACCCGTGGAACCGGTGAGGAACATGAAGCCGAGGAGCGAGAAGCCGAGGAAGGCGGCCAGGACGATGCCGGCCGCGCCCGGTGAGCGCGGCGCGAACCCCACGCTCTCGGCAATGGCCCAGCTCACCGGCGCCACCACCGCCATGCGGCTGATCATGCTCGGCAGCGCCGGCGTGGCCAGGAGGCCGGCCACGACCAGGATCGCCGTGTAGCGAGGGTACGACGGCGTCACCCGGCGCACCATGGCCAGGGCGGCTCGATAGAGCAGGCCCGAGCGCGTCACCCCGGCCCCGAGACCGAGGGCGCCGACGAAGAGAAACCACGAAGCCTTGGTGAAACCCGAGAGCGCAACCTCGGGCCGCACGATGCCCGCGACGATCCAGGACAGCAGGAGACCGAGCGCCACGACGAAGTCGTCGAAGACGTTAATGCTCCACAGCACGACGGCGACGGTCAGCGTGGCGAGGAATCGCATTCCGATGGCGTCGAGCGGGGCGGGGGCCGGCAGATGCCACACGACGGCGCCCGCCATGCGCTCGACGTCGCCCGCCGGGTCCCGGTGCAGGACCTCGACGGCGCCGGTCTGCACGACGTAGAGGGAGTCGCCGGGCTCGCCCTGGCGGATGATGGTGGTGCCCGCTGCCACCCTGACCTCGTCGAGCTTGCCCGCGACGCGAGCGAGGTCTTCGCGGGAGAGGCCCGAGAAGATCGACGTACGCGTGATCGTGTCGATGAACTCGTCCACGGCCTTGCCCTTGGCGTCGACGCCGAGAATACACGCGTCGGCCGGGCGCAGCCTGACAATCTCCGCGTCCCCGCCGCCTTGACCTCGCTCACCCTTCGGCCTAGGGTGTGTTGCGGTGCGCCGGCACGGGGAGGACGCAGAGTGATCGCAGGGCTCGGCCGATGAAGCTCACGGACCGCGTCGCGCTGGTGACGGGTGCAGGGTCGGGGCTCGGGCGCGCGATTGCGCTTCTCTTCGCGGAGGAGGGCGCGCGCGTCGTCGTCAACGACGTGCGCCTCGAGTTGGCCGAGAAGACCGTGTCGGAGATGAAGGGGCAGGCCGGTGGCCGCGCGATCCAGGCCGACGTGGCGGACAGCGCCCAGGTCAAGGCGATGTTCGCGACCATCGAGCGCGATCTCGGCGCGTTCGATATTCTCGTGAACAACGCGGGCATCGCCGTGGGCCCCGGCGACGACCGCGCGGGAATCGTCCGGAAATCCGAGGCGCGGATCATGGAGATGGTGAGCGGGCAGGGTGCGCACACCCACCTCGACGTCACCCAGAACCTCTCCGACGAATCGTGGCGACGGATGCTCGCCGTGCATCTCGACGGGACCTTCTTCTGTACCCGCGAAGCGGTCCGCCTGATGAGCCAGCGGAACCGGGGCGCGATCATCAACCTGTCGAGCGTTGCGGCCCTCATGGGGCTCGAGGCGGCGCCGCACTACGCGGCGGCGAAGGGCGGGATCCTCGCCTTCACGCGCGCCGTGGCAAGGGACGTCGCCTCCCGTGGGATCCGGGTCAACGCGATCTGCCCGGGCTACATCGACACGCCGATGACCGAGCCGATGTCGCCGCTGATCCGGGCGGCGGTGATCGCCCGTACGCCGCTCGGGCGCCCCGGTGACCCGCGGGAGGTCGCCGCCACCGCACTCTTCCTCGCCTGCGACGACAGCTCGTTCTTCACCGGGCAGTGGCTGTCGCCGAACGGCGGCCTCTTCATCGGCTGAGATGCCGGCAGCGCGCGAGCTTTCGATCCGTGGCACGCCGATCCACATGCTTCAGGAGGGAAGGGGCCCGGCCCTCCTGTTCCTGCACGGCGCCGGCGGCGCCGGCCGGTGGCTTCCGTTCCAGGAGCGCCTCGCCAAGACCTTCAGCGTGTATTTCCCGAGCCATCCCGGTCACGGCGGCTCGCCCGCCGCGGAGTGGATCGAGCACATCTCGGATCTCGCGTTCCACTACCTCGATGTGCTCGACGCACTCGGGGTCGAGCGTGCGCATCTGGTCGGCGCCTCCTTCGGAGGCTGGATCGCCGCCGAGGTCGCGACGATGGCGTCGCATCGCCTGGCGTCGCTCGTCCTGATCGACCCGGTCGGCATCCGGGTGGACGGCTGGATCTATCCGTTCCTGTTCGGGATGGACATCCCCGAGATCGTGACGACCGTCTTCCACAACCCGATGGCGGCGCTCGCCCTGGCGCCGCCTGACCAGTCGATCGAGACGCTGGCGCTCCAGTACCGCCAGGGCGCCGCCCTCGCGCGGGTCGCCTGGAATCCCCACCTCTACGACCCGCTCCTCCGTCGCCGGCTCGGTCGCATCGCGGCCCCGACGCTTCTCTGCTGGGGCGCCCATGACAAGGTCGCGCCGCTCGCCCCCTGCGGGGAGACGTGGGCGAGGGAGATTCCGGGGGCGCGCCTGCGCGTGTTCGCCGACTCGGGCCACGTGCCGCACCTCGAGGAGCCCGACGCGGCGGCGGATGCGGTGAGCGAGTTCTGCCGCCTCCGGGGAGGCGCCGGGTGAAGTTCTACTACTTCCACCTGATGCCGTACATCATGGACCACGACGCGCCGTCGTCGTGGGTGACGCTGTCGAATCGCCACTACGATCCCGGGCTCGGCCACACGCTCTACAACCAGTACCTCGATCAGTTCGAGCACGCGGAGCGGCTCGGCTGGGACGGCCTCTGTGTCAACGAGCACCACCAGAACTGCTACGGCACCATGCCGAGCCCCAACGTGATGGCCGCCATGCTCGTGCGCCGGACTACCAGAGCGAAGATCGCTATCCTCGGCAACGGTCTGCCGCTCCGCGACAATCCGCTCCGCGTGGCCGAGGAGATCGCCATGCTCGACGTCGTCTCCGGTGGCCGTGTGATCTCAGGATTCGTGCGCGGCATCAGCGCCGAATATTTCTCCACCGCCATCAACCCGACCCATTCGCGGGCGCGCTTCTACGAGGCCGCGGAGCTGATCTTGAGAGCCTGGACGGAGGAGGGCCCGTTCCCCTTCGACGGCCGGTTCTATCGCTACCCCTACGTGAACCCGTGGCCGCGGCCGCTCCAGAAGCCGCACCCGCCGGTCTGGTGCCCCTCGCAGGGCTCGACCGAAACCGTGGAATGGGCGGCCAAGCGGCGCTTCCCGTACCTCATGGTCTTCACGCCGATCAAGCGGATCGCGCAGATCTACGGGGAATACCGCGAGGCCTGCGAGCGCTATGGCTACCAGGCCAGCCGCTATCAGCTCACCGTCAACGTGCCGGTCGTCGTCGCCGAGAGCGACGCGAAGGCGCGCGAGCTCGCCCAGAAGCACGTCATGTGGGTGTTCAACGTGGGCCTTCGAATGCACCCGCCCTTCTGGCGGCCCCCCGGGTACATGACGGAAGCCTCGCTTCGCCGCCTGCTCGCGAACCCGCCCACGCTGCCCAGCGAGCTCACCTTCGAGGAGGCCGAACGGGACGGCTACCTCATCTACGGCAGCCCCGCGACCGTCCGCGACAAGCTCCGGATCTTCGCGGACGAGCTCCAGGCCGGCATCCTCTGCACGGCGATGAACGGCGGCAGCCACGAGAGAACGCTCGAGCTGATGCAGCTGTTTGCGGAAGAGGTGATGCCGCACTTCCGCGAAGACGCGCACGTCGACGAGACGGCCGGCGTCGGCCGGTAGCGAAACAGCTCAAGCGAGCATGTTTCAGTCGTGGCTTTTGCCGCAAGCCGAGCGTATCTGCTTCGTCTCATTGACACGAGTTACGAAAGCGATAGGTTCCTCGAAGGGGCTTCGTGCGGATATCGGAGATCGTATGGACGGACGCCGATGTCGAGCACATCGCTCGGCACGGCATCACGCCCGAGGAGGTAGAGGAGCCTTGAAGGCCAAGCCAAAGAAGATGGTCCGGCGGCTCCCGGCCTTCCGCAGCGACGAGGAAGAGCGGAGATTCTGGGAGACGCACGCCCCGGGAGAATACGTCGCACAGACTCGCCCGACTCGCGTTCAGGTTTCGAAGCGCCCCCCTGAGCGAATGAAGGTTCGCAGGTCTACCTGACGGTGCTGGCGGCCGACTGACGGCTCGGCGGAGAGGCAGTCTCCGCGGCCGCTCCTCAGTCCGCCAGTTGCGGCTGCACCGTATCGGCGAGCAGGTCGATGGTCTCGAGGATCGCCGGAAACGTCGAGTACGAAACTTCCAGCGCGACGTGACCGCAGTCGAGGGCCTGGAATCCGCGCAGCTCGTCGACGATCTGCTTCACCGAGCCGCTGAGCGTATGGCGGCCACGGATGAGGCCCATGTCGACCGCGGGCCGGTGGACACCGTCGATCAGGATGGGAATGCGGAGGGACAGAAACGGCGCGCCCTCGCGTCCGGCTTCCTTCCAGAAGCGCCGCACCGTCTCGGCGCCCTGCCGGAACGCCTCGTGGTTCATCGAGCTGGCGTGCCAGCCGTCGCCCAGCCGGGCGACCCGGCGGAACGCGCCTTCGCTGCTGCCGCCGATGTAGAGCGGCGGGCGCGGCTTCTGCAGCGGCATCGGCGAGAAGACGACGTCCTGCACGCGGTGCCGCTTCGTCTGGATCTTGGGATGCTCCTGCGTCCACAGGGCGCGCATCAGCTCGAGCGCCTCGTCGCTCCGGCTGGCGCGCTCCCCGAACGCCACGCCGAGGGTCTCGAACTCGCCTTCCAGCCATCCGATCGCCGCCCCCACGATCAGGCGGCCGCCCGACAGGACGTCGACGCTGGCCAGAAGCTTCGCCACCGGGATCGGCGAGCGATAGGGCAGGATCACCACGCTGGTTCCTAGCGTGAGCCGCTGGGTCACACCGGCGAGCCACGGCAGGACCGCGAGGGGATCCAGCATGTCCTCCCGGTAGATGACGTTGGCCTGCTGCGGCACGATCACGTGATCCGTGACCCATACCGAGTCCAGCCCGCGATCTTCGGCGCGACGCACGACCTCGAGCATCCGTCCGACCTCGATCGGACGACCGTAGTGCGGCAAGCAGATTCCAAGCTTCATGTCAGCCCTCCCGTGTCACGGCGTGACGGCCGGTTTCCGTGGACGGCCGGCAGGGTATACTCGTTCGCGCCTCACGGCAACTCTCGACTCCTCTCGACTCCTCGGAGGAAACGCGATGGCGACGATGAAGCCGGACCGCGGCGCGCGGACAGTGTCGCGACGAGACTTTCTCCTGATGTGCGCGGTGGCCTCCGGTGTCCCCATGGTGTCTCCGGACGCGAGACCAGCCGCCGGCGCCGACGTCCCCAAGAAGGGCGGCACGCTCAGAGTCGGCTTCTACATCGAGGCGGCCACCATGGACCCGCACTTCTCGGGCAGCAAGATCGACCGGCAGGTCTACCACAATATCTACGAGCCGCTCGTGACGCTCGACGTCAAGCTCGGGATCAAGCCCGGCCTGGCCGAGTCCTGGCAGCAGCCGGATCCCAAAACGCTGATCTTCAGGCTGCGGCGGGGCGTGAAGTTCCACGACGGAACCGACTTCAACGCCGAGGCCGCCCGCTTCAACTTCAATCGCATGAAGACGGAGCCGAAGTCCGTCCGCAAGGGCGAGGTCGCCAGCATCGACTCGGTCGACGTGGTCGACCCCTACACGATCAAGCTCAATCTGAAGAGGCCGGACGCGGCGCTCCTGGCCACGCTGACCGATCGCGCGGGCATGATGGTCTCGCCCAAGGTCGTCCAGGAGCGCGGCTCCGAGCTGGAGCGGAACGCCAGGGGCGCGGGTACCGGTCCCTTTGAGTTCGTCGAGTGGGTGAAGGACGCTCATCTCCTGATCAAGCGCAACGAGAGCTACTGGAACAAGCAGGGCGGCCCGTATCTCGATCGTGTCCGCTACCGCCCGATCCCGGACGACACGGTCAAGCTCCAGAGCCTCCAGACCGGCGAGATCGACGTGATGGACTACGTCCAGCCCCGTGATGTCGCGGCGGTCCGGGCCGACCGCAACGTCGTCGTGGTCGACGTGCCGTCGCTGGCCGACTTCGCGTACCAGCTCAACCACACGCGGCCGCCCTTTGCGACCAAGGCGCTCCGGCAGGCCGTGGCCTACGCGCTCGACCTCGACCAGATCGTGAAGGGCGTCTGGCTGAACGTGGGCGTGCCGGCCAACGGCCCGATTCCACCCACGAGCTGGGCGTATGACAAGACCATCCCGCCGATCAAGCGCGATCTGGCCAAGTCGAAGGCCAAGCTGGCCGAGGGCGGTCAGGCGAACGGGTTCACGTTCACGATGACGACCAACAACATCCCGATCAACGTCCAGGAGGCCGAGGTCATCCAGGCCCAGCTGCGCGAGGCCGGCATCACCATGAAGATCAAGCTGGTCGACTCCGCCACGCTGATCTCCGACGGCAACAACAAGAACTTCGAGATGATCAGCTATCAGTGGAGCGGCCGTCCGGACCCGGACGGCAACACCTACCAGTTCTACAGGACGACCCAGGGCACGTCGCTCAACTGGTCAGGGATCTCGAATCCACAGATCGACGCCCTGCTCGACCGGACCCGTGAGGTGTCCAGCCAGAGCGAGCGCAGGAAGCTCTTCAGCGAGCTGACGAAGATACTTCACGAAGAGCTGCCGATGGTGTTCATCGTCCATCCGATCGAGCCCAAGGCCTTCAGCCCCAAGGTTCAGGGCTACGAGCCGATCCCCGACGGAATGATGCGGTTCAAGGACGTGTGGCTGCAGTAAGGTCTCGCTGACCGATCGCTCACGC
>JAHFDK010000456.1 GCA_023249095.1 Candidatus Rokuibacteriota bacterium | reverse complement strand
CGCGCTGGGAGCGCATGCTCGAGCGCGGCCTCTACGCCAGGCTCGGCATGGGCGCGGCCGTCTTCTTCGACCGCGCGACGTTCGGAGCCGACCGGCTGCTGCGTGCGCCCGGCAAAGGCGAGGCCGACCCGTGGCCGGCGTTCCTCGCCCAGGCCCCGCTATCGGAGGCAGCCAGGCGCGACATCCGGCGCCTCGTCAAGGAACCCGCCGACTACCTCCCCGGGCTCGACGACGGCGCGAAGAAGGCGCGCCTCGCGCGGACGAGCTACGCCGACTTCCTGACGAAAAGTGCCGGCTGCCATCCCGGCGTGCTGCCGTTCTTCCAGGCGCGCCCGCACTCGCTCTACGGACTGGGCATCGACGCGGTCTCGGCGCTCGACGCTTGGGGCCTCGGCCTGCCCGGCTTCGCGGGCATGAAGCTGGGCCCGACCGCCGGACCCGGGATGGGACTCGACGCGCGCCCTGGCCAGCGCTCGCCGTTCGTGCACTTCCCCGACGGCAACGCGACCCTCGCGCGGCTACTCGTCCAGCGGTTGATCCCACGCGCCGTTCCCGGTCGCAGCGTTGACGATGTGACGGTAGGGCGTGCCGACTACACGCGGCTCGACGAGCCGGGGCCGGCGCGCCTGCGCCTCAACAGCACGGTCGTGCGCGTGCGCCACGCCGGCGATGCGGCGCAGGTCGAGGTCAGCTACGCGCGCAGCGGGCGGCTGGAAAGCGTGCGCGCCTCGAACTGCGTGCTGGCGTGCTGGAGTAGCGTGATCCCATACCTCTGTCCCGAGCTGCCCCAGGACCAGCGGGAGGCGCTCGCCTACGCGGCCAAGGTCCCGATCGTCTACACCAACGTCGTGCTCCGGGACTGGACCAGCTTCCACGCGCTACGCGTCAGCCAGGTGCACTGCCCGGGCAGCTTTCACACGTCGGTCAACCTGGACCTGCCGGTGCGCGTGGGGCGCTACCGCCCGCCGCGCCAGGCCAATGAGCCGATCGTGGTCCACATGATGCGCACGCCGTGCCTGCCCGGACTGTCAGGGCGCGAGCAACACCGCGCCGGGCGGCGCGAGCTGTTGGCGACGACCTTCGAGACATTCGAGCGCAACGTGCGGGAGCAGCTCGCGAGAATGCTGGGGGCGGGCGGCTTCGACCCGGCGCGTGACGTCCTGGCCATCACCGTGAACCGCTGGCCACACGGCTACGCGTATCAGTACAACTCGCTGTGGGACCCGTTCTGGATCGACGGTGGCCCGCTGCCATGCGTGGCCGCGCGCCAGCCGTTCGGCCGCATCGCTATCGCCAACGCGGACGCGGCGGCCTACGCCTACACCGATGCGGCCATCGACCAGGCTTACCGCGCGGTCGGCGAGTTGCTGCGGCTCACGGTCGCGCCCGCCACCGGAGCGCGGCCGTGAGCCGCGAGGGGTTTGTCTGGACGCGAAGCCTATCGAGCCGGGGCTGGTGCCGACGCCGAGGGCGACTGCCCCGGGGTCTTGGCGACGACAGGATATTTTGCGCACGCCGTGAGCCCGACAAGTAACGTGATCAGCGCGAGCGCGAGAGTCGTGGATTTCAGTTGCGAGTACATGGAATCGTCCTCCCTTTCTATGGCCACGTCCATGTGCACAGGCAGTGCCAGCCGCACAAACCGTCGGTGAATTCGAGGCTTAGAGTTCCTTCGGGTCTGGCCCGTGACAGGCAGCCCCGAGTGGTTGACGAGAGTTGTCAGTCGAGAGGAGAACAGCAGAAATCGCCATGGCCTTACAATCTCACTCCGTGGGATTCGGGTGACGTCCACCCGCACGCCGGGAGAGGGGGATTCATGATCAGACGCGAGTTTCTCACCGGAATCGCCGCCCTCGGGGCGACCGTGCTCCTGCCCAGGGGCGAGTCGGAGGCCCAAATGGCGACAACGCAGTCGCAGAGAATCGACGTCCACCATCACCACACCCCGCCGCCGTACGTCGCCGCGATCACAGCGAGGAACATTCCGGGCCCCGTGCGCGACTGGACGCCGGAGAAGTCGATCGCCGACATGGACAAGGCGGGGGTCGCCACCGCGATCACCTCGATCACCACGCCCGCCATGAGGTTCCTCGACGACGCGGGCGCGCGCAAGCTCGCGCGCGAGTGCAACGAGTACAGCGCGAAGCTGGTCGCCGACTCCAAGGGCCGTTTCGGCATGTTCGCGGCGATGCCCATGCCCTACGTCGACGCCACCCTTCAGGAGATCGCGTACTCGCTCGACACGCTCAAGGCGGATGGGATCGGCCTCCTGACGAGCTACGGCGACAAATGGCTCGGCGATCCGGCGTTTGCGCCGGTGATGGACGAGCTGAATCGCCGCAAGGCGGTGGTGTACACGCATCCCACCACGGCGAACTGCTGCGCGAACCTCATGCCGGACGTGCCGGAGTCGATCATCGAGTGGGGCACCGACACGACGCGCACGATCGCCAGCCTGGTGTTCAGCGGCACCGCCGCGCGCTGCCAGGACATGAAGGTCATCTTTTCCCACGGCGGCGGAACCATGCCGTTCCTGACCGAGCGCTTCGTCCGACTGCCGCTCATCAACAAGAACCTCGCCGCGCGGGTGCCGAACGGCGTGGAGCACGAGCTCAAGCGGTTCTACTACGACACCGCCCAGGCGTCTCACCCGATGGCGCTCGCATCGCTCACCAAGCTTGTCCCGGTGTCGCAGATCGTCTTCGGCACCGACTTCCCGTACCGCACCGCCGCGGACCACGTGAAGGGACTGACGGCGTACGGGTTCAGCGCGAGCGACCTGGCTCGCATCGACCGAGAGAATGCGGTGCGGCTGATACCGCGCCTGAAGGCGTAGCGTCAGCTCGCGAATGCAGTGTCCCCGGTGCCGTGCGGAGAACGCCGCGGGCATGCGATTCTGCGGCCAGTGCGCGGCACCGCTCGTAGCGGTCTGCCCTTCATGCGGTGCGGCCAATCCTCCTGAGAACAAGTTCTGCGGGCAGTGCGCAGCCCCGCTCGGTCAACGCCCCCGGCCACGTTTCGCGTCACCGGACGGCTACACGCCCCAGCATCTCGCCGAGAGGATCCTCACGTCGAAGGCCGCGCTCGAGGGCGAGCGCAAGCAGGTCACCATTCTCTTCGCCGACATGAAGGGCTCGATGGAGTTGCTGGCTGACCGCGACCCGGAGGAGGCGCGGAAGCTCCTCGACCCCGTCCTCGAACACATGATGGAAGCGGTCCATCGCTACGAGGGCACCGTCAACCAGGTCATGGGCGACGGGATCATGGCGCTCTTCGGCGCGCCGCTGGCGCACGAAGACCACGCCGTCCGCGCTTGTTACGCGGCGCTCCGGATGCAGGAGCGCGTGAAGCGCTACGCAGAGGAGGCGCGGCGTAGAGCGGGCGTGTCCATCGAGATCCGGGTGGGGCTGCACTCGGGCGAAGTGGTGGTGCGTTCGATCGGAAGCGATCTACGGATGGACTACACCGCGGTGGGGCAGACCACACATCTGGCGGCGCGGATGGAGCAACTCGCCGGCGCGGGCTCGAGCTTCATGACGGCGGCCGTGCTGCGCCTGAGCGAGAGCTTCGTCGCCGTCAAGCCGCTCGGGCTGGTGAACGTCAAGGGTCTCGCCGAGTC
>JAHFDK010000192.1 GCA_023249095.1 Candidatus Rokuibacteriota bacterium | reverse complement strand
CAAGGATCGAAAAGGGGATCGAAATGGCTCCGGGGACAACGGCCTTGACGAGTCCGGGGGAGCGGAGTACAGAGGAAATACGGTGACGCGACCGGTTTCGCGCACCGTCGTGGGCTCACGCAAAATCCAGGAGGTGTTGAATGGAGACACCACCGGACCTGACAGCCGCGCTTCCCGGAGCCTGCTAGCGGCCCCGAGCGGCGCGCGCGAGCAGTAGCAAATATCCTCCCGGCGTACGTCGGGACGCGCAGCCTGGTCTGCGCAAACTGAAACAGGGGATGCCGTGGGCGGGTCATCCCGCCCACGCCCCCGACACCTGCCGAGCGTCACCCGGCGTCTTGAGGTCTTGAGCCCGCGTGGCAACTGACCTGTTCCTTGCCGCCTCCGCGTGGCCGTCGGATTCCCTCGCCCGCGCGGTGCCGCCGTCGTGCGGTCGCGGGATCGACCCCGCTCCGTCCCCGGAGCATGACCGGGAGGACCTGGTCGTGAGGCTCCCGGAGTGGCGCCCTCGGGATCCCGCCCATCGCTTGGTCCCGGCGTTCAGTGTGCTCGGCGACAGCGTCCACGGCTTCCGCTTCGAGATGTCCGTGCTCTCGGCGGGCGCGTGGTCGCCCTGGGTCGCAGGCGCGACCGTCGGGCGCGCGCGGTTTCCTGACGTCGTCACCCGATCCGCGCCACTCGTCTGCGAGGTCGACGAGTTCATCGCCTCCCCGGGGGCGGAGCGCATCCGCCTGGTCTTGCGCGTGAGTGGGGGCGATCCGGCCGCGCCGTTCGCGTCGCCGTGGTTCGTCTCGCTCTCGGCGTGGAGCCCCGCTGTCACGGATGGTCAGGCCCCCGGGGGCGGCGCGCGGCTCGTGGTGCCCCCGTTCAGCCAGATGGAGGAGGACGCCGCGATCAGGAGCCGGATATGCTCGCCGGCGAGCGTTGCGATGGTGCTCGCCTACTACGGCGCGCGCGTCGCCGTGGTCGATCTCGCGCGCGATATTTTCCATCCGGAGCTCGACCTCTACGGTGTGTGGCCGGCGGCGGTCCGGGCCGCGGGCCGGCGAGGCGTGGCGGGATATCTCCTGCGCTTCCCCGACTGGTCCGCTGCCGCGTGGTGCCTCGAGCAGGGAATGCCGATCATCGCGTCGGTCCGCTACGGCGCCGGGGAGTTGACCGGCGCGGCCGTCGCGGAGACGTCGGGACATCTCCTGGTGCTGACCGGCTACGAAGGCGACCATGTCTTCGTCAACGATCCGGCGGCGCTGCGCGCGGCCGAGGTCAGGCGACGCTACCGGCTCGACGAGCTCCGCCGCGTCTGGCTCGCACGCGCGGGCGTCGGCTACGTGCTCTTCGCGCCGGCTCTCCCCCGGGGCAGCCCTTCATCCGGGCGGTGAGGGGCTCCGCGACGTACCGTTGGGGTACAATGCGACGCTATGCGGCATACCCTGACGTTGAGCGCGCTCGGGATCGCGATTGTCGCGTCCGGGTGCGCGACCGAGGAACGCGAATGGATGAAACTCAATCAGAAGTACACGACGGCTGAATTCCGGCGTGACCTGGCCGCGTGCACCATCAAGGGAAAGCTCGACGAGGAATGCATGAAGGCGCGAGGCTGGGTCGCGGTCGCTCCCCCCAAGGCCGAGCCAAAGAAGGAGGACCCGCTCTCGCAGCCCCCGGGTCGAGGCCCTCGCCGGTAGCGGGTCCGTCCGCCTTCGACTAACACCTCCACTCCTAGACAGCTCCACTCCGCTCCTCCGCCAGCGACTGCTCGGCCAGTCGTGCGGCGATGAGGCGAACGCGGTCCACGTCCGCGCCGTCGGCGGTGCGCGACGCGAGTCCCTCGGCGACGCGCATGCATTGTTCGACGGTCGATCGGTCGCCGAGCACGCCGAAGGCCTCGGCCGCGTGCAGGACGCCGTTGAGGGAGCGCTGCTGGCGCGCCCGGAAGAACGCGATCCAGTACGTCTCCCGCGCCCGCGCGGCGGCGCCCCGCGCGAGACCCGGGAACGCCCCGAGCCGAAGCGAGGCGGCGGCGACGGTGAGCAGCCCGAGCCACCCCGGATGGCTGAGGGCGGCGGAGTAGGCCTGTCGCCATGCGCGAACGGATTCGCCCGGATCATTCTCCGCCACCGCCTGGTCCATCGCCTGAATGTGCGCGGTCCAGGGCCCGAGCGCTTCGATCTTGCCGAACAAGGGACGCATCATCGAATCCTCCGTGTACGTTGCGTGAAGTACTCCGTCTGCATCAGGGAACAAAGCCCAGGTGATCGGCCTCCAGCGCGCGGGCGGCCCAGCGCTCCGCGAAGATGCGCACGCGATCCTCGGCGCGTGGATCCCTCGACCGGGCGGCGACGCTACGCGCGACGCGGATGCACTGCTCGACAATCCCGTGGTCGCCGAGGTCGGCAAAGCCCTGGGCCGCCCGCAGCACACCCTCGAGCGATCCTTGGCTCCGCGCGCGGAAGAGGGCCGCGAGATACGTCTCGCGCGCCTTCGCGTCAGAGGTCTCGTGGAAGCCGGCGCGTTCGCCGAGCCGCCGATAGACGTCGCCGACGGCCACCATGCCCTCCCAGTGGCGGCTCTTGAGGGCGGCCGCGTACGCCTCGCGCCAGAGCATCTCGGCGCCGGCGAGGTCGTTTCGGGCCAGCGCGTCGTCGACTCGCTGAAGCCGAGCTTTCCACGCGATCTGTGCTTCTGTCCCGAGGGCGTGGTCGGCGAAGGTGTCGACGACCGCGACAACGAGCAGCATCAGGCCGAGCGTCGCGGCGAGCGTCGCGGGCAACGCGCGATACCAGCGGCTCGATGAGGGTCCTTCCATGGCTGTCTCCCGGACCGAAACAGCAAGCACGGTGCCAGGCAGAAGTCGCCGATGAGTACCGCCGATGAGTACCTCGTTTGGGATCATGACCGCAGGCTGGACCAGCGGTGGTCAGGTGCTGAACACCGCTGACCCGCGAGTGAGACGCGGTCCTCCACCCCCGGCGCCACGAGTAGCTCGGTGGGCTGCGCCGAGGGAAAGCGCTTCAGCAGCCAGCGCCTCCCCCTGCCCGGACAAAGCGCCTCGGGAAGCAGTGAGCTCCACGAATGACGATCGGCTAGAGCGCTGGTCAATCACCGGTCAGTGATCACTGAGTCGACCGGGTCGGCAAGCGGGGAACGCACCGGAGCGCGTGAGGGTCATGGACGAAGGACGAGCACGCGGCCTTCGGGGAAGAGCCTACAGCGCGCCCGGGCGACGATCGCTCTACGAGTCCCTTCCAACGGGCCGGGTCGCGTCGGAGACGCAGTCGGGCTCCAGTAGCATGGTCCGGGACGGGGACTCGTACGCGCAGATGTAGGTCGCGCCCAGCACGTGGGTTTGGCTGAAGAACTGGACCACCGCCGGGGACGGCGGCTGGTGGAGCAGGCGCCGCTCGATGGTGACCTCGACGATCGGGAAGCTCGCCGTGAATGTGCAGCGAACCAGGCCCCGGATGTTGACTTCGGTCCGCGTCACCGCCAGGGTCGGACTGGCGAGGATGAATGAGCCCACATAGACGGCTATGGCGTCCGAATAGGAATAGAAGTCGCCGCTGACCTTCTTCAAGGCCCCGGCGCGATCGATGTCCACCCGCAGCTCCAGCTCGAACAACGAGTTCCGACCGGAATATCGCCCGCTCACCAGCTGGCGCGCAGCCCGGACCGGGCGGAGATGGAGTGAGATCGGGAGTACAGAAGCCAACGAGCCGTTAACATCGGCGACGTTGGCGAGCTCTACAGTTGTAGGATTGTCCGCGTTCATCGGCAGCCGCCTCCAAAGGTGAGGTGTGTGATGACCAGGCCTCACCTAACGTCACAACGACGGTCGATAGGGGCGGAACCTTGCGAAGGACTTGACCTCCTTTGCACGGCGCGAGAGGCGCTTGGGATCTCTGGCGCGGACTCGTAGACCGGCGACGACTTTTCGCAGAGATTCCGGACTGATCTCCCGGAATCGCGGCTGCCGTTGACGATGGAGTGAGCGGGCGCGTACTCTTTACCCGGACACTGGACACTCGCCGCTACGGAGGGCGTCGCCAATTGGGGCCGGTGCCGCCGCAACGGAGCGGACCAGACGGATCCGCTAGTTCTGGGCCGTGCCCCGACAGCCTCCAAGCGAGGAGGGAGCCATGGGTCGTCTCAACGCCAACGCCAACGCCAACGCGAACGCGATTGCGAGCCTCCACGGGACCGGAGTACCGGCACCGCTCCGATTCAACTCGCTGGAGTACACCAAGGCCCTGCGGCCTGGCCAGTTCCCCTCGGAACCGAAAACGGACAAGGACAAGGAGGCGTACGAGGCTTCTCAAAAGGCCGTAAACGAGAGAAAGTTCCGGACCTACTGGGATGCCGAGCTTCGTGCCTCTGTGTACCTCAACGAGTTCATCATTGGACACCCCTACTGGCTCGACGAGATGACCAAGGCCATCGACAAGAAGGGGCTCCACGAAGAGCTTCACCGGAACAAAGGGGAGCAGCTCCGGAAGATGCTGGAGGTCGCCGACGAGCGCGACGAGCGCTTCTCGGAAATCATCGATCAGCACGATGCCGAGGGAGCCATCAAGTACTGGCTGGGAATGCTGATGATCGACCCGGGGAGCGCTCCGGCCACCTACCAGCTGATCCGCGTGGCGCGGCGGGTCGGCGAGGTGGTCGTCATGTGCCTCAAGCAGAACTACAACGAGCCGAGGCCGTCACAGATCTCTCCGGCGATCGTGCCGTTGATCGACCCCCCGGTGACGCCGTCGTTTCCGGCTGGGCACGCGCTCCAGAGTCGCCTGATCTCCAAGTGTCTGGACGCGGCCCATCGCCTCCGGGATCAGCGCGAGATGCTCTTCGAGCTGGCCAAGCGCGTCGCCGATAACCGCATCGTCGCCGGCCTGCACTATCCCCTCGACAACGAGGCAGGGGACGTGGCGGCCGATATCTGCTTCGAGATGCTGCAAACCGGCAAGAAGTTCCAGGAGCTCCTGGACTCCGCCCGATCCGAAAGCTATCTCGAGTGGAACCCGGACAAGAGGCCGAAGCCGCCGGTGCCGGACCGCGGGTGGCGGCCGTGACGGAAGTCCTCCGCCGCTTCGAAATTCAGGCGCCCAGCCCGAAGGCGCGCAACGACATTCACGGTAAGTTGCTGAAGCTCGTGGCGAAGGCATCTGGTCCGGTGACGCCCGAGGTCTCGCGGGTCGAGCAACCGCCGCTATTGGACGTGCGGCTGGAGGGTGGGTCGACGGCTGTCTCCGGAGTGATGACTCTCATCGCGCAGTTGCCGGGCGCGCGCATCCGCCACGACTCACTAGACGTGCCGTCCGCGCGCAAGGGTTCCGTCTATCCGGATCTCGGGACTCTGCTGAGGATAGATGCCGAGCCAGGAACGAAGGCCCCGCCGCGCGGCCCAGTGAACGTGGCGATCGTAGATTCTGGCATCACGGTCGACCACCCGGAGCTGAGAAACCATCTGTGGACGGGCGATGGTGGCATCCACGGAAAGCGGTTCATCGAAGGGAAGAGCGACGCCGACGTCACCGACGAGGACGGCCACGGCACCATGCTCGCCGGGACGATCCTGGCCGTGGCCAACCCCGCGCCGGGTGTCCGGTTGATGGCGGCGAAGTTCTTCGACGGTACGACCCTTCCGCGGCCGGGCAACGCTGCGGCCGCCATCGATTTCGCGGTCGAGAACGGCGCCGGTATCATCTGCCTCAGCTGGGACGTGGGCCTTGGTTCCGCAAGGTTGGAGGAGGCGATCCGGAATGCCTGCCGGTCCGCGCTCGTGGTGATCGCCGCGGGCAACAACGGAAGCGACAATGATCGCCTCCCGTCGTTTCCGTCGTGTTACCGCAAGGAATGTCCGGACCGGATCATCACGGTGATGGCGACGAACCGGTACGACGAGAAGGCCGGGCTCTCGAACTATGGCAGGAAGAGCGTGGATCTCGCGGCTCCAGGCGTCGCCATAGTGAGCACCCGTCGCCTCCTGTCGAAGGTAGCGAAGGCCGCGAAGCCCGAGCTGGGGTGGTACCGCTCCTATACAGGCACGTCGGCCGCAGCCGCCCACGTCACGGGAGCGGCGGCACTGCTCAAGGCGTCATACTCGGACCTGTCTCCGGAGCATATCAAGCGGTGCCTGGTCGAGTCGGTGGATCGACTGGGTCTGAAGTCCGTCAGCGGCGGCCGTCTCAATCTCGGTAAGGCGCTCCACAGCGCGGCGGCCCTAATGGGCGCTCAGCCCGGTAATCCGGCTCGCCGGAGGTCGCGCGCAAGGCGGTCGCGTCGCTCCGGGTCGCGGATCGCGTAGCTCTCGAGGAAGCGACCGACCTGGAACCCCGGCTCCACAGCCAGGAGGGCCTCGCTCGCCTCGCGGGCCTCGTCCGAGTGCCCTGCGGCAGCCAGGCTGGCGGCGAGGAAGCGCAGGTTCGCCGTGTACCGCGGGTTCTCCTCCCTGGCCTTCCGTCCCCACCGGGCCGCCTCTTCGTGCTCGCCGGCGACGTAGAGGCCGATGCCGAGGACGGTATGGGTATAGAAGACGTAGGGATCGAGGGGCGACAGCTTCAGCCCCTGTTCGGCGCGCCGGATGGCTTCCGCCGCGTCCCCGATATAGCTGTACGTGGGGCTACTTCGCGTCCAGGCGATGGCGCTGTTCGGGCTGGCGGCGATGGCCCGATCGAACAGGGCGATCGCTTCGTCGAACTCGTAGAGCAGGATGGACTTCGCGTGCCCGCACAGGGCAAGGGCCGTCGCGTCGAAGCTATCGCGCTGGAGCGCGGCGGTGGCCAGGCGCATGACCGCCGCATGGTCGGCCGTCGGATCCGGCGACCATCCCTGGCCGACTCGAATGCTGTGCCAGATGGCCAGCAGAGCGTGGGGGGTGGCGTACGCCGGATCGAGGGTGATCGCCTTCTCGAGCCACGTGCGCGCTTCGGTGAAGTCCTCCGGATTGAGGCGGTAGATCTGCGCCAGCGCGTGCAGCACGCAATCGTACGCTTCCATGCTCTCGGGCCGCTTGCGAAGCGCCCGCCGGAGCTCGGCCTCGCGGACGTGTGGCGCGATGGTGCTGACGACCTTGGTGGCGATCTGGTCCTGTAGCGCAAACAGATCATCGGAAACGCCATCGAAGTGGCTGGCCCATGCCACGGCGCCGCGCGCGGTCTCGGCCAGCTCTACGGAGACTCGCAGCCGGTGCCCGGCCCGCCGGACACTGCCGGAAAGGGCGTAGGTCACGCCGAGGTCGCGTCCGACCACGCGGACGTCGACACCGGTGCCGCGATAGCGAAGGGTGGAACTCCGGGAGATCACGAGGAGCTCGCGAAGGGACGCGAGGGCGCCGATGATGTCCTCCACGATGCCATCGCCGAAGTAGCTCCTGGCCTGGTCGTCGCCCTCGACGTGAAACGGTAGCAGTGCTATCGAGGGCGTTCCGAGGGCGGAGTCCACTCGGATGGGCGCGGTCGGGTCGGCCCAGGGCTGAAGCGGTGATCGCGGCGCGCGCAATGGCGAGATGTCGGTGGTTTCGAAGGGCGCCCCCCGATCGCCGGGATCGGATGTGAAGCGTGGCTGTCCGCCGGCGGTCTCGCCCTCGACTGCGCGGTCTGGCAGGTCCGGCCGCATCTCCCCCGAGTCGGCGAGGGAGCCCGTCGGACGCAGCCCGTACCTGGCGACCCTGGCGCGGACCGTGTTGCGGGTGATCCCGAGGATGGCCGCCGTCCGAGAGATGTTCCAGCCGGTCTGGGCCAGCACGTCGCTCAGGCGCTGGGGCTCCGACCCGGCGGTGTCAACCGGCGCTGGCACTGATCGGGAGGGTATCTCCGTCGATGCGCTGAGCTCGAGCGCATCGACGGGAATCACGGTGTCCGGACACAGGAGCACGGCGCGCTCGATGCAACTGTTCAGCTCTCGCACGTTGCCGGGCCACCCGTAGGCCCTCAGCGCGGCTTGCGCCTCCGGGCTCAGCTGCTTCGGTGGCACGGAGTACTTGGCGCATGCGCGCGCGCGCGCGTGCTCGGCTAGGAGGTCGATGTCGTCCCCGCGCTCCCGCAGCGGGGGAAGGGAGAGCGTGATTGCCGCCAGCCGGTGATAGAGGTCCTCTCGGAAGCGCTTGCTCCGCACCGCCCCCAGGAGATCCTCGTTCGTCGCGCTGATGACCCAGACGTCGACGGACTCGCTTCGCGTCGACCCCAGTCGCCGCACGCTGTCATCCTCGAGGACCTTGAGAAGCTTGGCCTGAAGGGATAGCGGGAGCAGGCCCACCTCGTCGAGAAACAGCGTACCCCGATGGGCTACCTGGAGAAGCCCGGGCTTCGACTGCCTGGCGTCGGTGAACGCGCCGCGCTCGTAGCCAAACAGCTCGGACTCAAGCAGGTGCTCCGGGATGGCGGCCCCGCTCAGTTCGACGAACTGTCCCCCCGCCCGCGAGCTGGCCTGATGGATGATGCGAGCGAGCAATCCTTTGCCGGTGCCGGTCTCGCCGGTGATCAGCAGCGGCGGGAGCCGGCGAAGCCCAGCCTCCCGCGCGAGGAGCGCCCGAAGCTGCTCGCGAAGGGCCGCGATCCTCGGGCTTCGGCCGACCAGCTCCTGCAGCGGATCCATGGAATCTGTATTGTGAATCCAGTTGCTTCACGAAGCCAGTCCCACTCGCCGCCAATAGGTGGGGTCAGTTTGAGGACTAAACCGACCCGCTATCTCGCCGCCCGACCGGCGGGCTACAGATGAGAGTCGAAGTCGCCGAGCGGCGCTCCCGCTCAGATCCAGTCTGCGAGGGTGCTGTTCGGCGAACAGTGTGCGGCGACGAACGAGGAGGGTGCGTCTTGTCGAGGGCGCATCTCGAAGCCGACCGCGGCCGTGATGAACGCTAGCGCGCGGGTGTGCCGAAGGCCGAACCGTCTCGCGACGCGACGGATGGACTTGCCGGGGGCGCCAGCGCCGCGCGCAGTGTCAGTTCGGGTGCTCGCCGGGGTACCCGGTCACATCCAGTCGCCCAGCACGCAGCTCGAGGACCAGGGCCCCCCGCCGATCGGCGCCATCGGGTCGTGCCGTGCCCGGAGCTCGCAGTCGATCCCTGCGGTGATGAACGCGCGTGCGCGCGCATGTCGAAGTCCGAACCGCCGCGCCACGTGGCGAATCGCGTCGCCCGCGGGTCGACCGCGGCGGATCGCGCGGAGGACCTCGACCACGATGCGCTGCACCCGCGGCGGCGCGCCCGGACGAAACGTGAGGACGACGTCGACGTCGGAGGCCGCTCTTCCACGCCAGCGCCGCGCTAGATAGCGATCGACATTCGGGCCGAGGCCGCAGTGCCTTGCCGGCGTCTTCTCCTGCGCTTCGCGCATCCGCCGGTATGCGAGGTACGACGTGGGATACTCGTTGTGCGTCCCGGGTTCGACCCAGGACTCGGCTTGAGGGCGGCGCTCGCTCACTGGGACACCTCCCATCGAGAGTTCGGGGACGGCGCCGCCGACGATCGGGCTGGGCGCCACGATGAATACCGGCAATGAACGTGCCGGACCTGAGCCGCATCGTTTCGCGGTGTTGCGTCGCCACAGGCTGGGCAGTGATCAGCGCTTGACCAGCGGTTCACCACCCCCTGCGAGGGGCTGTACGTCGGCAGCGCGGCCCCGTGCCGGATTTTTCCCCGCCCCGCTTTCACCGCGTGAAACCAGGTCCGCAGCGGGCCGAGCCGTCGGACAGACCGCGTCGCGGCGAGGGCGAAGACCCAGCGCAGCAGGCGATCACCTTCCTTCGTGATGTAGCCGGCGCGAGCCCGACCGACACTGTCGCGCACACGTGGTGTCAGGCCAACCTCACCGGCGGCCCGCTTGGCGCTCGCGAACCGGTGGATGTCACCGCTCGATCCGTTCTTGCGCCAGCGACCGTTCGGCGAGCCTCGCGGCGATGAGGCGGACACGGTCGACTTGCGTGACGTCGCCTGTGCGCGACGCGAGCCCCTCGGCGACGCGCATGCACTGCTCGACGGTCGACCGGTCGCCGAGTTCGGCGAAGGCCTCGGCCACGTGCAGGGCGCCGTTGAGTGAGTGCTGCTGGCGTGCCCGAAAGAACGCTACGTCTCTCGCGCCCGCGCGACGGCGCCCCGCGCGGGGCCCGGGAACGCGCCGAGCCGGAGCGAGGCGGCCGCGACGGTGAGGAGCCCGAGCCACCCCGGGTGGCTGAGCGCGGCGGAGTAGGCCTGTCGCCAGGCGCGAACGGACTCGCCCGGATCATGTTCTGTCACCGCCTGGTCCATGGCCTGAATGTGTGCGGTCCGGGGGCCGAGCGTTTCGATCTCGCCGAATCGGGGATGCATCATCAACTCCTCCGTGTACGCCACGCAACGCGACCTGTCCGCACTACGGCACGAGACCCTGGTGATCGACCTCCATTGCGCGCGCGGCCCAGCGCTCCGCGAAGATCCGCACGCGCTCCTCGGCGCGAGGGTCTCTCGTCGCGGCGGCGATGCTGCGTGCCACGCGGATGCACCGCTCGACAATCCCGCGGTCGCCAAGGTCGGCAAAACCTTGGGCCGACCGCAGCACACCTTCTAGGGACCCCTGGCTCCGCGCACGGAAGAGGGCTGCCAGATACGCCTCGCGCGACTTCGCCTCGGAAACCTCGCGGAAGCCGCCGCGATCGCCGAGCCGCCGGTAGGCGTCGCCGACCGCGACCATGCCCTCCCAGTGGCGGCTCTTCAGAGCGGCCGCGTACGCCTCGCGCCAGCGCATCTCGGCGCTGGCGACGTCGTTTCGGGCCAGTGCGTCGTCGACTCTCTCGAGGTGGGCCCTCCAGGCGATTTGTGTCCCGGTCCCGAGGGCGTGGTCGGCGACGACGTCGGCGACCATCACGACCAGCAACATCGGTCCGAGCATCGTGGCGGTGGCCAGGAGCGGCGGATGGTACCAGCGGCCGGACCAGGGCTGGTTCATGACTTTGCCTCCTGCGTGCGTCCCCGCAAGTTCGATACCAGAGGGAAACTCCCGAAAAACATTGCCTTATCGAGAGCCAAAACGATTGGTCGAGCATGCGCTGGTCAAGCATTGAACACTGCGTTAACCAGCGGGTGAGATGACTGGCGCTGATGAAGTACTTGGCTGACCTTTTCGATGAGAGCGCTGGCATTGAGGCGATCCGGGAGAAGGTCGTGAGGCTCTTGGAACGGCTCGAGGCGGAGCGGCCAACCGCGGAAACGATCTTCCTCGACGAGGTGGGTCTCCTGTCCGAAGGACTCCAGGCGAAGCTACTCAAGGTGCTTGAGGAGCGGTCGGTGCGCCGGCTGGGCAGCACCCGTCACGAGAGGCGGTCGACGTGTGGGTTCTGGCGGCGACCCACGAAGATCTCAGGACCGCGATCCACTCGCGCCGCTTTCGCGAGGACCTCTACCAGGGCGCCGTCTCGGCCCGAGCGGCGTTCGCCCCGCGCAGCTCCGGCTCCGGCCGTCCTGTCGCCGGGCCCTCCGCCTCCGGCTACCTCACCGCCGGCACCGGCGCTGTTCCGGTGGGAACGGCGGCGTGTCACGCTGCTCCGCGCGGCGCTGCTCGCCCCATTGGCGCCGGAAACTCTGCTCGAGACCAATCGCTCGCTCGAGCTGCTCCTCAATAAGATCCGGAGCTTCGGGGGGGGACGATCGAGGGACGAGGCCCCACCGGAATCGCCACCGCTTTCGGTCTCGATCCGACCGAGGACTCGCCCAGTCGAGCG
>JAHFDK010000191.1 GCA_023249095.1 Candidatus Rokuibacteriota bacterium | reverse complement strand
CTTGGCCTCAAGGAGGCCAAGGATCTGGTGGACGGCGCGCCGAAGCCGGTGAAGGAGAAGGTCACGAAGGCTGAAGCGGAGGATGTCAAGAAGAAGCTCGAGGAGCAGGGCGCGACGGTTTCGGTGAGGTAGGCGCCCCCAGGCAAGCTCGGTAACGTAGCGACTCCGTCAAGCCGGGGCCGGAGCGTCGGCCCCAGGAGAGGGTATGGCAGGAACGATTCAGTGTGGGCATCGCGGCCGCAAGGATTTCGGCAAGATCCCGTCGATCGTCGAGATCCCGAACCTGATCGAGGTGCAGAAGCGGTCCTACGAGGGCTTTCTGCAAAAGGACGGCCCGGCCGAGCGTCGAGAGGAGTTTGGCCTGCAGGCGGTCTTCAAGTCGGTGTTCCCGATCGCCGATTACAACGACAACGCGCTCCTCGAGTTCGACTCGTACCACTTCGGTGAGCCGAAGTACACGGTCGAGGAGTGCCACGACCGCGGGATGACGTTCGCGATCCCGTTGAAGGTCACGCTGCGGCTCGTCATCTTCGATCACGACAAGGAAGCCAAGACCCGGACGATTCGCGAGCAGCGCGGCCAGGAGGTCTATCTGGGCGAGCTGCCCCTCATGACCGACAAGGGGACGTTCATCATCAACGGGACCGAACGCGTGGTCGTCAGCCAGCTCCAACGGTCCGCCGGCGTGTTCTTCGACGACGACAAGGGCAAGACGCTGGCCTCCGGGAAGCCGCTCTTCTCGGCGCGCGTCATTCCCTACCGCGGGTCGTGGGTCGAGTTCGACTTCGACGCGAACGACATCTTGCACGTCCGCGTCGACCGGCGCCGCAAGATGCTGGCCACGGCGTTCCTGAGGGCGTTCTGGTTCCTGGAGAAGAGCGTCATTCTCTCCGACGAGGAGGTCCTGGCGCAATTCTACGAGGCGGAAGCAGTGCAGTCGTTCGAGGACGGCAACGCCTGGGTGACGCTCCACGCCGAGGCGCACGTCGGCGCGCGCGTGGCCGATGACGTCAAGGCACCGCGCCATCGCGAGCCGCTGGTGACGGCCGGGAAGACGCTGAATGCCAAGCTCATCGAGAAGCTGCGCGAAGCCAACGTCGAGAAGATTCCCGTCCGCGCCGAGGCGCTCGTCGGGCGCCGGACCGCATCCCGTATCGTCGACACCGAGAGCGGCGAGGTGCTGGTGCAGACCAACGCCGAGATCACATCGACGGTGCTGTCGCAGGTGATGAGCCGGCGCGTGGCGCCCTTCAAGCTGCTCGTGCTGAGCCCGGGCAAGATCGACCAGTCGATCTACGAGACCCTGGCGCGGGACCACTTCAAGAACCCCGACGAGGCGCTCGTGGAGATCTATCGTCGCCTCCGTCCCGGCGATCCGCCGACCGTGGAGTCGGCGCGCGCCCTGTTCCGCGGCATGTTCATGGATCCGCGACGCTACGATCTGGCCCGCGTGGGCCGCTTCATGATCAACGAGAAGCTCGGCATCGAGGCGCCGGCCAACGTCAAGACGATCCGGAGCGAAGATATCGTCTCGGTCATCCGGCACCTCCTGCTGGTGCGGCTGGGGACGAAAGCGACCGACGACATCGATCACCTCGGTAACCGGCGGGTGCGGTCGGTCGGCGAGCTGCTGGAGAACCAGTTCCGGGTGGGTCTGACCCGGATGGAGCGGGCGGTCAAGGAACGGATGTCGATCTCCGACATCACGAATCTCATGCCCCATGACTTGATCAACGCGAAGCCGGTCTCCGCGGTGGTCAAGGAATTCTTCGGCTCGTCTCAGCTCTCGCAGTTCATGGATCAGACGAACCCCCTCGCCGAGCTGACCCACAAGCGGCGGCTCTCGGCGCTCGGCCCGCGCGGTCTCAGTCGCGAGCGGGCGGGTTTCGAGGTGCGGGACGTCCATCCCACCCACTACGGCCGGATCTGCCCCATCGAGACGCCGGAAGGGCCGAACATCGGCCTGATCTCGTCGCTGTCCACGTACGCGCGAACCAACGAGTTCGGGTTCATCGAGACGCCGTACCGGAAGGTCGCGAACGGTCGCGTCACCGACGACATCGACTTCCTGACCGCGCTCAAAGAGGAAAAGTTCGTCATCGCCCAGGCCAACGCCGAGATGGACCGGAGCGGCCGCTTCGTCCAGGAGCGGGTCTCGGCGCGCAAAAGCGGCGAATTCCGCATGGTGTTGCCGGAAGAGTTGCACTACATGGACGTTTCCCCGAAGCAGCTCGTCTCGGTTGCCGCGTCGCTGATTCCGTTCCTCGAGAACGACGACGCGAACCGGGCCCTCATGGGCTCGAATATGCAGCGCCAGGCGGTGCCCTTGCTCCAGCCCGAGGCACCGCTGGTCGGCACCGGGATGGAGCACGTCGTGGCGCGCGACTCGGGCGCCGTCATCGTCGCCAAGCGGCCGGGTGTCGTCGAGTACGTCGCGGCCGACCGCGTCGTGGTGCGCGCCGAGGGACGGTCGAAGAAGCCCGACCCGGTACAGGACCTGCCGCTGGACATCTTCAACCTGACCAAATATCGGCGCTCCAATCAGAACACGTGCCTCAACCAGAAGCCCATCGTGCGGAAGGGGCAGCGCGTCCAGGCCGGCGACATCATCGCGGACGGGCCGGGTACGGACCAGGGCGAGCTCGCGCTCGGGCGCAACGTGCTCGTCGCCTTCATGCCGTGGGGCGGCTACAACTTCGAGGACGCGATCCTGGTCTCTGAACGGCTCGTGAAGGACGACCGGTTCACGTCGATCCACATCGAGGAGTTCGAGATCCAGGCGCGGGACACGAAGCTCGGCAAGGAGGAAGTGACCCGCGACATCCCCAACGTCTCCGAGGAGGCGCTCAAGGACCTCGACGAGTCCGGCATCGTCCGTATCGGCGCGAAGGTCAAGCCCGGAGATATCTTGGTGGGCAAGATCACGCCGAAGGGCGAGACGCAACTGACGCCCGAAGAGAAGCTGCTGCGGGCGATCTTCGGCGAAAAGGCCGGCGACGTCCGCGACACGTCGCTGACCGTGCCGCCCGGTATCGAGGGCACGGTGGTCGACGTGAAGGTGTTCTCGCGGCGCGGGATCGACAAGGACGAGCGGGCGAAGTCGATCGAGGAGGAAGAGATTGCGCGTCTCGAGAAGGACTATCAGGACGAGATCGCGATGGTCGAGATGGAGCGCGACCAGAAACTGAAGAACCTCCTGGTCGGCAAGACCTCGTTCCAGGACCTCGTCGATCCGACCAACAAGCTGAAGCGGCTCACCAAGAAGGGCGACCGGATCGAGCGCGATGACCTCGACAACTTCTCGTGGAACGAGCTGAAGAAGATCAAGGTCAAGGAGGACGAGAACCTCGCGCAGACCATCAAGCGCATCGAGGACCTGGCGGACGAGCAGATCGGGGTCTACGACGGGATGTTCGAGGAGCGGAAGTCCCGGCTGCGCCGCGGCGATGACCTGCCGCCGGGCGTCATCAAGATGGTCAAGGTGTACGTGGCGGTCAAGCGCAAGCTGTCGGTCGGCGACAAGATGGCAGGTCGCCACGGGAACAAGGGCGTCGTCTCCAAGGTCCTCCCCGAAGAGGACATGCCGTACCTGCCGGACGGCACCCCCGTCGAGATCGTGCTGAACCCGCTCGGGGTGCCGTCGCGCATGAACGTCGGCCAGATCCTTGAGACGCATCTCGGGTGGGCCGCGCGCGCGCTCGGGCTGTGGGTGGCGAGCCCCGTCTTCGACGGCGCCACCGAAGAGGAGATCAAGGAGCATCTCAAGCAGGCCGGCCTGCCGACCTCCGGCAAGACCGTGCTCTACGACGGGCGCAACGGCCGGCGGTTCCATCAAGAGGTCACGGTCGGCCAGATCTACATCTTGAAGCTGGCCCACCTCGTGGACGACAAGATGCACGCGCGCTCGATCGGCCCCTACTCGCTGGTGACGCAGCAGCCCCTGGGCGGCAAGGCTCAGTTCGGCGGCCAGCGGTTCGGCGAAATGGAAGTGTGGGCGCTCGAGGCCTACGGCGCGGCGTACACGCTCCAGGAGATGCTGACCGTCAAGTCCGACGACGTGGAGGGCCGTAACCGCATCTACGAGGCGATCGTCAAGGGTGAAAACTTCCTCGAGCCCGGCACCCCGGAGTCGTTCAACGTGCTCGTGAAGGAGCTCCAGAGCCTGGCGCTCGATGTCGAGCTAGTGACGAAGGACGGGAAGAAGGCTTCCTAGGACGGGAGAAGGCTTCCCAAAGGAGAGTGTGAATGTTGACGGATCGGCCCTTCGGCAGCCTGATCAGAGAGGATAAGCCAACCAAGGACCTGTGGGGCATCCTCGATCGGCATGCGAAGCCCATCACGTTTGACGCGATCCGGATCAAGCTGGCCGCGCCGCAGAAGATCCGCGACTGGTCGCATGGAGAGGTCAAGAAACCGGAGACGATCAACTATCGGACGTTCAAGCCCGAGCGCGATGGTCTCTTCTGTGCTCGAATCTTCGGTCCGACCAAGGATTACGAGTGTGCGTGCGGCAAGTACAAGCGGATGAAGTTTGCCGGCGTGGTCTGCGACAAGTGCGGGGTCGAGGTGACCCGGGCGCGCGTGCGGCGCGAGCGAATGGGCCACATCGAGCTGGCGTCGCCGGTCTCCCACGTCTGGTTCTTCAAGGGGCTGCCGAGCCGGATCGGCCAGCTCCTGGACATGTCGCTGCGCGAGCTGGAGAAGATCCTCTATTTCGAGGAGCACGTCGTCCTCGACACCCGCCTCCCGGGCGTCAAGAAGAAGGACCTGATGGCGGTCGACAAGGCGCGCAAGCTCCAGGAGGAGCACGGCCCCGAAGCCCTGAAGGTCGGCATGGGCGCGGAGGCGATCCGCGAGCTCCTGCGCGACATGGACCTCGACTCGCTGGCGCGCGACCTCCGGGCCCAGATGCTCGGCGAGACCTCCGTCCAGAAACGGAAGAAGATCGTGAAGCGCCTCAAGGTGATCGAGGCGTTCCTGAAGTCCGGCAACCAGCCGGACTGGATGATCCTCGAGGTCGTGCCGGTCATCCCACCGGAGCTCCGTCCGCTGGTGCCCCTCGACGGGGGCCGGTTCGCCACGTCGGATCTGAACGACCTGTATCGCCGGGTCATCAACCGGAACAACCGGCTGAAGCGGTTGATGGATCTGAAAGCGCCCGAGATCATCATCCGCAACGAGAAGCGGATGCTTCAGGAAGCGGTTGACGCGCTGTTCGACAATGGCCGTCGGGGGCGAGTCATCACGGGTCCCAACAATCGTCCCCTCAAATCGCTGTCCGACACCCTGAAGGGCAAGCAAGGCCGTTTCCGCCAGAACCTCCTCGGCAAGCGCGTGGACTACTCGGGCCGCTCCGTCATCGTCGTCGGGCCGTACCTCAAGCTGCACCAGTGCGGCCTCCCCAAGAAGATGGCCCTCGAGCTCTTCAAGCCCTTCATCCTTCGCAAGTTGGAAGAGCGCGGCATCGCGTCGTCGATCAAGGCGGCCAAGAAGTTCATCGAGAAAGAGCGTCCCGAGGTGTGGGACATCCTGGAAGAGGTGATCCGGGAGCACCCGGTGCTTCTGAATCGTGCTCCAACCCTCCATCGCCTTGGCATTCAGGCGTTCGAACCCATTCTGGTCGAAGGGAAGGCCATCGAGATCCATCCATTGGTCTGTACGGCCTTCAACGCGGATTTTGACGGCGACCAGATGGCGGTGCACATCCCGCTCTCGATGGAAGCGCAGCTCGAGGCCCAGGTGCTGATGCTGTCGGCGAACAACATCCTGTCCCCGGCGAACGGCGCGCCGCTGGCGGTGCCGACCCAGGACATGGTCCTCGGCATCTACTATCTGACCAAAGAGCGCCTGGGCACGCCGGAGCGCCCCGTCAGGGGTGAAGGGCGCCTCTTCGCCGACTCCGAAGAGGTGCGGATCGCCTACGACAACGAGGACGTCGACCTGCAGGCGCGCATCCGCCTGCGCTGGAACAGCGAGATCCTCGAGACGACGGTCGGGCGCACCCTGCTGAACGAGATCGTGCCCGCGCCGCTGCGGTTCGTCAACCAGGAGCTCAAGAAGAAGGAGGTCACGTCGCTCGTCGGCCGGTGCTACAACCTCCTCGGCAACGAGTCGACGGTGCAGTTCCTCGACGAGCTGAAGGACCTCGGGTTCCGCTACGCGACGCTCTCGGGGCTCTCCATCGGCATCGACGACATGCACATCCCGTCGTCGAAGGAGCGGCAGATCGCCTCGGCGCGCGAGCAGGTCAACGAGGTGGAGCAACAGTACCAGGACGGGGTGATCACGAACGGCGAGCGGTACAACAAGGTAGTCGACATCTGGGCGCACGTCACCGAGCTCATTGCGGAGGAGATGTTCCGCGAGCTGGAGGGCGGCGAGCAGGGCGGCGAATTCAATCCGATCTACATGATGGCCGACTCGGGCGCGCGAGGGAGCAAGCAGCAGATCCGCCAGCTGGCCGGTATGCGCGGGCTCATGGCGAAGCCGAGCGGCGAGATCATCGAGACGCCGATCACATCGAACTTCCGGGAGGGCCTCACCGTTCTCGAATACTTTACGTCCACCCACGGCGCGCGCAAGGGATTGGCCGACACCGCGCTGAAGACGGCGGACTCCGGCTATCTCACGCGGCGCCTGGTGGACGTCTCGCAGGACGTCATCGTGAGCGAGTACGACTGCGGGACCGTGAAGTACATCGACGCGACGCCGCTCGTCGAGGGCGGTGACATCATCCAGTCGCTCAAGGACCGTATCCTGGGCCGGGTGGCCGCGGAAGACATCCGCGACCCGCTCTCGGGCGAGATCATCGTCCAGGCGAACGCGGAAATCACCGAGGAGCTCGCGCAGCGGATCGAGGACTCAGGCCTCGAGCGCGTGCGCATCCGCTCCGGTCTGACGTGTGACACCAAGCGCGGCATCTGCGTCATGTGCTACGGCCGCAATCTGGGCTCGGGCCGGCTCGCGGAACTCGGCGAGGCGGTCGGCATCATCGCCGCCCAGTCCATCGGTGAGCCGGGCACCCAGCTGACGATGCGGACCTTCCACATCGGCGGCACCGCGCAGCGGGTCGCCGAGGGCAAGCACGAGTCGAAGGCGGCGGGGCTCGTGAAGTTCCACAACGTGCGTACGGTCGTGAACCGTGACGGCGATCTGATCGCCACGAATCGCAACGGTGAGGTCGTCGTGGCCGACGAGCGCGGCCGCGAGCGCGAGCGCTACCCGGTCGCCTACGGCGCCAAGATCAAGGTCAAGGCGGACCAGAAGGTCAAGGGGCGCACGCTGCTCGTCGAGTGGGACCCCTTCACCAATCCGATCCTCACGGAGTTCACGGGCCGCGTCGAGTATCAGGACATCATCGAAGGCGTCACCGTGCGCGAGGAGTTCGACGAAGTCACCGGTCTGGCGCGCAAGGTGGTCATCGAGGACGCGGAGGGCAAGCTGCAGCCGGGCGTCATCATCCGGTCCGC
This sequence comes from Candidatus Rokuibacteriota bacterium, assembly GCA_023249095.1. GTDB lineage: Bacteria > Methylomirabilota > Methylomirabilia > Rokubacteriales > CSP1-6 > AR31. The sequence goes on along the minus strand of JAHFDK010000191.1, from coordinate 4,230 downwards.
CGGCGAGGGCCAGGCCACGGCCGAGGCCACCGAGCGGCACCGGTACGCGCTCCCGGTCGGGGCGAACCTCGCCGTGCCGGACGGCGCCGAGGTCTTCGTGGGCGACGTCATCGCGAAGATCGTGCGGGAAGCCACGCGCACGAAGGACATCACCGGCGGTCTGCCGCGCGTGGCGGAGTTGTTCGAGGCCCGGAAGCCGAAGGAGCAGGCCGTCATCACGGAGATCGACGGTCGGGTCGAGATGGGCGGCTTCGTCAAGGGCATGCGGAAGATCGTCATCCGCGCGGACAACGGCGAGGTGAAGGAATACCTCATCCCGCGCGGCAAGCATATCATCGTCCACGAGGGCGACCGCGTGAAGGCGGGCGAGGCGCTCATGGACGGCTCGCCGAACCCGCACGACTACCTCGCCGTCCTCGGCGACCGCGAGCTACAACGCTACCTCGTCAACGAGGTGCAGGAGGTCTATCGCCTGCAGGGCGTGACGATCAACGACAAGCACATCGAGATCATCGTCCGCCAGATGCTGCGGCGTGTCCGTATCGAGGAGGTCGGCGACACCGAGTTCGTCGTCGGCGAACTGGTCGACAAGTTCGTGTTCCAGGAGGAGAACGGCGGCGTGCTGGCGCAGGGCAAGCGTGCCGCGACCGCCAAGCCCGTGCTGCTCGGCATCACGAAGGCGTCGCTCTCGACGGACAGTTTCATTTCGGCGGCCTCGTTCCAGGAGACCACCCGCGTACTGACGGAGGCCGCGATTTCCGGCAAGACCGACGACCTCCGCGGGCTGAAGGAGAACGTGATCGTCGGCCGCCTGATCCCAGCGGGCACCGGGCTCTCGAACTACACGCGGGTCGAGGTCCTGACGCCCGGCGGTGAGGCCGTGAAGTCGCTCGACAGCGTGCTCTCGCTGACGCCGCCGGTCGCGGAGTCGGGCGACGCGGACGAGTCCGTCGCGGTGGCGGGGTAGACGGCTAAAGTGTTGACATCACAGGGTGTCTCGGTTATAAGGTGAGAGTTTTGTCGCCTTAAGGGCGCGGAGAGTCATGCCGACCATCAACCAGTTGGTCCGTCAGGGTCGCGAGGCGGTGCGGAAGAAGTCGAAGACGCCCGCGATGCAGGCGTGTCCGCAGAAGCGGGGCGTCTGCATCCGCGTCTACACGACGACGCCCAAGAAGCCGAACTCCGCGCTCCGCAAGGTCGCGCGGGTGCGGCTGACGAACGGGCTCGAGGTGACGTCCTATATCCCGGGCGTCGGGCACAACTTACAGGAGCACTCGATCGTCATGATCCGGGGCGGCCGCGTGAAGGATCTCCCGGGGATCCGCTATCACATCATCCGGGGCACGCTCGACACCGCGGGCGTGGCGGGCCGGAAACAAAGCCGCTCGAAGTACGGTGCCAAGGCGACGAAGGGCGCCGCGGGCTAAGGCATGCGACGGGCGGGAGCAGCCAAGCGCGAAGTGCTGCCGGATCCGAAGTACGGGAGCCGGCTGGTGGCGAAGTTCGTCAACATCATGATGATCCGCGGCAAGAAGTCGACGGCCGAGCGCATCATGTACGACGCCCTGGGGTCGGTCGAGGACCGGAGCAAGCAGGACGCTCTCAAGATGTTCAAGTCGGCGATCGACAACGTGAAGCCGGCCGTCGAGGTCAAGTCGCGGCGGGTCGGCGGCTCGACGTACCAGGTGCCGGTCGAGGTGCGTCCCGACCGGCGCACGTCGCTCGCCATGCGGTGGGTCATCGGCGCCGCCCGCCGGCGCGCCGAGCGCAGCATGGCGGACAAGCTGGCCGCCGAGCTGCTCGACGCGGCGAGCAATCGCGGCACGGCCGTGAAGAAGCGAGAAGACACGCACAAGATGGCGGAGGCCAACAAGGCGTTCGCGCATTATCGCTGGTAGCTGAAGACCGAAATGGAGAGGGGGGCGCAGGCTGACCCCCCTCTTCGCATGTAACGAAATCCGGAAAGCAGAGGGCGGACGTGGAACGGCAGTACGCGCTGGAGAGGACGCGCAATATCGGGATCATGGCCCACATCGACGCGGGCAAGACGACGACGACAGAGCGGATCCTGTACTACACCGGACGGTCATACAAGATCGGCGAGGTCCACGAAGGCACCGCGACGATGGACTGGATGGTGCAGGAGCAGGAGCGCGGCATCACGATCACGTCGGCCGCGACGACCTGCTTCTGGCGAGATTGCCGCGTCAACATCATCGACACGCCCGGCCACGTCGACTTTACGGTCGAGGTCGAGCGCTCGCTCCGGGTCCTGGACGGCGCCGTGGCGATCCTCGACGCCGTCTCGGGCGTCGAACCGCAGACCGAGACGGTGTGGCGCCAGGCCGACAAGTACCAGGTGCCGCGGATCGTCTACGTCAACAAGATGGACCGCGTGGGGGCCGACTACTACCGGTGCATCGACATGGTGCGGGAGCGTCTCGGCGCCCATCCGGTGCCGCTGCAGATCCCGATTGGCCGCGAGGATCAGTACCGGGGGCTCGTCGACCTGATCGAACAGGTCGGGCTCGTGTGGAACGACGACGACGACACGCTCGGCAAGGAGTACACGCAGATCGAGATCCCGTCGGACATGCGCGAACAGGTCAAGGAGTACCGGGAGAAGATGATCGAGGGGCTCGCCGAGGTTGACGAGCACCTCATGGAGAAGTACGTGCACGGCGAGCCGATCACGCCCGCCGAGCTGAAGGCCGCGGTGCGCAAGGGCACCATCAGCATGAAGCTCTTCCCGGTCCTCTGCGGCGCGTCCTTCAAGAACAAGGGCGTGCAGCCGCTGCTGGACGCGGTCATCGACTACCTGCCCTCGCCCCTGGACATTCCGCCGGTCCAGGGCATCAATCCCGAGACCAAAGAGGTCGAAGAGCGGAAGCCGGCCGACGAGGCGCCGTTCGCCGCGCTGGCGTTCAAGATCATGAGCCATCAGCACGTCGGCCAGCTCGTCTTCCTCCGCGTGTACTCCGGCACGCTCGAGGCGGGCTCCGGCGTCTACAACTCGACCAGGGACAAGAAGGAGCGTATCGGACGGCTGCTCCGGATGCACGCGAACAAGGAGGAGGCGGTCGAGGCGATCGCGGCCGGCGACATCGCGGCCGCCATCGGGCTCAAGCTCACGACCACGGGCGACACGCTGTGTGATCCCGACCGGCCGGTCGTGCTGGAGTCCATGACCTTCCCCGAGCCGGTGATCGCGGTCGCGATCGAGCCGAAGACGCGCGTCGACGAGGAGAAGCTCGGTGTGTCGCTGTCGCGGCTCGCGCTGGAAGACCCCACGTTCCGGGTGACCAGCGACGAGGAGACGGGCCAGACGCTGATCCACGGGATGGGCGAGCTCCACCTGGAGATCATCGTCGACCGCCTCCTGCGCGAGTTCAGGGTCGAGGCCAACGTCGGCAAGCCCCAGGTCGCGTATCGCGAGACGATCCGGAAGGCCGCCGCGGCGCAGGGACGCTACGTGCGGCAGACGGGTGGCCGCGGCCAGTACGGCGACGTCTACCTCGAGGTCGAGCCGAACGAGGCGAAGGGCTTCGAGTTCGAGAACAAGATCGTCGGCGGCACGATACCGAGGGAGTACATTCCCGCCGTCGAGAAGGGTATCCGTGAGGCGCTCGACACGGGCGTGCTCGCCGGCTACCCGATCGTGGACATCAAGGTCCGGCTCACCGACGGCTCGTACCACGACGTCGATTCGTCCGAGATGGCGTTCAAGATCGCTGCGTCGCTGGGCTTCAAGGAAGCCTGCCGTCGGGCCAAGCCCGTGCTGCTCGAGCCCGTGATGGACGTCGAAGTCGTGACGCCCGAGGAATACATGGGTGCGATCGTCGGGGACTTGAACAGCCGTCGCGGTCGCATCGTCTCGATGGAAGCGCGCGGCAGCTCGCAGGTCATTCGCGCCACCGTGCCGTTGGGGCAGATGTTCGGGTACGCGACGGAGATGCGGTCGATGACGCAGGGGCGTGCGACCTACACGATGCAGTTCGCGCGATACGAGGAAGTCCCGCCCGCGATCGCCGAAGAAATCATGGCCAAGGTTGCCGGCAAGCCGCCGGCGCGCGCCGGGTCCCGCTAGACCAGCCAGTCGGAGGCCACACCATGGCGAAGGCGAAGTACGAGCGGACGAAGCCGCACGTGAACGTGGGGACGATTGGGCACATTGATCATGGCAAGACGACGCTGACGGCGGCGATCACGAAGGTGTTGCACACGAAGAAC
>JAHFDK010000190.1 GCA_023249095.1 Candidatus Rokuibacteriota bacterium | reverse complement strand
GAGGAGCCTACGGCACCGGAGCCGGTCGCAGTCGATTGGCACGATGGCCCCAATGACGAAGTTTCGGAATCGGATCGTGTAGTGCGACAGGAGATCCAGGCATCATTCGGCGAATTCGGCCTATCGTCAGAGGCTGCTACGCAGATCATTGGCATAGCCCGTAAACTTGCATTCAGTGAAATTCGGCCGGGTGAGCTTGAGGCTAAGGCAGTAGCGACGGAGCGGACGCTCCGCAGGCTTTGGGGCAAATCATACGATGCCAACGTGCAAGCCGCGTATGCGATGGCCGATAATTTCGGGGACCGATTCGATCACCCGGACCTGACACGCGCCCAGGAGCGCGGACTATGGCTGGAGGTGGACGTGGTGCGGGCGCTCGCGGACGCTGCCAATCGACGGGGCGTACCGAAGTTGGACGTCGTGAAACTACGCCAGGAATTGATGCAAGTGAATGAAGGTAGCCCCAGGCATCGGGAGATAACGCAGTCACTAGAAAGCTATTACAGAAAGATCCACGGTATGTAGTAGATTAGTCCGGCAGCTTTCTCGCCATCGCCCGGAGATCATTGCTGACCGTCTCTAGACTGCGAATGCAGTCTGAATCCTCATAGGCATTTGTTGCCGACGAGTCCCGATAGATGGTCGGTATCCTATGCAGCAGCTCGTCTCTCAGTATCTTGGCGTCAGAGCGCCGCGTACTGCATTCGGTGCTAAACCCTAAAGCGTTTATCGTGTTGTGGGTCGCTACGGTGATTCTTGACGCCTCTCGCTCTCTCCTGAGAAGGCCATCAAGCTTGTCGGCCGCGTCTAGCGCCTGATTCTTTAAATCTTTGTCCGAGAGGCCACGACGTGTCTGTGCTGTGTTGTATAGCTCTCTCCAATGATTCGCCTGATCTTGGTAGATGCTCTTCGAGAAAAGGAATCCGCCAAAGAAACCCACAAAAAGTAGCAACACCGCACTGACACCGGCGCCCTTTGCGCTAAGCCCGCGCAATTGGCGCTCTACAAAGGCCCAAAAGCCGCCGTTATCCACTCCCGGCCGTTTCATATGACGCGACTATTGAGTGTAATCTATTCATGGGTTTCTATACGATGGACCGGCATATGCCGCACGTCCTCCTTCTCGGCGCGGGTTTCAGCCGCAATTGGGGCGGTTGGGTAGCATCCGAAGCTTTCGAGTACCTTTTGGGCTCCCCTCAACTTGATGATGATATTCGTGGCCTCTTGTGGGGGCGCAAAGGCGGATACGAAGAAGCCCTTGCTTCTCTGCAATCCGAACCTGATCCTGTCCACCGGCAGCGGCTAACGAAGTTGGAGAGCGCCATCCTTCAGATGTTTGCTGACATGAATGAGGCGTTTTCCGAAATGACGGAATCGGACTTTAACTTTCGGAATGTGCCCGATCTTCCAGTAACTAGCTTTCTCGCTCGATTCGACGCCATTTTCACTCTCAATCAAGATTTGCTGATCGAGCGCCAGTACCTAGCGGAGAATCTTGGGATGCTCCTACAGCCTAGAGGATGGCAGATTCCCCGAATGGAGCCGACGACACAGCCGGCCGCTACGGCGATCAAGGAAGTCAAAGAGTGGCGTCCCATGGACGTATCGAAGTTTGTTGTCGATGCGAATATGCAGCCATATTTCAAACTGCACGGATCGAGCAATTGGTTCGTCGACGATAGCAGTGGACGGCGGTTGCTTGTTATGGGAGGCAACAAGCCCGCCGCTATTAAGCAGCATCCAATTCTTGAGTGGAACCACGACCAATTCCAAGTGTATCTGTCACAGCCCGCTACGCGATTGATGGTGATCGGCTACAGCTTTCGGGACGAGCATATAAACAACGCCATTGGTACAGCGGTAGATGGTGGCTCGCTGCAGCTATTCATTATCGACCCGGATGGCGTTGACGTGTTGGACAAGGATTACCGCAAGAGTCTCTTTTGGGAGTCGTCGGACCTTCGCGGCCCACTTCTACTCCGATTTCAGAAACATTTGATAGGCGGATCGCGGCGCACGATGCGAGAGATATTCGGTGGCGACATGGTGGAGTATCGGAAGGTGATGCGATTCTTTGACGACTGATCTAGGTATTGAATATGACGGAGGAAGGTATGGCGGCGTGGTGGATTGTTCCATTCATTCTAAGCATGCTGTGTTTTGCGGTGGTCTATTCAGACAGGACGAATGCAACGGTAGCGATTGCTGGCGTGATCCTGCTTGCGGCGTCATTCGTTAGTGGTGCGGTCCTGAGCGTTTGCGACACAATCAGAAAGGAATTGGGAATGCGACTCCCGCTTACTAGAGCGGAGCGCATGATGTCGGATTATGAGAAGCAGAAGGATGGGTGAGCGCCACCGTTCTTGAGTGATGCCGGAGCGAAGCCAGTGACAAGGCCGTCCTGTGTGCCGACAGTGTGCCTACGGCCACCTAGATTCAGCCCCTTTCAGCCCTACTCAGCCCCAGGGGAAAATGAAAACCCCCCGGTAAGTTGCGAAGTTACCGGAGGGTTCCATCGCGCCGCGACGATTAAAAGTCAGGTGCTCTAACCGTCTGAGCTAACGGCTCGTGCAAGCAGCTGCCGCTCGTACTTCGCCCTTACTATATAGTAGGTTCCGTTACACCCCACCACCTCCTCTCCTCTGCGATCGCGGAGCTCCCGAAACCACTTCGGACGTTTTTCGGACGGATTTTCGCGGCTAGAGGCGCTGGGCCAAGAGCGATCCGTCCTTCCTCGTCAGATTCGGGATCTAGCTGTAGTACCGCGTCGTCATCATAAGCAGTGTGGTATGGCCGAGCATCTTTGCGACCCAGCCAGGGTCCTCGCCCGAGGCCAGCGCATGGGTCGCGAAGGTGTGCCGCGTGTTGTAGAAGTCCCGTACCCGAAGACCGCCTGCTTCAGGGCCGCGTACCAGATCCGCCTCCGGAAGTTCCCGACGTTGATGTGGCCCCCGCGGGGGTTCGGAAAGACGAGCTCGCTCCCGCCGGCAATCACACGCTGCGCTTCGAGGGCCCGCCGGACCGCCGGCAGGATATCGACCTCGCGGGCAGAGCCCCGGGTCTTGAGCCGAGTCCGCTGGCCTCGCCTCCACCCTTCGCGGACGAGGATCTTGTTGCGTCCCCAGTCAATCGCATCCCATTTAAGCGCGATCTGCTCCGAGGGCCGGAGTCCCGTGCCGAAGGCCACGACAAAATACGGCCGCCATCGAACCGGGCAGCGCCTTCAGGAGCTGGGAGAACTGGACGACGCTCGAACTAAAGAACTCATGAAGTCTTCACAACTGGGGCAACTAGACGACGTTCAACCCTACGGTGAAGTCGGGATCCGACTGGTAGAAATTCTTATGGAATGGTTAGCGAGTGTTCCACGCGCGGAACTGCGCGGCCTGCGCAGCAGGCTCCAAGCGGTATTTCAGAAGGTGCGCGCCTCGCGCCGGGTCGGCTGACTCGGCGTGCTTCCACATAGCGCGTATTTGGAGCTACCAGAAGCTGCCTGGGGTGTGGTCATCGGCGCCGTCGGAACCATGATCATCGGCTTTTCATGGTTGGGTTGGACCCTCGGCAGCAGTGCCGAACGGATGGCAGCAGAACGAACCAACGCGGCCGTGGTCGTCGCTCTCACTCCCTCCTGCGTAGCGAGATTCATGCAGCAGGCAGGCGCGGCCGCCAAGCTCGCAGAGTTCCAAAAGATCGACTCGTGGAAAGAGCGGAAGTTTATCGAAGCAGGTGGCTGGGCCACTTCGCGAGGGGACAAGACGCCTAGCTCGGGAATAGCAAACGCGTGTGCCGAGGAACTCGCGAAGACCAAAACATAGTCGCGGCGGCCGCACTCCAGCGGAGGGAAGTCATCGACGAGGCGACTTTGTGCAGGAGTCGCAATCTGGTATTCCGCGAATTCGCGGCCTCGCGGTGTTGAGGGAGGGAAGCGAGGGCACTGCCCTCACTGCGACGATCAGGGCCGCGGGTCGGCCGCGGCATCGCGCCCGCCGGCCTTATGTCGGACCCGACGTCGGCGTGTCATCCGCTCCGTCTCCGGGGAGCGGGCACGGAGGCTCTCCTCCAGCTTCTGGCACTGCAGGCACGTCGTGACGCCAGGTAGCGCTCGACGCCGCGCCACGGGGATGGTGCCGCCACACTCCTCGCAGCTCCCGTAACTTCCGTCGCGCACACACGCTCCAGCGCGTTCGCCAGCACCTTGGCCCGTTGAGCTAAGCGCCCGTAACTCAGCTCACCGAGGACCTGCGCCGCCACGACTTGAGCGTCCGGGAACATGTCGCCGGCCAACCGATCATTTTCCGACCCTGTCTCGATCGAGGCTGCGCGACCACACCGCTCGAGGCGGAGGAGGACCAAATCGAGTTCTCGGCGTAGCTGTCCCTCGGCGATTCGGTCCCGCATATTGCGCCCCCCTGACGAAAATGTTCCGTGAATAGCGCGGACTGTAGGAAGCGAGCGGTGTCGGTGTCAACCACGCGTTCGACACCACGCGTTCGACCGCATCTTGAGCGGTTCCGATGCGTCGCTCCCTCGGAAGCCCGCTGGGTTTGCGAAACTTCTCGCCGAGCGTCCGCCAAAGTCACGAGAATCGCGGGCGCAATCACCATGGTCCCGCTGAGACCGCGCGAGAGCGTCACATTCTCGTGATGTGGACATCTGTGAAGATGTGGATTCGTTCTTGGGTTACATCCTGCCAGGGGTAACGACCAGCGCGTTCGGCACCGCCCATCCGGGGAGCGACAGCGTCAGTGCGGGAAGCTTCACCACGAGCTGTGTCGACGGACCTCCGTCGAGGTTGAGGGCATCCGAGCACCCCAGCCCACCCTTCTCGAGCGGGTCGGTAAGGAAACGCGCAAAGGGTGTGGTCTCGGCCTTCTCCACCAGTTGGTGAACCGGACACTTTGATTCGTCGCCTGAATCTTCCGGGGCTCTAGCGGAGTAGCTCGGGGTACGAGCAATAGGATGGCGATAACCAAAAAGAATGGCGCCTTCGGGCCGCCATTCACGCACAGGTGATATCGAAGCCGTCCGAACATCGTGACACCCCAGCAATAGCTGAGTCGTTTGTGAGCGGGGAACTTCGAGGCTAGACACCACCGGACCGAACCGAGCCGGAGCGCTCCCGCACCCTTCGGAGGTCGGACGGTTAGAGTTGGGAACAACGGCGGGAGTCTAGCACCCCCGAGGTCTCGTCGCTACGACCGATAAACGCAGCCCTCCGTCTGGAGGGCTCTTGTCACTTCTATAACCCGTTCCGCCAAGTGTTTTCACCGTCGGTCACGCACGAGAGAACTCGACCTCATGGCGATTTCACCGCTCAGTGTGTTCTTAGACCGGTCTGAGCCAGGAAATATCTGCGCCGTCGCTCGTCTTCATTTATTCACGACCGCGTAAGCTGCCGCGGCCGCCTTGCTGATGGGCCATGCGCACTTGCTCCGGATCAGCTAACCGACCGGCGGCGATACGATGCGCTTCGCGTTCTCAATCGCCTCGGCATAGATCTCTGGCCGCATCACTGGAGTCAACGTCGGCTCGGTGCCGGCAAACCACGTGAGGACATACATGAGCTCCGCCATCTTGGCGGGCGTGTCAAGGTCTACGACCATGAAGATCTGTCGCCGGGATGGATTCCCGTAGAATGCCTCAGGGTGGAACCGCTCCACGACCTTGGCGAAGACGGGACCAGGACCCTTCTCAGCGTCGATCTTGTTTCCCCGCTCCATCGAGGCATGAAATTCCACAAGGTAGAGCATCACCTTCCTCCTTTCGTACTGGAGCCGCACGACTCAGAAAGCACATCGCGTTACCCCTTGTCGAGGACAATGTCCCACACCACAATGCGCGAGTCCGGTTCGACATCCGAGGTCGGGGGCAGCACTTTCGCGATAAGCCCTTCCTTGTTCGCGCGGATGTTTTGCAGCAGGAGGTCCTTGTCGTTCAGTGGCTCGCCCGGGAAGTACATCTGCGTGATCGTGCGGTTGATCTTCCCCGTCACCTCGAAGTGTAGGTGAGGCGGCCGCATCCAGCTCGCCGTCGCGGGATATGCCCCCGGCTTGATAGTCTTGAAGCGGTAGCGGCCCTCCGCATCGGTGTTCTGCACGGCGAAGCCCTCAAAGTTCGGATCCAGGGGCGCGGGGTTCGTGTCGCTCGGGTGGGTGTAGCGGCCGTGGGTGTTAGCCTGCCAGAGCTCGACTCGCACCCCTTTGACGGGCTGTCCCTCAACGTTCATCACCCGCCCCATCACGTGGATGACCTGTCCCGCGGCGCGTCCCGGCTTGCCTGCGATCGTGGTCAGATCCGCGCCTCGATCCAGCGTCTTGAGAACCGGATAAAACGGTCCCAGGATCTCGCCTGGCGTCCGCTTCAACGCCTGAGCGAACGCTGCGGTAAACCCACCGGACACGGCGAGTCCGCTGGCGGCCGCCGCAATTCCCAGGATCTCGCGCCGGGAAAGGCCGTAACGATCACTCATGTGTGCGCCTCCCAGAAAGTTTCGTTAAACCACTATTCCCGCAATCCAGCGCTGGCGCTCCCATTGCGAGGTCTACTTCTTGCGCGGATCATCCTCCGGGTTGATGTAGTTGATACCTCCCGGCCCAGTGAACTGAACTTGGATGATTGCCCCCTCCTTTCCTGTCCAAACATAGTGCGCGTGCTTTTCCGGTTGCGAGAAGAAGGCACCGGCAGTGACCATAGCGCCGTCCTTGGCATCGAACTTTTCGCCCATGCCAAGCCCGACGCGACCGCTGATCACGGTGATGTTTTCCGCATAGGGATGAGTGTGCGGCGGTACTTTATAGTTGGCAGGAAACTTGACGCGCTGGACGACCACCTCGGCTTTCGTCGGATCGCCTTGCAGAACGGCGACTTGAGCACCTTTAGGAATGTTGGGATTGTCCTTCCATACGAGCGCATCGGGCGTCACCCGGATCACCTTCATGGCATCTTGCGCCGATACCGAACCGACCACCGCAATCACAGCTGCGAAGATGAGAAGCTTTTTCATGACGTCCTCCTTGGTTGTTTGGGAGAATAATCGTGCCGCGATCAACGCGCAGAGTTGCAATTTACAGGCGCTGAGGCCACCCGCGCCGAACACATCCTTTGGTCCTCGGCGGACTGAAGATCGAGGCGGTGGCAGGATGGTGTCGTAGCACCGTGCTGTTGTCAACACGGTTCCCGGGAGTTTCCGACTTCGAGCCTGGGAAAGCGGTCGCTCCTAGAAAGAAGGCCGGGCAACATACGGTCTGATCGTCGCCCAAAATGAAAAGCTCATCGTGGTCGATGAGTCAAGGTAGCTGGAGAGTGGTGTTCTCTATTTTACGAAGCCTCAGCCGAGAGTTCGCTGCAGGCACAGCGAAGGTCGTCGGCGGCTTCCAGGTGACGTTGCGCCTGCTTTTGGGCTCCTCATCCTCGCCGCGTGGCAGGACATGGTCCAGCCGCGAGACAGGCAGCGGACCCAGAGGGCCGGCGGCCCGCGACTGGGGTTCGTAGCGGGCCGCCGGGGCGCCGCCGTGCCTACCGGGCGGGGCGGTACTGGGCGCTGACCGCCGGCGCCTTCTTCAGGGCCGCCACCCACTGGCCGCCGCTCAGCAGCGGCGTGGTCTTAGCGGCCCGGACCGCCCCTCCCGCAGCGATAGCGAGGGCGACTGCGGCCATCGAGACGTCGTCGGGGGCGTCGACGATCACCGAGACGTCGTACTCCCCGTACGAGTAGCCGCCGGCCAGTATCCGGGCACCGACGGCGTCGTTGATCTGCTTGCCCACTACCTCCAGGCGGTCCTGTGGGTTCTTAATCTGCGCGGCCAGCGACTCCGAGGTGTAGGCGACCTGGTACAGGTACTGTGGCATTGCGCGTCCTCCCTCTAGCTCGTGGTGGAAGCTCCAGGCGGCGTGCTTGACCGGCGGGATCATACCGCTTTCCATGCGCCGCGGCGGCTCAATTTGACCTCAGGGCTCCTGAAATTAGTGCCGCGTGTCGACATGACCTCTCGACCATCTGGGGTTGGTCGTAGAAGCGTGCCGCGAGAGCTCGAGGTTGATCGTCCGGTTCAACGTCAACCGACGAACCGGCGGACTGTCCTTCGGCCGCTCGGCTCGGGCCGTGGTTTAGTCATCGGCCCGTGCTATCGGCGGGCGGTAATTGCCGAGAGGCGCCTATGCGACATACTCGGGCGGCGGGCGATACATTTCCCTGAGAAGTTCCACCTCGAGGCTTGGCGCGCCCTGACGGCCGAGTGCGACCGGCGCGAGGCCAGACTGCCCGCTCGGCCAATCATGCTCGCGCGACAGCGCTTCGATGATCTGCCGCCCAATGTGAAAGCCGTCCTGCGCGGCGACACCGCGACGCCGTGAAGACACCTGACCTGCCTCCGGGGAATCTCGAGGGAGACGATCTGAAAACCCGCCACGCCTACCATATCCTCTACCGTCGGACCGCCACTCCGAAGAAGAAGCCGAAGTAGCTCCGCGTCCGCCCGTCCACCTCGAGGCCTCGCTCCTCGCACGCCCGGTGGAAGTCGGCCGGCTCGAAACGCTCCTCCAGCGGATGGTCGAAGAGCAGCCGGTAATGAGGCGAGCGGATCTTGTGGCCGGGGACCTCGATAAAGAGGAGCTGACCGCCGACGACGAGCACGCGCGCGATCTCCCGGATCGCCGCCTTCCAGTCGGCAATGTGATGGAGGACGCCCCAGTCGAGGACGGCGTCGTACCGCGCGGCCCGTACCGGAATGCGGGTGGCATCGCCGACCCACAGTCCGGCCTGGACGCCGAAGCGATGGCCCAGGCGCTGGCGCGCACGGCGGACCTGCTTTGGATCCAGATCGAACGCGTCCACGGACGCGGCGCCGAATCGCCTGAAGGCGAGCTCGATCTCCACGCCGCGGCCGCAGCCGGCCACCAGCACCCGCCCTCCCGCGAACGACTTCGCCAGCAGGTCTTCCAGAATGCGGGCTTCCACGTGGACCTGGTGCCAGCGCCGGAGGGGATTGTTGACGACGAGCGTCTCGACCCAGTTGAGCTTCACGGGGGTTCGCCGCCTCATGGTACACTGCGCCGGTTAGGCCGCCGGCTTGCTGTACCTGCTCAAGCGCCACCTCGTTCCGGTCGAAGCCGAGTTCGGCCACTGCCTCGTTCTGACCTACGCGCTTCCGGCCCGGATCCTGGCGCCTCTGCTCTACCCGGGCCTCACCCTCGACACGTACGGCGACTACGGGTTCCTGGCCGTCGCGATGGTCGAGACGAGGCGCCTCCGCCCGGCCTTCCTCCCGCGGCGATGCGCGGCCTCCGCATCCTCCGCAGCGACACCGACCGGCGCCTGATGTCGCTCGTCGGGAACATGCTGACCCTCTATGGGTACGGGAAGGTCGACGCGCGGGTCGAGGAGGACGACGGGAGACTCTCGGTCGAGGTCCGAACTCGTCGAGGCCGGCCAGACCTCCACGTGGTGGCGGACCTCCGAGGAAAGCCCGCGGACCTCCCCCCTGGCTCGCCCTTCGCGAGCCTCAAGGACGCGCGCCGGTACGCGGGCCCGCTACCTTTCACCTTCGGCTACGAGAAGGAGACCCACTCGCTCATCGTCGTGCGCGGCGTCCGATCTCAGTGGGATCCGCAACCGGTGAACGTGGACGTCCGCGCGCTCGCGTTCCTCGAGTCACCTCCCTTCGGCGAGGCCGGGGCAATCCTGGCGAACGCCTTTCACATGCGCGGGGTCCCGTATCGGTGGGAGCGAGGCGTCCGGCACCAGCTGCCGGAGATCCTCACATGATCACCCGGACCCCGAAACGGTGCTCCCGCGCCCGGTTCCAGGGCGCCCGCCAGATCCTCCGGCTCAACTGGCCCTGGTACGCGCTGGCCCTCGGGCTCTGTCTCGTCGGCGGCGGCCTCCTGGGGCTGGCGCCGTTGCCGCTCGGCGTCGCCCTCGGGCTGGCTGCGGGGGCGGGCGCGGCGGCGGCGTGGGGCATCCTGTCCCTGATGGCCTCCCACTGGATCTATGACCGTTCGGGTATCTACGACCTCGCGTGGCTGGCGGGCCTCCTCCAGCAACCGCCTGCGTGCTGGGTCAACGTCCATGCCGGCCTTGACGAGACGAGCCCCGCGCTTTGCGCCCTCTTCCCGGCCGCCGAGTCTCGAGTCCTCGACATCCACGACCCGGCGTCGATGAGCGAGCCGGCGATCGCGAGGGCGCGCCGCCTCGGCACACCAGACCAGGCCGCGACGCCGGCCAACCCGCGCCGCCTTCCCCTGCCCGACGCTCCGCCGACCTCATCGTGGTGATCTTCGCAGCGCACGAGATCCGCGGCCCCGAGGTGCGGCTCGCGTTCTTCCGCGAGCTCCGACGCATCCTCGACCCGGGCGGGCGAATCGTGCTGGTCGAGCACCTTCGCGACCTCGCCAACTTCCTGGTGTTCGGTCCCGGCTTCTGGCACTTCCTACCCGAAAAGGAGTGGCTCAGGCTCGGCCGTGAGAGCCGCCTCGTTCTTCACCGCTCCTTCCGTGTGACCCCGTTCGTGCGCGTCTTCGTGCTCGCTGGCGCCTGATCGAGACGACGGCGGGCGCGGTGTACGCCCGGAGAGAGGAAAACCGCCAACGGTCCGAAGGGCGTCATAGCCGACGACCTTCTCTCGGCCGCGCGTGAGGAATTCCGGGAGAACGAGGACTTGCCCAACACCACCAACCCGGACGACTGGGCGAAGATCGCCGGCAGGAAGGCAGAGCGGATCATTTCCGTGAAGACGCTGACGAGCGAGGCGCCGAGCCAGCCGCGGAACGTGGAGCGAGTCGTCGCTACCGGGCAGTATCTCTAGCGCGCTTTGCGCGCGGGGGCGGGCCGAGGGCCGCCTGGTGCGAGCCCAAGACACCGACGACGGCGTAGCCGCGCTCGCGCAGCTGCCGGTCGATCTCCAGGTGCGCGTCGCTCCGCCTCACGGTGCTCGCGCCCCCGCTTGCGCCCGGCGGCCCGCCGGCCCAGCCGCCGCTCGCCGCGCCGGCGGTCGAGGACCACCTGCACCGTGTCGTCGCCGCGGAAGGTTCGCCGCAGCGACGCGTAGAAGTCCGGCCGCTGGCTCCCGACGATGAACAGGAGCCGACGGATCGTCTCGGCCATGCCGCCTCGGCCCGCCTTACAGGAGGCTCGAGCGGGCGGATGGGAACCAGCGCATGAGCGGCGAGTCCTCGCAGAGGATCGTCTCGTCCCGCTGGGCGCCGGTCGAGATGAGGCAGAAGGGCGTGCCGATCAGCTCCTCGAGCCGCTCGAGATAGCGCCGCGCCTTCGCCGGCAGATCGGCCTCGTTCTTGGCCCCGGCCGTCGGCGCGCGCCAGCCCTCGATCTCCTCGTAGACGGGCTCGGCCGCGGCCACCACGGTCTCGTCCTCGGGGAACTCGGTGAGGGTCTCGCCGCGGTGCCGGTAGGCGACGCAGACCTTCAGGGTCTCGCACTGGTCGAGGACGTCGAGCTTGGTGAGGGCCACCGTGTCGAGGCCGTTGATTCGCGTCGCGTAGCGCCCGACGACCGCGTCGAACCAGCCGCAGCGCCGCGGCCGCCCGGTAGTGGCGCCGTACTCGTGGCCCCGCGCGCGGATCGCTTCGGCGGCCGCGCCCGACATCTCGGTGGGGAACGGCCCGGCGCCGACGCGTGTCGTGTAGGCCTTACTCACGCCGACGACGCCGTGGATCTTCGTGGGCGGCACGCCGGTGCCGGTCGAGGCGCCGCCGGCG
>JAHFDK010000004.1 GCA_023249095.1 Candidatus Rokuibacteriota bacterium | reverse complement strand
CTAGCACCTGCGCCAGGTCCACGACGGCGTGTCGCGCCATCGCGAACGTCAGCCTCGCCTGGCGCGCGCAGGTATCCTGGATGCCGACCATCACGAGCGCGCTGGCGTCGAGGATCGTAGTGAGCGCGGTCAGCCACGACTGGTTGTCGTGCTGCGAGCGGTAGTACGACAGCACCGGATAGGAAAGATGCGACTCCAGCACCTCCGCGCTCCAGCGCTCCCATTCGCGGAGCAGCGCGGTCAGCTCCGCGTGGTCGCTCCAGCTGCCGCGCAGCAGTTCCTCGGCGCTCGGCGGTGAACCAGCGCGCGCGTCGAGCAGCGTGATGTTCACCTCACGCCGCGAGAACGACTGGTACAGGACCGGCAGGTAGCCGATGACAAGCGCGAGGAACGCAAAGCCGATGCCGGCCTCGATCACCACCAGGACGCGCCCCGCTCGCGAGACCGGGGTGATGTCGCCGAGGCCGAGCGTGAAGAACGTCTCGCCGCTCAGGTAGAGGTGGTCGGTGAAGGAACCGCCGCCGGGGACGTTGAGGCTGGCGCCAAGGCCGGTCTGGAGCACGGCGAACCCGGCAACGAGGCTCGCCGCCCACGCGGCCAGGAGCACGAGCAGCGATAACGGTCCGAAGAAGCTCAGGTAGGTTTCGCGGCGGCCGCCCGGGCGCATGCGGCGCGCCACCGCCGCCCACACCTGCCACGTGACGCGATAGAACATCCGCGTCGGCCGCAGCCGCCGCGTCACGCGCCGGGGCAGCACGAGCGCCTCGAACGCGTCCCACATGATGACAACCACCCAGAGAGCGCCGGCGGCTGCGATCAGCGAGCCCATCACCTCATTGGGATGCGGCGGCGGGCGCCGGCGCTTCTCAGTCCGAGCGGCCGCGCGCGGCGCCGCCCCAGACGGCCTCGACCTTTCCCCCGCTGACGCACCGACCGCGGCCGCTCTGGCGGGAATCCGCAGCAGGTTCAAATGGGAGAGGGAACGACCAGGGGGACCGGAACCAATGTTGGCAAAGGCTTACCGGACGACCTCGTTGGAACCTGGCGTCACGCTGATCGATTTCCAGCCGCGGATCCTCTTCCCTCGCACGAGTGGTGCCCCTGAGGCCCGACGCTGCACGGCTTACATCGTCGAGGGGGGACGGGGTTCTGACGTACACCGACCCCTTTCACCTCGGCTAAATCAGGCGACCGGCAGCGTGACGCGCACCGTCGTGCCGCGGCCCGGCTCGCTCTCGATGCGGAGCTGGCCGCCGTGGGCGAACACGAGGTGCTTGACGATCGCGAGGCCCAGGCCGGTACCCCCGAGCTCCCGCGATCGGGCCTTGTCAACGCGGTAGAACCGTTCGGTGATCCTCGGTAAATCGGCCGACGGGATCCCGACGCCGGTGTCGATCACGTCGACCTCGATCTGGCTGTCGGCCGGCTGCTGCGCCTGGACTGTCACACGGCCGCCCTCGGACGTGTACTTGACGGCGTTGTCGACGAGGTTGATGACGATCTGCACGAGCCGATCGCGGTCCGCGAGCACCGACGGCAGGTCCGAGGACAGGCGGCTCTGCAGCGTAACGCGCCCGCTCGCCGCCTTCGGGCCCATGATCGCCAGCACCGCGTCGACGACCTCGTCGAGCCGTGTCGGCGCGAGCTTCAGGGACACGCGGCCCATCTCGATGTTCGAAAGATCGGTCAGGTCGTTCAGGAGCCGCCCCAGCCGCTCGGTGTGACGGAAAACGATGTCCAGGAACCGTCGGGCGTTCTCCCGCTCCTCGAGCGCGCCGGACAGGAGCGTCTCGAGATAGCCCTGAATGGCCGTCAGCGGGGTGCGCAGCTCGTGCGAGACGTTGGCCACGAACTCCGTGCGCACCTGCTCGAGCCGGCGCAGCTCGGTGACGTCATGCAGGACCATGACGACCCCGACCTCGTCGGCCGCGAGGCGGAGCGGCACGGCGTTCACCTGCACGCGCCGCTCGACCGGGCTCGCGAGGCGGAGCTCGCGATGCGAGACGCTGCCCTCGCCCGCCGCCCGGCTCTCGCGAAACACCTCGTGCAGCTCCGCGTTGCGGATGACCTCGAGGAAGGGTTTTCGCTCGCCGCGCGTCGCGTCGAGGCCGAACATGGACCGCGCCCGCTCGTTCATCAGGAGGATGACGTCGCGGCCGTCGACGGCAATGACGCCTTCGATCATGCCGTCGAGGATCGCGGTGGCCTTCGCCTGCTCGTGCCCGAGATCGTGGATCTTCTCCCGGAGCCGCGCCGCCAGGCCGTTGAGCGCCCGCCCGAGCGACCCGATCTCGTCGGGAGAGCGGATCGGGGCGCGGACCGTGAAGTCGCCCTCGCTCATCTGGCGGGCGATCGCCTGCATCTGCACGACCGGCTTGGTCACACGCCCCGCCACGAAGAGCCCGATCCCGAACGCGACGGCGAGCGCGACGACGCCCCCGGCGAGCATGACGCGGTGGATCTCCGCGTACGACGAGGTCACCGCCGTCAGCGGCAGGGCCACCCGGATGACGCCGATCGGGCGGCCGCCGTCGACGATGGGCAGCGCGACGTAGAGGAGTGACACATTGATCGTCGCGCTCGTCCTCCGGTCGCGCCCGACCCCGCCGGCGAGGGCCGCCCGCACCTCGGGCCGCGTTCCGTGGTTCTCGACGCGGGGCAGATCCTCGACGGCTACCTCGGAGTCTCCGAGCACGCGCCCGTCGGCCGCGATCACGGTGATGCGTGACGCGGTCGGCCGCGCCGCGCGAACCGCGAACGCGTGGATCTCGGCCGGCGGCGCGTTCCGCACAACCAGCGCCCGGGCCTCGTCGTGCAGCAGCCGGCCGATGCCAGCCAGGCGCGCCTCGAGGGTGTCCACGGCGAACGTCTCGAGGGCGCGGGTCAGATAGAGGCCCGCTGCGACGGTCGTGAGGGCGACGAAGCCGACGAGCGTCAACGTCAGCTTCCGCGCGATGCTACGCCGGAGGAAGTGAACGAAGAGGCGGATCATGCCGACTCCACCTCGAACCGGTAGCCCACCGACTTGACCGTCGCGATCCGGCTCCCGGCGGCGCCGAGCTTCGCGCGCAGGCGGCGGACGTGCACGTCCACGGTGCGCGACTCGATCTCGTCCGCGCGCGCGTAGCCCCACACGTGGTTCAGGAGGTGCTCGCGGGAGAGGACGCGCCCGGCGGCGTCGAGCAGCGCGCGCAGGAGGTCGAACTCCTTGGGCGTGAGATCGACCGCCCGCCCGTGGAGCGTCACGGCGTGGCGCGCCGGGTCCAGCGCGACGGGACCCACGGAGAGAACGCGGGACCCGTGGTCTGGGCGCGAGCGCCTGAGCACGGCCCGCACCCGCGCCACCAGCTCCTTCGGCGAGAAGGGCTTCCCCACGTAGTCGTCGGCGCCGACCTCGAGTCCGACCACGCGATCGACTTCGTCGGACTTCGCGGTGAGCATGATGATCGGCACGCCCGCCGTGCTCGCGTCGCTCCGCAACCGGCGGCACACTTCGAGACCGTCGAGCCCGGGCAGCATGAGGTCGAGGACGACGAGGTCGGGAGCGGCCGCCTTTACTTCCCGGAGCGCGTCCGGCCCGTTCGCGGCCGTCCGGCAGCGAAAGCCGTCGCGCTCGAGGTGCAGGACG
>JAHFDK010000189.1 GCA_023249095.1 Candidatus Rokuibacteriota bacterium | reverse complement strand
TTCACGAGCGCGTCGTGCATGGCGTAGAGGACCCAGAACGGCGTGAGGACACCCGCACGGACCTCGCCCGGATCGAACCAGGCCGGGGCCAGCGTCACGTAGAGCGCCCAGCGCATCTCGCCTTCCGGCTTTTCCGACGGCGCCGGCCGTGGTTGGGCCGCCGCCTGACCGGCGAGAGCGGCTACCATCAAGGCAGTGATCATGAGGCGTGTCATGGCTTTCTCCGTGGGAAGCAACGCTCCTTCAGGGTCGAGAGACGGCGGGCAGTAGTGTACCGAAGTTTCGGGGCGGGGGCTCTCGGGGACAAGGTCTGAGGCCCGGGCGCGGCCACGCCCTCGCGTATACTCGGGCTTCCTGGAGGGTGTAGACGATCATGCGCGAGAACACGCTCAAGCAACGGCTCTACGCCGGGAAGGCGGCCTTCGGCGTCATCTGCACCTTCCCCTCGCCCCCCGTGGTGGAGATGCTGGGCCACCTCGGGTTCGACTGGATCCTGCTCGACAACGAGCACGGCTCCATCACCGTCGACACCGCCGAGGCCTGCATCGTCGCCGCCGAGCTGAGCGGCATGGCACCGATCGTGCGCCCGGTCGGGAACAAGGCCGAGATCATCGCCCCGTTCCTGGATCGGGGCGCCTGGGGCGTGCAGGTTCCCCATGTCAACACGGCGGACGAAGCCCGGGCCGCCGTCGACGCGGTGAAGTACGGACCGGAGGGTCACCGGGGCATCTTCAGCGGCGGCCGGCCGGCCGGCTACGGCTTCAGGGGCGCGACCGCGGATTACGCCAGGGAAGCCAACCGCCAGACCCTGGTGTGCTTGATGCTCGAAGAAGTCGAGGCCATCGAGAACTTGCCGGATCTGGTCACCGTGCCGGGGGTGGATGTGTACTTCATCGGGTCCGGGGACCTGTCGCAATCCATGGGACTCACCGGCCAGCAGACCCACCCGGACGTGCAGCAGGTGATGGAGCGCGGCGTCAAGACGATCACCGGCGCCGGGCGCATTGCCGGGTGCAGCTGCCCCGACAATCTCATCCCCAAGTTCCTGGGCCTCGGCGTGCAGTACTTCCACGGCAGCGTGGGCCGACTGCTCCAGCAGAGCAGCGAGGCGTACTTGCAGAAGATGCGCCAGGCCGCGGCCGACGCCGGGAAGTGACGGACGTCGCGGCTTGCGCTGACTAGCGCAACATTCAAGCCCGGGCGCGGAAGCGGAACTCCCGCAGGTCGTCGGCGATGATCAGCCGGGCTTCGGTGCACGCCTGAATCTCCGCGGGAGTCCAGCCCGGGGCGTGTTCCCGCAGTTTGAACCCCTCGGGCGTCACCTCGAACAGGCCCAGGTCGGTCACCACCAGCTTGACGACGCCCGGCGCCGTGATGGGCAGCGTGCAGCGCTTGAGCAACCGGGGCCCGCCTTCTTTGGTGGTGTGCTCGAGAGTGATGAACACCCGCTTGGCGCAGGCCGCTAGATCCATCGCTCCACCGATCCCGCCGCCCTTGCGGGTGGGGATGCGCCAGTTGGCGAAGTCGCCGTTCTCCGCCACTTCGTACGCTCCCATCACCGTCACATCCACCATCCCCTTGCGGATCAACGCGAAGGAATCGGCGTGATGGACGATCGCCAGGCCGGGCAGGGCCGTGACCTGCTGCCCTCCGGCGTTGACGAGATGCCGATCCGCCTTCTCTGGAGGGGCCAACGGACCGTAGCCGATCGCGCCGTTTTCCGAGTGAAAGACGAGGCTCTTGTGAGGCTCCACGTAGTTGGAGCACAGGGTCGGCATCCCCACGCCGAGATTCACGATCCATCCGTCCTGGAACTCCATGGCCAACCGGTCGCACATGGGCTGCCGTTCCAGTCTCGGCTTCTCCGGCATCTTCAATCCTTCCCTTCTTTTCAGTCCCAGATACCGTCAGGCGGTATGCGCACCAGGCGGTCCACGTAGACGCCCGGGACATGAACGTGGTCCGGGTCCAGTTCCCCCACCGGCACGATGTCGTTTTCCACTTCGACGATGGTGATGCGGGCAGCCATCGCCATGACCGGGTTGAAATTGCGCTGGGTCAGACGGAATACTAGATTACCGAACGTGTCCGCCTTCCACGCCCGAATGAACGCGTAGTCCGCGTGCAGCGGGTACTCCAGCACGTACCGCCGGCCGTTGATTTCCCGCTGCTCTTTGCCCACCGCCAGCTCGGTGCCCACGGTGGTCGGGGTGTAAAAGGCGCCGATCCCGGCGGCGGCGGCGCGAATCCGCTCGGCCAGCGTCCCTTGGGGGATCACTTCCGCGTCGATCTCGTTGTTGTTGTACATCCGCACGAACGGCGTCACCTGGGAGGGATGGGTGGCGGCCGTGAAGGCGCAGTACATCTTTTTCACCTGCCCCGCCGCGATCAAGGTGCCCACGTCCACTTTCGCGTCCAGCGTGCCGCCGTTGTTGGAGATGCCGGTGAGGTTCTTGGCGCCCTGACGGCCCACGGCGGCGAGGATATTGCGCGGCACGCCGACACCGCCGAAGCCGGCAGACATGAAGACTGAGCCGTCGGGAATGTCGACCACCGCCTCGTCGAAGGTCTGGTAGGTCTTGTTCTTCATCGAAGAGGTCTCCGGTTGTTCATGGTGTCCGACATGCTATCAGCCTTGACTTGCCCTCCGCGAGCGCGATCAGCGCGTCATGGATGCGCCGGTCGATCTCGAGGCCCTCGCGCGCGCGACGCGCGCGCTCGCGATACGCGCGCTCGCCGGGAATGCGGATCTCGTCGACGCCTTCCTGCCGCGGCGTCGCCTTGATCACGGCGATCTCTGCGGCCAGCGCATGCCGATAGTCTTCCAGTGGAACGAACAGATCGGGCTTGAACGCGATGAAGAGGTACCCGGTGTTCTCCTGGTCGGCCGCCGGGCTACAGAGCATGCCGAGCGCGTGCATCGCGAGCGCCAGCGCGTAGCCCTTGTGCCCGCCGAAGGGCAGCAGCGCGCCGCGTCGCGCGGCCACCGCGTCCGTGGTGGGACGGCCGTGCTCGTCGATCGCCACGCCCTCGGGCAGCGGGATGCCGAGACGCTGCCGGAACTGGAGATCCGTGCCCATGAACGCGGAGGTGCCCAGGTCGATCACCAGCGGGTCCCCCTCCATCGGGAAGCCGAAGGCGATCGGATTGGTGCCGAGGGCCGCCTTTGCACCGCCCAGCGGGGCGACCAAAGGGGGCGCGGCCACCGTGTGGATGCCGATCAGGCCGGCGCGCGCCACCATCTCGACGTAATAGGCGCTGCGGCCGCTCATCCAGATGTTGTTGACGCCGACGAGCGCGAAGCCGTGCGGTTGCGCCCGCTCGATCACGGCGCGCGTCGCGTAGTACATCCCGAGCATGCCGCTCTGGTTGCCACCGTCGAACAGCACCGAGACGCTCGTCTCTCTGAGCGCGCGGATCGGGCTGCGCCGAGCCTGGAAGCGGGGGTGGTCGGCGACGTTGAGCAGCTTCGGCAGGCCGGAGTACTCGTAGCCGCACAGGGCCGCGTCCAGCACGTGGTCGGCGAGAATACGGGCCTCCTCGGGCTCGTACCCGATCCCGCGCATGGCCCGCTCGCACAGCGCGCGGGCCTCGGCGACGCTCAGGTGGACACGTTCGGTGGACTCGGCCGGCATTCTGGCGCCCGAATCGGGTACCCTCCCCGCATCGGTCTTGGCGGGAATAGTAACGCAAAGGATCACGCACGGGAGGTCGAGATGAGCTCATTCGACGAGTACGCGAACAAGTATAAGACGGCCCGGATGGACCGCAGAAACGGCGTGCTGCAGGTGACCCTCCACACCGATGGCCAATCGCTGCGTTGGGGGTTTCTGCCGCACGGCGAGCTACCGGAAGCCTTTCACGACATTGGCACGGACCGCGAAAACCGCGTGGTCATCCTGACCGGGACGGGCAACGAGTTTTCCGGCCCGCGCGCGACCCAGGGAACCTCCTCGTTCCCGACACGTCCGTCGATCGAGCGGATCGATCGCATCCATTGGGAGGGGCGTCATCTCTTGATGAACCTGTTGAACATCGAGGTACCGGTGATCAGCGCGATCAACGGTCCGGCGTGGCGCCACTCCGAGATCCCCCTGCTGTGCGACATCGTCCTGGCGGCCGAGACCGCGCAATTCCAGGATTCCGCGCATTTCACGTCGGAGGTCGTGCCTGGCGACGGCATGCACATCGTCTATCCGCTGCTCTTAGGCATGAATCGCGGGCGCTATTTCTTGCTGACCGGGCAGACGCTCGACGCCGCCGAAGCGCTGCGACTCGGACTCGTCGCTGAAGTGCTGCCGCCCGACAAGCTCCTGGCGCGCGCGTGGGAGCTCGCCGAGGAGCTGGCCCGCAAGCCGACCTTGCTGCTCCGCTATACGCGGCTGCTCTTCACCGAATATCTGCGTCGGCAAATGCACGACCTCCTCGGCTACGGGCTCGCCATGGAGAGCCTGGCGCTCTTTGAAAAACCGGAAGCACCCGGGACACCCGAAAAGAGGTGAGTGTGCCTGCGGGAGCGCGCGGGGCGAGTGACGGCCCGCGCCGCGCGGCTCCGATGATCTCGCTACGCCACGGACGGACTGCGAGCGGGCTCCGCTGCGACCGGCCGGTCCTCCAGCACGCCGCGCTGGTCGGCCTGGGCGAGCACGGCTTCGATGGTCTTCACGAGCTGTCGCGCCGCATCCACGCTCAGCTCGACGGCCACGCGGGCGCCCGGGCCGAGGGTCTCGTTGACGAAATCGATGTTGAGCGCGTGCTCGAGCGGTAGATCGTACGGATGGTCGTAGGAGACGTTGGCTTCGTGGACCTCGAACCACTCCGGGCCGCTCTTTCCGCGCCCCTGGATCCTTACCTGGTGGGCGATCATCGTGCACATGGTTGGGCTCCTCGCGTCCGGCTAGCGCAGGGTTTTCTCGGTGAATGCAAGGACCTTCTTCCAGCCGTCGACGGCTTGCTCCTGACGGTAAGCCGGGCGGTCGTAGTAGAAGAAGCCGTGGCCGGCGCCCTCGTAGCGATGGAACTCATACTGCTTCCCGTGCTTCTTGAGCTCCGCCTCGTGCGCGTTGACCTGTTCGGGTGTGGGTGACTTGTCCTCGTTGCCGAAGATCCCGATAATCGGGCACGAGAGGTCCTTGGTGTAGTCGATGGGCGCCACCGGCTGGTTGGGGGTGAGCTCTTCCTTGGACTGAACCACGCGTCCGCCCCAGCACTCGATCACGGCGTCGAGGCCCTTCAGCCTGCAGCCGGCGAGAAACGCCTGCCGGCCTCCCGAACACGTGCCGAAGATGCCCACCTTTCGGCTCACATAGGGCAGCGAGCGAAGCCAGGCGTTCGCGCCATCGAGATCGCCAAGCACCCGAGCGTCCGGGGCGCCCCCGGCCGCGCGCACCTTGGCCCCGACGTCCTCGGGAGTGCCGTGGCCGTCGCGGAAATACAGGTTCGGGGAAATCGACACATAGCCGTGGTGGGCGAAGCGGCGCGCGCACTCGCGGTACCATTCGTCCCAGCCCGGCGCGTGGTGGATGACGACCATGCCGGGAAAGGGGCCGGCGCCGAGCGGTCGCGCCACGTACGCGTTGATGACATCCCCGTTGTGCCCCCTCATGGACACCGTTTCGGCGATCATGCCTTCGTACTGATTGGTCTGGTACATGTGCGCCTTCCCTCCGTGTGACGTGTTGGAAGCGTCCAACTTCGCGTCGCCCCGTTGCGTGACCGCGATACTGCCACCGCCCCGTGCAGCCCCTCCACGCCACGGGCGAGGGTGAGAGCTGCGCCGAGCCATGCTGCCCTGCCGCGGGCTCGTGGTCAAGACGCCAATCAGCCCGGCCTTGAGCCGGCTCGGGTCGCCTGGTGATCATCGAGCAGCGGGCGTCGAGCCGCAGTGAAACACGGTGATCGGATAGAGGCAGAAGTAGTCGGCGCTTCGCAGGATGCTCTTCGGCGAGTCCGGCTCGCACAGAGCGGATCGCTCGTCCCAGTCGGCAGGAGTCAGGAGCTCGCGCAAGCGGGCGCCCCAGTTTCGCGTGAAGACTGTGTTCTGGATGTAGTCGTGGTCGGCCGCGCCGAGCGGGGCGCGGCGCTGCAGGAGGTAGTTCCGCACGGTGACATCGGTGAGGCCGACCGCTCGGAGCGACGCGAGGGTGGTCTGCCGACGCTCCTGGAACGAGTGCCCGCCGCCCTCGTCGAGGGTGCGACGGATCTCGGCGAGCTGGATTCGGCGCTCGAGCTCGGGGTGCGCGGGCAGGAACAGGGCGGAGAGCACCTGGGACTCCTTGATGATGATCTGCCCTCCGGGGCGAACCACCCGCCGAAACTCCCGCAGGGCCAGCTCCGTCTCCACGATGTGGTGGAGCACGTCCCCGCACCAGAGCCAGTCGACGCTCCGGTCAGGCAGCGGGATACTCGTGCCGTCACCCTGGCGAAACTCCAGGCGCCCGGACTCGAGCTGGCCGCCTACCAGGGCTCGGGCAGCCTCGACGCGCTCCTTCTCCGGCTCGATGCCGACCACGCGACCCACGCTCCCGACGGCTTCCGCCAGCCAGAGGGCGTAGAGCCCCACGCCGCAGCCCACATCGAGGCCGCGTGAGCCCTGGAGCAGGCCGAGCTCGGCGATGATCTGTCGGGCCTCGGGCGCCTGAAAGCGGTTCATGCGCTCGAGCGACTTCTGCGGTCCTTCACTTTCTCCGCCGCCATGCTGATGACTCACTCGATCACCTCTCCCGATCGGTCGCTTTCAGCAATGGTACCAATCGCAACGCCGCCGAGGATGAGAAGATGCACTCTTCTCAGACGTGGAATAATACGGTGACGCCCGTGTGGCAAGGAGGTCAGCATAGAGAAGCAGTCCGGTCGCCGGGACTTTCTCAAGAGGATGACCGCGCTGGGCGCGGCCAGCGTGGCAGGAGCGAATCGTGTGGCAGGAGGACCCCTGATGAAGACAGCTTACGATCCGGCGGCGAGGTTCGAGCTCAAAGTGAGCGAGGTCGAGTTCCGACGCGCGGCGAGCGGGCGAATGCTGATGGCCCGCATTTATCAGCCGCAGGGCGTCGGACCGTTCCCGACGCTACTCGATCTGCACGGTGGCGCGTGGAACAACAAGGACCGCCTGGCGAACGAGCCGATGGACCGCGCCGTGGCGGCGAGCGGCGTGCTGGTGGTCGCCATCGACCTGACGCTCGCGCCGGACGCCCCGTATCCCGCGTCGGTCCTGGACGCGAACTACGGAGTCCGCTGGCTCAAATCGAAAGCTGCCGAGTGGAATGGAGACGCGGTGAATCTCGGCGTGCTGGGCAGCTCCAGCGGCGGTCACGTCGCCGAGCTGCTGGGCATGCGCCCGCGCGACGCGCGCTACAACGCGATTCCGTTGCCGGCGGCCCCGAACGTCGATGCGACAGTGGCCTACGTTGCGACGCGCTCGCCGATCAGCGACACCTACGCGCGCTACCAGCAGGCGGTGAAGATGAAGCGCGACGGGATGATCAAGAACAACAAGACCTACTTCCAGCCGTGGGAAACGATCTTCGAAGGTAATCCGCAGCAGATCCTGGATCGCCGCGAGGCGGTGACGCTGCCGCCGCTGCTGATCATGCAAGGGGCGCTCGACGACAACGTGCTGCCGGCGGTGCAGGAGAAATTCGCCGCGTCGTACCGCGCGGCCGGTGGCGATTGCGATCTGCACGTGTTCGAAGGGTGCGAGCACGAGTGGATCGCGAAACCGGGGTCGCAGACCGATCGCGCCCACGAGATGGTGAGGGCGTTCATTGCGCGGAATTTGACGGCGGCGCGCCGCGCGTCGTAGGTCGGAGGCGGAGCGCGCGTCTCAGTGCATCACCGTCCCCCCGTCGACGTTCCACGCTTGCCCGGTGATGTGGTCGCTCTGCTCGGACGCGAAGAACAGCGCCAGGCGCGCGATGTCGTCGGGCCGCGCGATGCGACCGGTGGGAGGCAGAGACAGCACCGGGGCGGCCGGGTCGCGCTCGGCGAGCGCGCGCTCGCGCCGCGAGGTCGATTCGCGCCGGTTCGTGTCGACGCTGCCGGGGCAGATGGCGTTGACCGTGATGCCATGCGCTCCTAGCTCCTGGGCCAGGACCTGGGTGAGGCCGATCACGCCGAACTTCGACGCCGTGTAGGCGCCGCGGCGGGAGGTGCCGCGCTTGCCCGACACCGAGGCCATGTTGATGATCCGCCCGCTGCCGCGCGACAGCATGTGAGGGATCACGGCGCGGCTCATCAAGAACGTGCCTTTGAGGTTGACATCGATGACGAGGTCCCACGCCTCCTCTGGCACCTCCCAGAGCAGACGACGATCGGCACCGTGCGGGGCGGCGGCGTTGTTGACGAGCACGTCGAGGCGGCCGAACCGCGCGAGCGCGTCCGAGACGAAGCGCTCCGTGTCAGGCGCGCGGCTCACGTCGCCGACGCTCGTGAGGACGCGACGCCCGAGGCTCTCGATCTCCCCGGCCAGGCTCTCGAGCCCCTTCCACCCGAGACGCATTTCCGCGAGCCCCTCCTCGTTCTCGTTCCGCGTTCCCCCGGTCGCCACGTCCGTCACGACCACATCGGCACCCGCGCGGGCGAACGCGACGGAGATCGCACGGCCCATCCCTTGCGCCCGCGCACACCCAGTGACCAGCACGATCTTGCCGTCGAATTCGCTCACCGTAGGACCTCCTTACTCAAGGGCCACGCACGATTGTCCGAACAGTATATATTCGCAGTCGCCATGAAAGCCCAGGACGAGCGCTCCGTTCCCAGCCACCCCACGCCCAGCCGGGGTCCTCTCACCGGCCTCCGCGTCATCGAGCTGGCCGACGAGCAGGCCGAGTACTGTGGGCTGACGCTGGCGGGTCTGGGCGCCGACGTCGTCAAGGTGGAGCCGCCCGGCGGCAGCCCGACGCGCCGGATCGGGCCCTTCTACCAGGACCGGGAAGATCGCGAACGCTCCCTGTTCTTCTGGCAGTACAACCGCGGGAAGCGCTCGATCGTGTTCGACCTGCGCCGACCGGAAGACCGAGATCGGTTCCGCGCGCTGGTCGCCACCGCCGACGTGCTGCTCGAGTCGACGCCCAGGGGTGAGCTCGACGGGTGCGGGCTGAGCGCGAGCACGCTGATGCAGCAGTGCCCCACGCTGATCGTTGCGAGGATGTCCCCGTTCGGTGACCAGGGCCCGTGGGCGGACTTCAAGGGCTCGGACCTGGTGCATCTGGCACTCGGGGGCGTGATGATGAATTGCGGCTATGATCCCGCTCCCGGTGGCAAGTACGATCTGCCGCCGATCGCCCCTCAGATGTGGCACGCCTTCCACATCGCCGGTGAGCAGCTCGCCGTGGCCATCATCGCCGCGCTGCTGTTTCGCTGGCGGACGGGGAAGGGACAGCAGCTGTCGTGCGCGGTCCACGAGGCGGTGGCGAAATCCACAGAGGTCGACCTGATGTCGTGGGTGATGCGACGCGTGCTCGTGCTGCGCCAGACCTGCCGTCATGCCCGTGAAACGATCTCGCCGCACCCCTCCATCGTGCACACGAAAGATGGGCGCTGGGTGATGGCGAATCTGGGAACGCGCCCGGGTGAATCAGCGGCGCTCGTCGGTCTGCTCGAGCGCTATGGCATGGCGGCCGGGCTCGACCCGGAGCAGAGCGTCGTAGCTCACGGCAGCCGGTTCGTTCCGGGCACCGCGCCGACTACAGGGAAACGCGACCACGCCATGGAGGCCGTGCAGCGCTTCGTGCGGGCCTTTACCTACGAGAACGTGCCATGGCGTGAAGCCCAGGAGGCCGGCATGCTCTGGGCACCGCTGCGGAAGCCGCACGAGAACGCCATGGATCCGCACTGGCTCGCGCGCCAGAGCTGCACGGACGTCGAACACCCCGAGCTGGGCCGGTCATTCCGCTACGCCACGAGCAAATGGCTCGCGACTGGCACGTCCTGGTCGGTGGGCCGGCGCGCTCCGTTGCTGAACGAGGATGCCGGGACCGTGGCCCTCCCGCGGGGAAGCGACCTGCCGGTGATCGATGCCTCCGCGCGTGCGCCGGCCGGCGAGGGGCTCTCGCCTCATGGCAAACCGTTCCCGCTGGATAAGATCCGCATCCTGGACTTCACGTGGTTCCTGGCCTCGGCCGGTGGCACGAGGTTCCTGAGCGCCTTTGGCGCCGAGAGCATCAAGGTCGAGCTGAAGAGCCACCCGGACACCCGCATGGCCGCGATGGCGCCGGTCGGAGGTCGGGCCGCCCGCGAGCGGGCGACGGGACCGCTGCCGGGCGTCACCGACCCGGACATGGGCGGGCAGTTCAACAACAAGAACCCGGGCAAGCGGGGTATCTCGTTGAACGTCAGGCATCCGAAAGGCCTGGAGATCGCGAGACGTCTGGTGGCGATGTCGGACGTCGTCGCGGAGGGCTTCTCGCCGGGCGTCCTCGACAGCTGGGGACTGGGATACGACGCGCTGCGTGTCATCAAGCCGGACATCGTCTACGTCCAGCAGTCGGGCATGGGGGCGAAAGGCACCTACGGCCGCTTTCGAACCGTGGGTCCGATCGCGAACTCCTTTGCCGGCTTGTCGGAGATGTCAGGGCTCCCCGAGCCGGCGATGCCGGCAGGGTGGGGCTACTCCTATCTGGACTGGATGGGAGCCTATAGCTTCGCGCTGGCGATCCTCACCGCGCTCTTCCATCGGGCGCGGACGGGCGAAGGGCAGTGGGTCGACGCCTCGCAGTCCGAGGTTGGGCTCTTCATCAGCGGCACCACCATCCTGGACTGGTCGGCAAACGGGCGCATCTGGTCACGCTACGGCAACCGCTCTCCATGCAAGCCGGCGGCACCCCATAACGTCTATCCCTGCGCCGGGGACGATCGGTGGCTCACCATCGCCTGCTTCACGGACGCTGAATGGCGCGCGCTGACCGAGGTCGCGGGACATCCGGAGTGGGCAAACGACGGCCGCTTCAAAGAGCTCGCGGGGCGGCTGGCGCACCAGGATGCCCTCGATGCTCTCGTCGGTGACTGGACGACATCGCGCGATGCCTACGAGGCGATGCTCGCCCTGCAGCGCGCCGGCGTGCCGGCCGGCGTGTGTCAGACGGCGGGGGACCGTTGCGACCACGATCCGCAACTGGTGGCGCTCTCGTGGTTGACCGAAGTGACGGGCACGAAGATCGGTCGATGGCCACTCGCCGAGGTGCCCGTCAAGATGAGCGAGAGCCCGGCCTACATCGGCGGCCGCATCGACCGCGGCGCGCCCTGTTATGGCGAGGACAACCACTACGTGTACGGCGAGCTACTCGGGATGTCCTCCCAGGAGATCAAGGCCCTCGCCGACGCGGGCGTCATCTGACCGCGCGGCCGGCAGGTCGTTCAGGTCGAGCATCCGTAGCGCGGCCATGAGTGTTCCGCGCGCGCCGAGCGCGTAACCGAGGGTCGAGTCCTCCGTCGCGCCGGACGCCGGGAAGCCGCCGAGTGCCGTCAGCGTGTGGAGCCGCACGAACTGGTTGTGGCCGAGACAGATCTGCGAGCGACGGAAGCCGAGGTCGAATGGGGCCTCACTGCGGAGAACCACCGCACGCGCTTGGCCTCGTTGATGAGCCGCCCGATGGAGACGCGGATGAAGATCGACGACTGCTGGATCGCGCACACGCGGCCGCGGTGATCGAGCCGGGCGAAGTTCGTCAGCGCCAGCGTCACGCCCTGATACGCGCGGCGGCCGCCGTCGCGGCGCACGTAGTCGGCGCCGAGCAGCG
>JAHFDK010000188.1 GCA_023249095.1 Candidatus Rokuibacteriota bacterium | reverse complement strand
TCGACAGGTTCTCGATCCGCGTCTTCGCTTCCTCGACCATCTGCCCGACGGTCTTCCTCGGCTTCCACATATGTGTCCCCTCAGTACTGTATCGTCGCACCGACGCCGAGATCGGGCAACGCGCTGGACGCCGCGAAGCGCCCGATGTCCTGGCGCGCGCGGTCGGTCAGGCCATAGGTCGCGCGCTCGAGTCGCCGGAACCAGCCGTAGACGTCGCGCTGGAGAATGCGCGACGCGTTGGGCACGAGGCCGGTTTCGCGCAACGCCTTCAAGCTCGCGTGGCCGCCGCGCTGGATGAGCACCGCGCAGCGCAGGGCCTCCTGGCGGTAGGCGGTGACGATCGGCGTCCGCGTGATGCCGCCGCGATTCGGATCGCCCGCGCGCCGAGCGTGCTCGCCGAGCAGGCGGGTCAAGCTCGCCACTCGCCTTCGCGGCCGATAGGGCACGGGATCGACGATCACCTCGACACCGTCGGCCGCACGGCCGGGCGCGACGGTCATCAGGCCGAGCCCGAGCCGTCGGCACAGGTCTCGCACGTCGCGCCGATGTACCGACACGCGCCGAGCGCGGCGGCCTCGCGGTCGGCTGACCGCGAGATAGACGCGGTCCGTCAGCGCGAGCCGATCGATACCCTGCAGCAGGAGCGTGAGGCTGAAGCTCAGCTTCAGCTCGACGATCACGGGTGGCTCGTCACTGCGCGTCGCCACCACATCACAGCCGCGGACCTCCGCCTTGACGCTGTAGCCCTGACCCTCGAGGAACGCCTTGACCGCTGGATAGAGGTCGCTCTCGGC
Source organism: Candidatus Rokuibacteriota bacterium (assembly GCA_023249095.1). Classification (GTDB taxonomy): domain Bacteria; phylum Methylomirabilota; class Methylomirabilia; order Rokubacteriales; family CSP1-6; genus AR31. Next base: position 10,964 of record JAHFDK010000188.1, on the reverse strand, counting down.
GGGGGAGGTCCCGTTTCGCCGCATCGCCCGCGATTCTACGGGACGTTGATCTCCTGGCCGAACATAATCCGGTGCCCGTCGGGAGTCTCGATGGAGAACTCCCTCGTGCCCCACGGCCGGTTGACGAGCTCCTGGATGATTCTCACGCCCTTCGTCTTGTACTCGGAATACCGGCCGTCGACGTCGTCCATGGCGGCGTACGCGAACCAGGAGTGGTCCCCGATCCTGGTAGCGGCCACTTCGTCCGGGCAATGGCCCAGCATGACCTTGAAGTTGTCCCGGGAGAGGAAGAACCAGCCCTCGACTTCGAGGTCGAGCTTGAAGCCGAGCTGCTCGCGATAGAAGTCGGCCGGACCTGGTTCAGCTTCGGCATGGTGTTCCTCCGGAGCGCACCGCCGGGAGCACCTTCTCGCCGAAGAGCTGCACGGTGCGGACGGGATCGGCGGCGAGGCTGACCGAAAACATGAGCCGGCGTACGCCGGCCGCCTGGGCTGCGCGCACCTGCGCCAGGCACTCCTCGGGCGTGCCGCACACCGCGAGGCGGCGCGAGAGATAGTCAAACAGGCCGAGCTCGGCGACGAGCGCGGCGTCGGCCTCGCCCGGGCGCGTGCTGTAGCGGCGGCGCAGCTCGAGCAGCGGCCCGCGGTGCTCCGGCGGAACGCCGCGGCGCGAGAGATCCCCGCCGCCCATGACGTACGCCGACACGAACGCCAGGATCGCGCCGATCTTCCGGCGGGCGACGTCGCCGTCCGCGTTGCAGTCCAGGCACGCGATCTGCCAGACCTCGACCTCGTCCGGCTTTCGCCCGGCCGAGCGGGCAGCCTCAAGGACCGTTCCCTCTGACGCCTTCACGTCGCCGGCGCCAAGGCCGTAGTTGATGAACACGCCGTCGGCGGTGGCCCCGGCGGCTCGGAGCGAGCGCGGGTGCGACGCTGCGAGGAAGACGGGGCTGGGTTCCTTCACCCACGGCAAATGGGCGGTCCCGCCGCGATAGGAGGCCGGACGACCCCGCAAGAGCTCTCTGATGAACGCCACGCCTTCCGCCAGCTCGCGCGCCGGCAGGCTGGGCGCTCCGAGATTTCGTGTGCCGCTGTGGCCGACGCCGATGCCGAGCAGGACGCGCCTCGGGGCCAGGAGGCTCACTGACGCGATCGACGCCGCCGACACGGCGGGGTGCCGGGTGACGAGGTTCGTGACGCAGACCGCGACCCGCGCGCGTTGCGTGCGGGCGGCCAGGAGCGTCGTCGCTACCCACGGGTCCATCGCGTTGCCCGGCGTATCGGCGATGCCGACCATGTCGTAGCCGAAGGCGTCCGCCGCCTCGGCCATCGCGCGCACCAGGCCGACGTCGTACGGCCAGAAGAAGAAGCCGATTTCCATTTTGCGCCGCAGGATATCACTGAAGCTCCCGCAGCCTGCTGGCGCCGTGCCCGAGGGGAGTTCTCCCCATCCATCCTGGGACGTCGCCGCGACGCTTGACGCTGACCGACCCCCGGCCCCAGAATCGCGGCGACGTCGGGCGCAGAGCGGCACATCATCGAGAGGAGAGCCGGGGCATGAGGAACACGAAGTGGGCGGCGGTCGTTGGTCTGGTCGCGCTGGCGCTCGGCGTCGGCGCCGTGCAGGGACAGCAGCAGCCTAGCGGCGAGTACAAGATCGGGGTGCTGGAGCCGCTCACCGGCAATCTCGCCGTCCAGGGCAAGCTCCACCTCGAGGGCTACGAGATCATGCGCGACCTCATCAACAGCCACTTCGGTGGCGTGATGGGCAAGAAGCTGGTCCTCGTGAGCGGGGACGCCGTCGATCCCACCGCGGCCGCCTCCGAAGCCACGCGGCTGGCCGCGCGGGAAGGTGTCAAGATCATCACCGGCACGTTCTCCTCCACGCTCTGCGGCGCGGCCAGCGAGGCGGCGTCGCGGCAGAACGTCATCTACTGGGAGACGTCCTGCGTCGATCCGCGGTTCACGCGGCGGAATCTGAAGAACGTGTTCCGCACCGAGATCGACGGCACCGGCTTCGGCTGGTACAACGTCGAGTTCATCGCCAAGCACCTGGCGCACCGCCTCGGCAAGAAGACGAACGAGCTGAAGATCGCGTACCTCTCCGAGGACTCGTCCTATGGCCAGAGCGTGACCGAGTCCGCCCGCCAGCGCGCCAAGCAGGAATTCGGCATGCAGGAGGTCGGGCTCGAGTACTACACGTTCACCACCAACGACCTCACGCCGATCATCCTCAAGCTGAAGAACGCGAACCCCGACATCCTGCATCACATCGCGCGTGACCAGGACGCCATCCTCTTCTGGCGGCAGGCGCGCGAGCAGAACTTCCAGGTCAAGGCCGTCGTGCACGCCGGCGCGACCGGCTACGGCAACCCGGGCTTTGGCAAGGCGTTCGGCAACGACGCCAACGGCCCCTTCGCGCTGCTCGAGCCCGGCCCGGGCCTGATCATCGAGAAGTTCCGACCCGAGGGCCAGCGGGTCGAGCGCGCGTTCCGCGAGGCGGTGAAGGCCAAGACCGGCTCGGACGTGCTGGCGGGCGGGCATCAGCTCGCTGGCGGTGGTCTCTGGGTCCTGAAGCTCGTGCTCGACGCCGCCAAGAGCGACGACCTCGACAAGTTCCGCGCCGCCGTCATGTCGCTGGACCTGCCGGTCGGTTCCGCCGTCAACGGCTGGGGCGTGAAGTTCGACGAGACCGGCCAGAACTCGAACGCTCGCGTGCAGCACTACATGCTCCAGTGGCAGAACGGCTCCCTTGTCACCGTGTGGCCCGAGGAGTTCACGACGAATCGCGCCAAGTGGATTCCGCTCGGCCCCTGGGACCAGCGGAAGTAGCGGGAGTCGAGGAGAGGGGGGCCCTGAACTGGCCCCCCATACCCCCCGACGTTCGCGGCGCCCATGCTCTGCCGGGGCGTCGCTCGACACTCCGCGGCGCCCTCGATAGGCCGACACCCGTGCACGTGATCCCACAGCTGATCGTCTCCACGCTCCTGCTCGGCGGCATCTACGCGCTCATCGCCGTGGGGCTCACGCTCATCTTCGGCGTGATGCGCGTAGTGAACTTCGCCCACGGCGAGTTCCTCATGCTGGCCATGTACGTCGCCTTCTGGGCGTTTTCGCTGCTCCACTTCGATCCCTATCTGACGCTCGTCGTGTCGCTGCCGCTCTTCTTTGCCGCCGGGTGGGCGAGCTACCGCGTGGTGATGCGCCCGGTCATCCACGCCTCGCACAACGTCCAGATTTTCACGACGGTCGGCCTGTCGATCGCGCTCCAGAACCTGGCCCTCGTGCTGTGGACCGCCGACGCCCGCTTCGTGCGGACGGACTATTACGCGGTCGTCGTGCGGATCGGGGGCGCCGCCTTCAACGTGGCGCAGATCGTCGCGTTCGTGGTCGCCGTCGGCTTCACCGCCGGGCTCTTCGCGTTCATGCGCTGGTCGTACACCGGCAAGGTCATGCGCGCGACGGCGCAGGACCGGCAGGCCTCCGCGCTCATGGGCATCGACACCGACCGCGTCTACGCGGTCACCTGGGCGGTCGGCATCGTCTGCGTCGGCGCGGCCGGCGTGTTGCTGGCGCCGATCTATCCCGTGTACCCGACCGCCGGCCTGCAGTTCGTGCTGATCGCCTACGTCGCCGTCGTCCTCGGCGGCCTCGGCGACATGGTGGGCGCGCTGATCGCCGCGCTGGTGGTCGCCGCGGTCGAGGTGATCGGCTCGTACGTGATCGGCACGGCGTGGAAGGAAGTGCTCTACCTGCTGCTGTTCATCGGGATCCTCGTCGTGCGGCCCGCCGGGCTGTTCGGGCAGCGCGGCGCCGAGGCGCTCGGCACGTGAGCGCCATCGCGCCGGCGGTCGTCTTCTTCGCCGTGGCCGGGCTCGCGCCGCTCGTCGTGCGCGACGCGTTCCTCCTGGACAGTCTCGTCCTGATCCTGATCTGGGGTACCAGTGCAGCCGCGTGGAACGTGGCCGGTGGATACGCCGGACAAATCTCGCTCGGCCACTCCGCGTTCTTTGGCCTCGGCGCCTACGCCGCCGCGCTCTTCGGCGCCCGGTGGGAACTGTCGCCGTGGCTCGGCCTCGCCGTGGGCGCGGTCGTCGCGACGGCCATCGGGCTCGTCATCGGATATCTGTCGAACCGCCTCCGCGGCCCGTACTTCGTGCTTGCGACCATCGCGTTCTCGCAGGTGCTGCTCATCGTCGGCAGCCGCTGGCGCGGCTTCACCGCCGGCTCCGAGGGCATTCCCGTCCCGTTCCGCCCCGGGTTCTGGACCCTCGGCATCGCGGACAAGCGGGTCTGGGTCTGGATCGTGCTGGGGCTCGCCGTGCTCGCCTACCTCGTGCAGCTCTACCTCGAGCGGGCGCGCCGCGGCTACCAGCTCGCGGCGGTGCGCGAGGACGAAGACGCCGCGCTGTCGCTCGGCGTGCCGGCGCGACGGCTGAAGGTCGCCGCGATCTGCGTGAGCGCCGCGCTCACCGCCGCGTGCGGTGCCTTGTGGGCGCAGTACATCGGGTTCGTCGATCCGTTCTACGTGTTCTCGGTCGACCTCTCGGTCAAGTTCGCGCTGGCGGCGATCATCGGTGGGCTCGGCACCGCGCTCGGGCCCTTTCTGGGGTCGGCCCTCGTCACCACCGTCGAGACATACCTGCGCGCGCAGTTCGGCGGCATCGGCGCCGGGCTCGTCGGAATCTACCTCATCGTGTACGGCTGCGCCCTCATCGTGATGGTGCGGTGGGTACCGCAGGGCCTCGTCGGGTGGATCGGCGACCGGCTGCGCCGGCGCGCCGTCGCGCGGGTCGCGCCATGAGTCTCCTGTCCGTCGCCGGGGTGTCGAAGCGGTTCGGCGGCATCGTCGCCAACCGCGGCATCTCGTTCGACGTGGTGCCAGGCGAGTTGGTCGGCATCATCGGGCCGAACGGCGCGGGCAAGTCGACGCTGTTCGAGATCATCACCGGCTTCTACCATCCGGACGAAGGCGAGGTGCGGCTGGACGGCACGCGGCTCACCGGTCTTTCGCCGGACGCCGTGTGCCGGCGCGGCGTGGCCCGGACGTTTCAGAAGCTGCGGCCGTTCCAGGGGCTCTCCGTGCTCGACAACGTTATGGTCGGCGCTCTCACCCGCACGAAGGACGTGCGGCACGCGCGCGAGCGGGCGCGCGAGCTGATCCGGAAGGTGGGGCTCTCCGAGAAGGCCGACGCGCACGCCCGCACCCTCTCGACCGGCCAGCGCAAGCGCCTCGAGCTGGCGCGCGCGCTCGCCACCGAGCCGCGCATCCTGCTGCTCGACGAGGTGACGGGCGGCGTGGACCAACGGACGATCCCCGAGCTCGTGCGACTCGTCCGCGACCTGCACGCGGGGGGTCTCACGCTGCTGGTGATCGAGCACAACATGCGGGTGATCACCGCGGTGGCGCAGCGCATCGTCGCGCTCCACCTCGGCGAGGTCATCGCCGACGGAGCGCCCGACGCGGTGGCGCGCGACCGTCGGGTGGTCGAGGCCTACTTGGGCCAGGCGTACGTCCAGTGACCGGGCCGGGGACGCGGATGCTGACGGTCGAGGGGCTCGACGTGGCCTACGGCGACTTCCAGGTGCTGTGGGAGGCCGAGCTCCGCGTGGACGCGGGCGAGCTCGTCTGCGTGCTCGGCCCGAACGGCGCCGGTAAGTCGACGCTCATGAACACGATCTCGGGGCTCCTCCAGCCGCGCGCCGGGCGCATCACGTTCCTCGACCAGCGCATCGACGGGCTGCCTGCCCACCGCACCGCGGGCCGCGGTATCGCGCACGTGCTCGAGCGGCGGCGGCTGTTCCCGTTCCTCACCGTGCTCGACAACGTGCTGCTCGGCGCGCACAACCCCGGGGCGCGTCCGCATCGTGCCGAGACGCTCGCGCGGGTCGAGACGCTGTTTCCCGTCGTACGAGCCCGACGCGCGCAGCTCGCCCACACGCTCTCGGGGGGCGAGCAGCAGATGGTCGCGATCGCCCGCGGGCTCATGGCGAAGCCCCGCCTTCTCATGATCGACGAGCCATTCCTCGGGCTGGCGCCCCAGGTCGTGCAGGAGATCGGCCACCTCGTCCGGCGCATCCGGGAAGAGGCGGGCATCGGCGTCGTCTTCATCGAGCAGAACGTGGAGCTGGCGCTCCGGCTGGCCGATCGCGGCTACGTGCTCGAATCCGGCCGCACGATCCTCAGCGGGCCCTCGGCGGAGCTCCTGCAGTCGCCCGAGGTGAAGCGCATCTTCCTGGGCGACGCGGCCCTCTGATCGGTTCGGAGAACTGTTCCCAATCCGTCGCCAACGTCTTGCCTGGTCCAAATGCGGCGACGGAATGCAAACACGTCGGGATCGCTCGCGTCAAGGGTGACGTGAACCCAGTGGTGGTAGGGAGTACCGAACGTCTCGACGCGCGTGAAGTTTTCGAGTCGGCGGTCGTGAGCGAGATCAATCGTTGTCACGATGGCAGAGTACGCAGGCGCCGTCGAGCACCTTGCCGGACTCAGCCCGTCCCAGAGTTGACCCCATGCGCCCTGGATATCGGTGCCGCTCTTCAAGTTAGCCCATCGTCCGCGGGCGAGCACTGCGCCGCGCTTATGATCAATCGATGACCTGGTCCGCCTGCAACTGCAGGGAGCGCGGGATCGGGAGGCGGAGCGCTTTCGCCGTCTTCATGTTGATGACCAACTGAAACCTCGTGGGCAGCTCGACGGGCAGGTCGGCAGGCTTCGCACCCTTCAGGATTCGATCCACGAAGACAGCGGCGCGTCGGGCCGTCTCGGAGACGTCGTCCGCATACCCCAGGAGGCCGCCCGCTTCTGCGAATTCGCCAGTGTTCCCGATCGAGGGCAGCCGGTGCCTCATGGCCAGCTCTGCGAGCTGCTTCCGCTCGACCAAGAACATCGGGTGACCCTGGAGGAACAGCGCCTGGGCACGGCTGCTCGCCATGGCGGCGAAGGCAGCATCGTAGTCGCCGGATCCATGCACGTCGTGCACTGAGAGTTGAACGCCGAGGGCCCTGGCCGCCTCCTCGAGCACCCGAAGCCCGTAGTCCTGGAGAGGATGGTCCGGGCGTCTGAGTACGGCGACGCGCGATGCTTTCGGTGCCGCCTCGCGCAGCAGTTGCAGGCGCTTTGCGTTCAGGGTTTGGCCCATCAGCGCCATGCCGGTGATGTTTCCGCCCGGACGCGCAAGGCTGGCCACATAACCCGCCTCCACTGGGGTGCTAACGCCCACCATCACAATCGGGATCGTCTTCGTGGCCGTCTGCGCCGCCGCGGCCGCATTTGTGCTGCCGGCGACGATGAGGTCAACGTTGAGGCGCACGAACTCAGCGGCGAACTCCGTGAAGCGAACCATGTTCCCCGCGGCGAACCGCCACTCGATCGCGATGTTCTGCCCCTCCACCCAGCCATTTTCGCGGAGCCCTCGTAGGAACGCGGCTTCGACGTGGATCGGCCCTGACCCCGGCGCCATGAAGCCGATCCGCGGGACCTTGCCCGCCGACTGCGCCTCGGCGAGCGGCGCGCCGAGGAGGGCGAGGACCAGGAGGAGGGCGCCGAGATACGCTCCCTGCCTCCCCTTGTCTGAGGTGTCGGACTCCATGGCGGATTCCTTCTCCTCGCCGCTCTCCGACAGCCGCTGACGCGTCGTCACAGCTTGGCCCTTCGCTTATGCGGCGAACGCGTTGTTCGACGCCGTGTCGCGTTATCCATGCGGTTGTCCCACGAGCGAACCAGCCACCTTCCGGCCTGAGAGGACGCGGAGGTTCCGTCATTCGGTCGTGTGATCTGCTCGCAGGAGCACCGACGCTGGCATCGTGAGCTTGAGCGCCTTAGCGGTCCTCAGGTTGATGACGAGCTCGAACTTGGTGGGCTGCTCCACGGGGAGGTTGGCGGGGGAGGCGCCCTTGAGGATCTTGTCCACGTAGGTGGCGGCGCGTCGGTACAAATCAGGGAAATTGGGCCCGTAGGACATGAGACCACCGACCTCAACATACGACGCATCGCCGTATACGGCGGGCAGCCGATGCTTCGCCGCTAGCTCGGCAATCAGCGCCCGATGGATGGACGCCGTTCCCATCGGGAGCGCGACGAGACCTTCTGCACGCGCGCGCGACATCGCGGAGAACGCGGCGCGATAGTCCTCTGCGCTACGAGCCTCCAGCGGCTGAAGCCGCAACCCTAGCGCGCTCGCCGAGCCCTCCATCGTCTGCTTCAGCGCGGCTCCCCCGATGGTCGTGTCCCACAGCACAGCGGCCCGTGACATCGTCGGGATCGTCTCCTTCAGAAGCTGCAAGTGCTTCGCGCCCAGTTCCCTGCCGAGAAAGGAGAGTCCCGTGACATTGCCGCCGGGCCTGGCGAGGCTCGGCACGAGCCCTACGCCTACCGCATCGCCACTGCCTGCCATAACAATGGGGAGCGTCTGCGTGGCCTGCTTGGCCGCTCGCGCTGCCGGCGTCCCGGTGGTCACGATTAGGTCGATTCTCAGACGCACCAACTCGGCTGCGAGAGCGGGCAGGCGCTCAGGTTTACCGTCGGCCCATCTGGTCTCGCTGACCCAGTTCTGACCTTCGACCCAGCCGAGATCGCGCATTCCTTGCCGAAACGCGTCGAGCAAAGGCGAAGACGCAGCCGAGCCACCGGACAGAACGCCGATCCGGAAGACCTTTGCCGTCGAGGCGCAACCGGCCAGCGGCGCACTGAGGAGAAGGAGGGCAAGGACGAAGGCGCTGAAATACAGGACCGATCTAGCGTGTTCCAACACAGCCGGCATGGCGCATTCTCTCCGATGGCCGCCCTGCGACGATCGCCGACATGCCGTCACGTCCCCAGGACCCGTGGGTGCGGCGAACGATCGCGTTGACCGGCCGCGGCGAGCGAATGCGAGCCAGCGGTCCGGTCCAACGCGCTGTTGGGCGAGCCACGCGACGAGAGAACCTGACTCATCTCATCAAGCGAGAGCTTTCGGCCGCTGGCAAATTCGGCGCGCGACTCTCTGATCATAGCCAGAAACTCTGCATGGCTAGCGTGGTGTCTCAGCGCCGGGCGTGAACGGGGCACCGTGACCTGGAACGATGAGGTTCGCAACGGCGAGCACCCGTTGCCGCCCCTCCCGGATCGCGCCCATGTCGGTGGCGAAGGGATCCACGTCCGGTCCCTGGGCCGTCCACCACAGGTGCGTGAACGCCGTCACGCCGCCCACGGTCGCCACCAGCGTCGTGATGTCTTGCGGGGTGTGACCCGGCGTCTGGATGAGCCTGATCGACGGAGAGAGCTCGAAGCCCTCCGCGGGGCGGCTGGCCCAGGTGTCGCCCTTGTAGATCGCCCAGAAGTCGTGGAACCGGGCGTTTGGGAACAGAGCAGCGTGCAGCGTGTGGTCCGGGTGGTGATGCGAGAAGACAACGTCTGTGACCGCCGCGGCCGCCTCGCCCAGCTGCTCGAGGGGATCGAGGATGGAGCGCGGGTTGGGAACCATCCCGGGGTCGATGATCACGCGAACGTCGCCGTCTCGAACGAAGGCGATCGACGACGCGACGGAGAACGGGGACACGCCGGTGTCTACGTAGCCGTTGAAAAGCATGTGCACCTTCGCTGATTCTGCGGCCGGGCGATCGGCGTTGCTGGCCATGGCTCTTGCCTCCAAGTTACGAGATGTGACCGACGTTCGGGCGCCGACGCTCCACGAAGTCCTCGCGCGTGCGGCACGGTTTCGTCATCGCACCTCCAGTCCGCCTCGCCCAACGACGCGGTGAGCGGCCGGAGGGCGAGCAACGCGAGCACCGGGTCCGCTCGACTGCAAGTTGGGCGGCACCCACATTATCCTTGCGTAAGGTTCATCTGCTCCAGAACCGCGCGGCCCAAGAGGCCGTGGGGATTGGCCAGGGTTTCGATGATCTCGAAGTGGTTGTAGCCCTCACCGGCGAGGAGCTGCACCCGTTTGCCGGCGGCCTTCACTGCCGCGGCGAAGTCGCGCGACTGACGCTGGAATTCGGGGGTCTCGAGCATGCCATAAGCAACGATGACTGGGGCGTTGAGGTTGTCGAGATGCCGCTGCGGGCTCAACGCCTGCTCCATCTCGTCCGTGAACTTGACGTAGCCACTGCGCGCCGACAGGCGCACCGGCTTGAGGTCGAAGATGCCGCTGCAGCAGAGCCCGCCCTTCACGGTGTCGCGGGGGAGGCTGAACTCCTTGGGCCAGTCGGTGGTGAGGATCATGCCGGCGAGATGGCCGCCCGAGGAGTGGCCGGAGACGAAGATGCGATTCGGATCCCCGCCAAAGCTCGAGGCATTGCGCTGTACCCAGGCGACGGCGCGGCGCACCTGCTCAGCCATCGGCATCAGACTACCGCCCACGTCCTGCACCCAGGCGAAGTCAGGCACGACGCAATGTGCCCCTGCATGCACGAACAACTCGGCCGCAAATGCGTAGTTCTTGGCGAGGCCAGCACGCCACGCGCCGCCGTGGATGAAGACGTTGATCGGCGCGTTGGGACGCTTGGTTGTGTAGATGTCGAGCCCCTCGATGGGGGCGGCGCCATAGGCATAACGCCGCGGAGCGCCCAAGCGCGCACGCACGTCCTCACTGTTGGTGACGTAGCGCTTGAGAACCTGCTGCATGTTTGGCGCATAGACGCTCTGATCATAGGCAGCGTCCAGTTCTGCCTGGTCCATATCGAGCCAGACCCGCGGCCCCTTGACGCGCGGCCCGGGCTGCGCCGGCGCGGGTTGCTGGGCACGGGCAGAACCGGCGGTCACAAGCAAGGCCGTGGCCGCACCCAGAAACGAGCGTCGGGTCAGTTGGCCGTGGGCGGAAGCTTCGTTCGGATGCATAGGCTTGCCCCTCTTGGTATTGTTCAGAGGAATCGTTGTGACGCCCAACGCTACGCTCAGCGGCCACGGGACGAGCAACGCGAGTCCGTGGTCCGTTGGAGCGTGATGTTGGGCAGTCGTTGGTGATTCACTCGATGACCTGATCT
>JAHFDK010000187.1 GCA_023249095.1 Candidatus Rokuibacteriota bacterium | reverse complement strand
GGAATTCGTCATGGATCGCCCTCACCGGGGCGCTCTTCGAAGCGGGTGCGACGTTCATCGACACTTCGGTCGTGGCGCTCTTCGTGACCCGTCTGACCCGCTCGGCGACGGCCGTCGGGGCCATAGAGGCAATCGCACGCGTCGGCTGGCTGCTGCCCCAACTGGTGGCTGCCCATTACGCGCAAGGGCTCCGGTTATCGCAAGCCCATCTATCTCGTCGCCGGCAGGCTGGGAGCGTGCCATGGCCCTCGGGATCCCGGCGACTGTCGTGCTCGTCTTCCCGATTCCGGGAGCGCAGTCCCTCGTCGTCTTTTTCCTCCTCTGGACGCTGTTCTCCTTCGTTTCGGGCCTGGCCGGAGTGCCGTACAACGACATCGTCGGCCGGACGATCCCGTCCGATCGTCGCAGCCGGCTCCTGGCTGGGCGCGTCTTCCTGGGTGGAATCTTCGGCGTCGGCGCCGGGTTCGGCATTCGCGCGACACTCGATCACACGGAGAGCAGCAACCTCACTCCTTACGCACTCATCTTCGCGGTCGGAACGATCGCGCTGGCGGCGTCCACGGCGTGCTTCGCCCTCGTCCGCGAGCCGCCGGCTCCGCTATCGCGTGACCGTCGCACATTTGCCGAGTTCTTCTCTGAAGGCGTGCGCGTTGTCCGGCGAGACGGCCACCTGCGGCTGTTCGTCGTGCTGCAAGTTCTCGCAAACGTGACCGGGATGGCTCTGCCGTTCTACGTGCTTCAGGCCCGGCAGCTCGACGCGGTCCGAGAGGCTGAGGTCGGGACGTGCGTGGCTGCGCAGACATTCGGAAGCCTGGCGCTCAACGTCGTCTGGGGCTGGTGGGGCGATCGGCGAGGCAAGCTCAGTCTGCTCAAGGTCGTCGCCGCGGTGAGCTTGATCAGCCCGCTCATCGCGCTCCTCCTACTCTGGCTATCGCATGCGATCCCCGTCCCCACGGTCCTGGGCTATGCGCTTCTCTTCTTCAGCCTGGGTTCGGCGGCCAGCGGCCGCGTGATCGCCGAGCTCGGTTATCTGATGGAGATCTCTCCGGACGACCGCCGCCCCGAGTACAGTGCCTACGCCAACGTGCTGGTCGCGCCGAGCCCCGAGCAGCCGGGTTTGGTCCACATCGCGCAAGCGAGATCTGGTTGATGATGGGCGACCACCACGACGAGTTCGTCGACATCACGGCGACATTCGAGCTGAAGGTCAATGCCGTTCGTGCGCACGCGAGCCAGTGGGTCGAGTACCCAGATCTCGAGGGCTTCCTGCGGCGCCGGGCCGAGCGCCTTGGTCAGAACGACGGGATCCCCCTCGGCGAGGGCTTCAAGCGACTGGTGCCGACGTAGGGCGGAGGAACCGAGAGGCCTGCGGTGTGCATATCTTGGGCGAAGATAGGCGCACCTCTCGGCACGCGCCTACGGCCTATAGTGACGAACGCCAGGCGATGGCGGGAACCGGGTGCACGTCTCAGCGGTTACCGGGGAAACCCGGCGGAAGGAGGAGCGATGTCCATCAACCGTTCCGTAACGCGCGCGCTCGTCCTGAGCGCTCTTGCCGTCATGGTCCTCGCCGGCGCAGCCAGCGCCCTCGAGGTCGGGCAGAAGGCCCCCGACTTCGCGTTGAACGGGACCGACGGCAAGCCGGTCAAGCTCTCGGACTTGACGGCCAAGGGCCTCGTCGTCATCTACACGTTCATTGCGGCGTTCACCCCGACCTGAACCAAGGAACTGAGCGGCTTCGAGGCGGCCCTGCCGCAGTTCGAGGCCGCAGGCGTCCAGGTCGTGGGCGTCAGCACCGATCACCACCTTGCTCTCGCTGCCTGGCAGAAAGAGCAATCGTCCAAGCAACTCCTCCTCTCCGATTTCCGCCGCCAGATGCTTCCCGCCTATGGCGCGATGAATACGACTGAGGCGAGCCCGACCTATCGCTACGCCAAGCGGGCATACTTCATCATCGACAAGACCGGAACCGTCAAGTTCGTCAAGGTCATGGACAACCCGCTCGATCTCTTGGACCCCGGCGAAGTGTTGAAGACGGTCAAGGCTTGGGCCTCATGATGCGTCGGCTCACCATCGTCGGGCTAGCCCTGACGCTGTTGACGGTCGGCGGCGCCGGGGCCGCCCCCGACTTCGCGAGCCTGCAGGTCCAGCCCTATCAGCCGCCCAAGCCGGCACCGGCCTTCGCCCTGCCCGGGCTGGACGGCAAGGTCACGCGCCTCGCCGACCTCCGGGGCAAGGTGGTCCTCGTCTTCTTCTGGGCCACGTGGTGACCGGACTGCCGGGAGGAGTTACCTTCCGTCAACCGGCTGTACGGCGAGCTCAAGGGCAAGGGGTTGGAAGTCCTGCTGGTGAATTTCCGTGAGAAGCCCGACCACGTGCGTCAAGTTGTGCGCGAGCGCGGCTACGTGGCGCCCGTCCTTCTCGACGAGAGCGGCGACGTAACCGGTAAGGGCTACGGCGTGTGGGGGCCACCCACCGCCTACTTCATCGACCGCGAGGGCCGGCTGATCGGTCGCGTGGCGGGACCGCGCGACTGGGCGGGCCCGGCCGCGCGGGCGTTCATCCAGGCGCTCCTCGACAGTCGCTAGTCGTCGTATTTTTTCGAGCGCATTCTTTCAGGTAAAACGGAACGGAAGCGCGACTTGTTCGCCTGCAGGGTGATATCGGTCGCTCGGTGGCTGAGATCGCATAAGCCGGCCGACGTCCATCAGTGAGATAGGCGGGCGGCTGGACCCGGATAGCGCTGAGCGTACTCGCGCCTCTGAACAACGGTCGCGACGAGCACGGGTCAAACCTGGGGGAAGCCGGAATCAAGCATACAGCAGCAACTTCTCGGTTAGGGTGGTCTCGCCGGCATCCGGGTGCGAAATGATGGCGAACGTCCGTCGTGGCTGTACCTCGACCCTGAGGAGTTCCGGCGTGATGGCATCCCGCGTCTGGGTTTCATGGCTCCCGGTCCACGGAGTGTATATCACCGACCGGGGTCGCCAAGGCGACGGGCCGGCGGTCGGCCGTCGACGTTCGTCTTCTTGACACAGTCGAATAGCGCGATGTATCGTCCGCCTATGGTCGCGGCGGCGTCGATGTATCGACAACTGTTGTGTCTCGGTATCGCCACCATCGCGGTGGTGACGCTGCTTGGCCACTTGTGTGTCGTGCCGTTGCCCGCCGATGCCGCCACCGTCCCGTTCGCCGAGTCCCATCACGACGGCCCCGACAGCGCGCCGGATGGTTCCCACGCCACGCTTTGCGAAGGGGCAATGGTGGCCAAGACCGGCGCGGGTACGACATTCGGCACGTTGCATGCAGCCGCGCCTCCGTCGTTCGAGTCAGCCGTCATGTCGGTCCTCGCACTGTCGGAGCGCCCGCGCGAATCCTTCGCGAGTCGAGCCGACGTCAGCCCGCCGCTGTTTCTGCTGTACGCCTCGTTCCGGATCTGATCTAGCCCGCTCCCGCGTTCTCCGCGTCGTGTCGCCGTAAGCGTCACGTCATGTTCGCCAGCGAGGGGGAGAGGGCATGGTCATCCGCGCTTTGGCTGCCATCGCAGTCGCCGTCAGCATCGTCGCGCTGACCGTCTGGGCCTCTGTCGGCGTGCGTCCGGCCGAAGCCATTCCCGCGTTCGCGCGGCAGTACGACATGCAGTGCAATGCCTGTCACACCCGCCCGCCGAGGCTGAACCGCTTCGGCGAACAGTTCCACATGATGGGCTTCCAGATTCCAAGCGCGTCCCGCCCGCAGGGGATCGTCGGGAGCATCAAGGAGGATGGACCGGCCAAGACGCTGATCGACAGCCTGGCCTTCCGGATCGTCGGCGGCCTGTTCGAGTACTCCGAGTCGCCGCGGGAAACGGAGGTCAAGTTCGAGCCACCTCATGAGATCGAGCTGTTCATTGCCCGGCCCATCACGCCGGACCTGAGCCTCTACGTCGAGCTCGAGTACGAGCCGAAGGCGGTCAAGTTCTCCCGCGATCGTGGGTACTTCGAGACGGAGCACGAGTTCGGCCTCGGCAAGGAAGCCTTCTTCATGTTGAACATGGGGCGCCTCCTCGGCGCGCTCGGCGCTCCGACCATGGAAATGGGCGGCCAAACGATGGTCGGGCGCCACGGTGGGTTCACGATGCACGGGCCCATGCTGATGGCGGGAAAGATCGACCCCAACACCAACTTCTCCTATGCGACCAACCGGCAGATGCTCGATGCGACCGAACTCGAAATCGAAAAGGAGCCCGGGGAGGAGCGCGGTGAGGTCCACCGGCTGCCCGTCGTGCCCTACGCCTTTGCGTCGAAGTTCTTCGGCCTGTTCAAGAACCGTAACGAGCGGGAGCCGCAGCTCGTGACTGATCAGGTGATGTACAACACCACCGGCGCGCCCGGAGCGGACTTCCACGCAATGATCAACGACGTGGTGCTCGCCCAGGTCGGGTTTCTCAGCGAGAACGAAGGATTCAACGCCTACGGCGCGCTGCGGTACGACCTTCTCGATCGCCGGGAGCTGACCTTCAACGTCTCGGCGCTCCTCAACTGGGGGTTCGGCGTCGTTCGCAGCCCCGATCCGGAGGAGCACGAGCGTCCGGGCGGCACGCGCCTCGACCGCTTGCGGTACGGGATTGCGGCCAACCTGAAATGGAAGGCGCTTGATGTGTACGGCGCGTTCATCGTCGACCACCTCTACGGACTCCCAGGTGAGTTGCGAAGTGACTTCGACGTCTCGGCGGCCGGGTTGACGCTCGAGGTCGACTATCTTATTCACGAGCAGGTCATGCTGTCCGGCCGCGTCGACCAGTTGTGGGCCGGTGGTCTCAAGGACCAGAAGATGGATGCAACCGTGGTTTCCTTCCAGGCGAAGTACTACCCCTGGCAGAATATCGCGTTCTTCGTCCGCGACAGCGTGAACCTCCGCAAGTTCCACGGGGACAATCCGCTGCGAAGCTGGAAGAACCAGCTCTTCGTCGGCATCGACTGGGACTTTTAGGGAGACGGTCGAAATGCGCACCAAGCCGTTCGCGTGTCTCACAATAGCCGTAGGGGTACTCCTGCTCGGCTTGTGGATCGCTCAACCGCCCGCGACCCGGGCCAACGGCGAGAAGGACGACGAGAAGGGCGGGCACGCGCATGTGCCGGCACCGTTCGAGTACGCCGACGCCCACATGCCGTTGAGCCTCTGGACGGACCAGGCGACGATCGCCCGCGGCAAGGAGATTTACGCGGTAAGATGCGCCGTTTGCCACGGCGACAGCGGTGACGGCAAGGGGCCGGCCGGCGTCGCATTGCCGCTGAAGCCATCGGACTTTCGCGATAAGGCCGGCGTGGCCGAGATGCGGGACAACTACTGGATCTGGCGGGTTAGCGAAGGCGGACAGGTCGAACCGTTCAAGGGCAAGGGCTCGGCCATGCCGCCGTGGAAGGGGGAGCTGACCGTTCAGGATCGCTGGGCGGTCATGGCCTACCAGCATACGTTTTCAGGACACCAGGGGCCCCACGTGCCGTGGGAGCACCCGGAGAGCGTGGTCGTGGGCCGCGATATCTACGCGATGGCGTGTGTGGCGTGCCACGGAGTCGAGGGCCGCGGCGATGGGTCGGTCGGTCCAACCTTGTCGCCCCGACGGGCGCCACAGCCGCGTGACTTCACCACCGGAGAGTTCAAATTCCGCTCGACGCCGTCAGGGCAATTGCCGACAACCGCCGATCTATTCAGAACGGTCACGGAAGGCGTTCGGAGCAGCGGCGGAGCGATGACGATCGGCCTGCGAGGCCACCGCATCATGCCGAGCTTCCGCCACATGCCGGAGGAGCAGCGGCTCGAGGTCATCGAGTACGTGAAGAGCCTGAATCGAGCGTTCTGGGAACGCCAGGAGATCAAGACGGTGAACGTCCCAGCGCCACCACTGGTGACAGCCGAGCGGCTGGCGCGTGGCAAGCAACTCTACGCGGACGCGGAATGCCTGGCGTGTCATGGCGAGCGCGGTCGAGGCGACGGTCCGTCGGCCCCGACGCTCAAGGACAGCCGCGAGTTGCCGATCGCCGCGACGGATCTGACCCAGCCCGACCGCTTCAAGAACGGCGCGCGGCCTGAAGACATCTATCGGACACTCGTGACCGGACTCGCCGGCACGCCAATGCCGTCGTACGCCGACTCGCTGGAGCCCGATCAGGCCTGGGACCTCGCGTACTACACGCTGTCACTGTCGAACAACCGCCGGCGCACAGCGGAAACCATGCGTTAGCTGCGCCGGCCGAACAAGGAGGGCTGCTGTGCGCTCAATTCTGGTGATGGTTCTGACCGCCGCGCTCGGCCTGTGGACGGCATTTGCCGACGAGGCGCCGATCTCCGGGACGGTGAAGGCCGTGGATGCCGGCGCGCAGACGCTGACGCTCGAGGTGGCCAGCAAGGGAAAGACCCGCGAGGTCATCGTGTACATGAAGCCAGGGGCCAAGGTCGTCCGGTTCACTCGCGCGACCGAGCCCGGTAAGACGGGCTTCGTTGAGCAAGAGCTGCCGCTCAGCGCGGTGAAGGTTGGTTGGATCGTGAGCGCCACGACCAAGCACGAGGGGAACCGCGAAGTGGCCGAGCAGGTCAAGATTGTCGTGGAGCGATGACTGTCTGGCGCCGAGGTGTTGTTCTCACGGTCTTTGCGAGCCTTATGGCCAGCACCGTGCCGAGCGTGGCCCAGCAGACCGGCCAACCGACGGGGCGCTCTCAGCGAAGCCAGGCGCCCGGTGGCCATCACGGCACACCATCAGGCTGGAAGTTTAGGTGGGCCAACGGCGATCCGGTGAAGGGCCGGGAGGTGTTCGCAAAGTTCGAGTGCTATGCCTGTCACGAGGTCAAGGGCGAGACCTTCCAGGCGCCGAAGGACAGGAAGAACGTCGGTCCTGAACTATCGGCCATGGGTCCTCTGCACGAGGCGGCGTACTTCGCGGAGTCGATCATCAGCCCGAGCGCAGTGATCGAGAAGGGCAAGGGCTACGGAGGGCCGGACGGTTCGTCGAAGATGCCGTCATTCAACGACTCGATGACGGTGCAAGAAGCGATCGACCTGGTCGCGTACTTGAGAGGCCTCAAACCAGTCACGGGAGCGCCAGCGGGCCATCGTGGCCACTGAGGCGCCCGCCTTCAGCCAAAGACGTGCTCGAGGGAAAGACGCTTCCCGAGATGACGCCAGGTAGGAAACCGGACGGCGGGCATGAGCGGCACTGAGCGCGGCCTGGCGTACGCGCCCGCCCTAGGGGGCAACGCTCGGCGCATCGCTGTTCCCAGGCACCGGCAGTCCGCGGGCATCTGACCATGCGTGGCGTAGTCATCCTGATCCTGCTTCTGGGCGTCGTGCTTGGATCTTGCGCCGGCTCGGACGGGAATCTGCCGGACACGAAGCCTGGTCCGGATCCGTGCGACATACAGCCGGTCAGCATCAAGGCCGGCGCCGAGCTCGAGCCGGGCCTCGACCGCACGGTTCCCGCGGTAACACCGGGCTTTCCCGACACGACTGTCGTGTGGCACTGTGGGCCGCCGCCAGACACGCGGCCGACCGTCATCGCCGTCAGCTCGCCCTCGCTTAGTCCGCACGGCCCACGCGCTCCTCCACGCGGTTGATTACCGGCCACGTGTACGCATCATCTCAACCCAATGGAGGAGACGTCTATGTTGAGGAAGTTATTGGTCATCGCGGTCCTGCTCCTCGCGATGGCCGGCGGTGGCGCGGGCCCTGACCTCCGGCCCTTCGACCACGTCTACGGCTCGCGCGATCAAGCGTTCGGCCTCTTCGACGAGGCCCGTGACGTCGTCACGCATCGCGTGTTGCAAAGGTCTGACGGTGCGCTCGAGTGGGAGTCACCCGGGCGAGAGCTCAGTGCTCACGCGGTGTGATGACGAGGCGACGGCTCATGCGGTGGGTGATCCCGCTCGCGTTGTTCGCTGCCTTCGCCGCTATCGGCTACGCGGGCTGGGGGTTGTGGGACTCTTTCAGCCCCGGCTCCGGCGTGGCGATCGTCGTTGACGTGCCTCCCTTATCGGCCGCAGCAGAAGCAGGGCGCGTTGCCTACGACCGGAGATGCCTACAGTGCCACGGTCTCCATGGAGCCGGCACCGCCGTCGGCCCACCGCTCGTGCATCTCATCTACCGGCCAGCGCTCCATGCCGACTTCGCGTTCGCGCTCGCCGTTCGCCGGGGCGTCAGCGCGCACCACTGGCGGTTTGGCGACATGCCCCCCCAGCCGGATACGAGCCGGGATGAGGTGGAAGCGATCATTCAGTACATCCGGGAGCTCCAACGTAGGAACAACGTCAACTGAACGAACCCGCCCCGCAGGCGATCTACCGCGCGACGGGCGCGCCGTGTCTTGGAGAAGGGGACGAGCATGACGAACGCCTGGATCGTGGGGCTGGCGCTGGCGCTCACCGCTGGGCCCACGGCCTCTACCCTGGCTGCACGGTCGGACTTCAAGAGCCCCGGCGTCATCCCGACCATCGTCCGTAAGGCAGTGCCGGCCGTTGTCAGCATCACGACGCGCCGGATCGAGCAGGACGAGTTCAACCGGCCGTTTTCGACGCGCGGACTCGGCTCGGGATTCATCGTCGACCGACGCGGCTACATCCTCACCAACCTTCATGTCGTCGAGGACGCCGACGAGATCAAAGTGACCCTTACGGATGGCCGACGGTTCGTCGCAGCGCTCGTGGGGGGCGATCGGTTTAGCGAGCTCGCGGTGTTGAGAATCAACGGCGATCGGTTGCCGGTGCTCGCGCTCGGCGACACTAGCCATCTCGCGGTCGGGGAGACGGTGATCGCGATCGGCAATCCGCTGTGGATCGAGGGCGGCCCGACCGTCACGGTCGGCGTCATCAGCGCGCTCGCGCGGTCGATGGAAGAAGAGGGGCTGCCGGTCCTCCACAACCTGATCCAGACGGACGCCGCCATCAACCCCGGCAACTCGGGTGGTCCGCTGCTGGACCTCGAAGGTCGCGTGGTCGGCATCAATACCGCCCTGATCCCCTCCGCGCACGGCATCGGCTTCGCCGTGTCAGTGACGACGGCCGCGCCCGTGCTTCGGGCGTTGATTGCGACCGGGCGCGTGGTCCGGCCCACGATCGGGGTGTACGCCGTGAGCGTCACGCCGCAGGTCGCGTACGCCAACGACCTGCCAATGGAGCGCGGTGCTCTCGTCGTCCGCACTGAGGCGCTCGGGCCCGCCGAGTCCGCGGGGATCAGATCCGGCGACGTCATCACTGGTATCAACGCGCGGGCGGTGAAGGATCTGCATCGGCTGCACGATGTCCTGGCCGTCCACAAGATCGGCGAGACCGTGGAATTGAGAGTCTGGCGCGACGGGCAGACCATCGGTGTGCGTGTGATGCTGGATGAGCTCCGCTGATGTCGCGCGAGGCAACGACGTGCTCTTCGTTCACCGGCATAGGGTGTCCTTGAGTCCTAAACGGTGTGGAAGGAGGGGACGCACACGCCCCGGGCGTCTGGGGTTCGTGGGCGACGTGCGCAAGAGGCTCGACAGACGGCCGCGTCAGAAGGAGGCGCTATGACTCTCGGTCAGCGCGCCCTGATGGCCGCTGGGTATGGGCTCATCATTGCTGTCGTCATCTGTACTCCAGGATCGTTGCAGGCTGATGATCCGGTCGAGGTGCTTGTCGAGCGTCAGACCTTGAAGCCTGCCCTCCTGCGAATTGCCATCGACCGAACGATTCTGTTTGTCAATCGCTCTGGCAAACCCATCGATGTGACGTTCTTGGGATACCGGGGTATGCACCACGTGTCCGAGTCGTCAGGCCAGCTGACGGTGGTGTTTCACCACGCTGGCCGGCACGCATACATCGTCACGTTCGGGGATTCCGACGAGAGCCATCTCCACGGTCTCGTTGAGGTGGATGCGAGCCCGGGTCATGGCCGAGAGCCGCCCGTCTGCACGGGCTTGATAGTCAGGGACACCTGTATTTCGCCGTAGGATCTTCACGTCTTCTACTGCGACCTCTTTCTCCACCGTTGGCCCTTCGGCATGAAGGGGCGCTCATCGCCAAGTGATGTCCGTGGCCTCGGGAGGGTGAAGATGCGACACGATATTTCGTTCAGAGGAAGCGTCGCCCCGATGGGTATCGTCCCCGTCTTCCTGCTCGGGATCCTTCTCGCGCTGGCGACGCCGCTGGACGCCGACGAAGAAACGCAACGCCTGCTGCAGGCGCTCTTGGTCGATACGCCGGCTCGTCCGGTGGCCGCGCCGCAGTTCTCGCTGCCCGAGTTGAATGGAAGTGCGATCCGCCTCGCCGATCTCCAGGGCCGGATCGTGATGCTCTACTTCTGGACAACGTGGTGACCGCACTGCACGAGGGAGTTGCCCTCGATCAATGCCCTGTACGAGGGGTTCAAGGGGCGTGGGTTGGCCTTGCTCCTTGTGAACATGGGAGAGGATGCCGAGCTGGTTCGCCAGACCGTGAAGAAACGGGGCTATACCGCGCCCGTGCTGCTGGACGCTAACCGAGAGGTGACTGCTGCCTATCGCGTCACCGGCACGCCGACGGTGTACCTCGTCGACCGGCGCTCTCAGATCGTCGGGCGCGCGATTGGGCGGCGAGAGTGGGCGGGGGAGGAGGGCCGGCGGCTGCTCGCGGCACTCCTCAAGCCATGAGCGCCACCGGTCGTCTGGGTCAGTGCCGAACTATTTCACCATCAACGGCAAGGCCTATCCTTCGACGGACGTGGTCCGCATGGGAGTCGGGCAGACAATCAAGCTCCGGTTCATCGGCACCAACAACAACTTCGTGCACCCCATGCACGTCCACGGCGGACCATTTGAAGTAGTCGCGCTGGATGGTGTCACTCTGGCGCCCAGCGCGCGGTATCTCGCGGACACCATTAACGTCGGGCCTGGCCAGCGCTACGACGTCATCTGGACGGCACGCCGACCGGGCAAGTGGCTTATCCACTGCCATATCCCTCACCACACGACGAACAACAACGTCGAGACGCTCGGAGCCGGCGGCCTTACGATGATCCTGGACGTCCGGTAGGACCGGAGCTGATCGAGGAGATTCGTTTATGGTCGTGAGCGTTGACACGGGAGAGGGAGGTCGCGATGAGACGCACTGAGCATGATTGCCAGCCCGAGGCTGACCGCACGCCCGGGCCTGTGAAAGACCCGGTATGCGGCATGGACGTGATGCCCGGTGAAGCGGCCGGCGGAAGCGCCGAGCATGCCGGCACGACCTACTGGTTTTGCAGCCCGCGCTGCCGTGAGAAATTCGTCGCTGAGCCCGCGCGCTATGTGGGGGCCACTCCAGCGACGTCGGCCGGGGCGCCCCGCACCGTGGACGAGCGCGTCTACACTTGCCCGATGCACCCGGAGGTGCGACAGAAGGGGCCGGGCTCGTGCCCGAAGTGCGGGATGGCGCTGGAGCCGGTTGCGCCTGCCGTGCAGCCGGCGGCGCGCGTCGAGTACACCTGCCCGATGCATCCCCAGATCGTGCGCCCGGGACCGGGCGCCTGCCCGATCTGCGGCATGGCGCTCGAGCCCAGGACGATCAGCGCGGACGAGGAGGAGAACCCCGAGCTGCGCGACATGACGCGGCGCTTCTGGGTCAGTACGGCCCTGACGCTGCCGTTGCTCGCCTCGGTGATGGGCGACATGCTACCCGGCCAGCCGCTGCGGCACCTGGTGTCGCCACGCGTCGCGGCGTGGGCGCAGCTCGTCCTGGCCACGCCCGTCGTGCTCTGGGGCGGCTGGCCGTTCTTCGTCCGTGGCGGGCAGTCGATCGTGAACCGCAGCCTGAACATGTTCACGCTCATCGCGCTCGGCA
>JAHFDK010000455.1 GCA_023249095.1 Candidatus Rokuibacteriota bacterium | reverse complement strand
GGTGGGGGTCGGCGTTCAGGAGTTGATTCTTCGGAGCCGGACTTCCTGGCGACGTGGATCAGTCTCAGGCGCGTTTGCGCTCACTGCTTCTGCACGACGACCCTGCCCTGGGCGTTCACGAACACGCGGTAGCGACTTCCGTCCTGGCAGGACGCGATGTAATCGTTGTCTCCTTGTTGGGTGGCGGTGACCACCTGCCCGCACGGCTGACCTTGAAGCGCGATCACCGCGGTCAAATCCTTGAGGACGGCCGGGTCGTCCGCCGCCAGCGAGAGGCCGGCGAAGAGCGTCGCCTGCAGCACGATCGCGGCCCAGGTCGTCATTCGTTTACTCATGGCTCCTCCAAGTCGCATCAGAGGTTCTTGAACTTGGCCGGGTCCGCCAGAAGATTCCACAGCGTCTCGCGCGACGTAGAGATGTCGCGAGCGAGTGCCGGATCCTTGTCTTGCAGCAGCGCCAGCACTTTGAGTAGCAGCAGCTCATACCGCTGCTGTAGCTTCGCGAGAGCAGCTTTGTCGCGCCCCTGGTGGAACGTCCGGAACTGCTCCAGGAGGTCATCGACCTGATTCTTGAGCGAGAGCTTCGTGAACACGCCGATCGCGTTGGTTTCGCGGAGTCGCTTTTCGAGAGAGGTCAGATCGAGCGCCGTCGAACCTGCCTGCGCCCCTGGCCGAGCAGCAGCGCTTTCCTGAGGGGCAGTGCTTTGTCGTGAAGGCGTACTCTGCCGCGGGGGCGTGCTCTGAGGTGGAGTCGTGCTCTGCCGTGGGGGCACGCTCTGCGGCGGGGGCGCGCTCGGCGGTGGAGTAGCGCTCTTCGGCAGGGTAACGCTCTCCTGCGGAGTAGCACTCTCCCTCGGTCGAGGCAGCTCCGCAGGCGGAGGCGAGGTAGGCCCCTGGGCCGGCTCGGCAGGCGCTGGAGGGGCCTCCGTGGCGCGCCGGCCCTCGGCGTCCCCTGGTGACGGCGGCTGGGGGACGGGCTCGTTCTTAACCAGCCCGTCCGATGGGGAACCGACCCGCGGAGCACAGCCGCCGGCCTGGATGAGCCAGACCAGGAGACTCACTGCCACGGTCGCCGCGGTGCCACGCATCTTCACTGCTCTCCCCAATCGTATTAGGCCGTCTGGGTGCCTGCTTGTATTCACCACACAGGCCCTCGATCCCAGCATGCTGACGGCCTGCCCGGTCAGGGCCATGGACGGGGGTCGGCCCACGGTGCACTTCCACCTCAACCCTCGGCTCCGCGCCGACGGGCATCCCCGAGCGCGCCGCGTCCGGCCCCGAGGCGCCCCGAAGCCCCTGAACTAGCCTCGGCGACGAACCGCCCAGAAGAACAGCCCGTCGAGAACTGCCCGTGCCCGACCGACCTGGAACGGGTAGCGTGAACCCGTCTCAGTGAGACGTCTCGAGCTGCTCGAGGAAGCCGGCCATCGCCTACGGCGGCAGTGCGGCCAGTGCGGCGATCTCATAGTCGGACTGGCCGACTAGGCGGACACGGTAGAGATGGTCGAAGCCTTCCGCGTATGTCGGGACTTCAAGCCGTTTCGCCGCGACGTAGACGGCGACATCGGGGACTCGCTGCCGGCCGGTCCTCGTCGCATTGCGCTTCAGGCACTCGCGAATCCGTGAGTTGAAGTGGTAGCCGATGATCCTGCCCCCGTGCGCTCGTCCGAGGGCGACTAGGTGGGCGCGCTCGGCCGCGCTCGCGTTGACGTTGTCGACGACGGATTGTCCGTGGGTGAGCGCCTCGGCGATCAGCTCCTCTGGCGCTGGTCCCGATTCCGGACATTGGGCATCAGGTCTTTGCTCACGTGGCAATGAGTGCCCGCGAAGTGCGTCTGGAAGAAGGTGCTCTTGCCGGAGGCTGGAAGACCCACGAATATCACCAGCACGTTAGGAAGACGCCCCGCAGAAGCAACCCGTGTGTTAGAGTCCGTCCGTCAGCCGCTGCGGCCCCGAGGGTTGACGCGGGTAGCGTGCGTCGGGACCCGGTGACGAGGACCTGACCTCACCTCCTTCACCGGGAGGGGCACTGTGCAGACAAGACCGACTCACCCACCTGCTTACCGTACGATCCGCTTTTGCGACGCGTGTCTGGCGCTGAAGATGGGTGCCATTCCCCGAGAGGTCCGGGAAGCCGTGGTTGTGATCGGTGACCGCTACGGGTTCCAAGTCGCCCCCGGGGAAATGTTCCGAATGTCTAAGGAGCAGATGGTCGTTCGCGCCCTTGCGGCCTGACCTGCGTATCTCCCCAGGGCCAGGTGCAGGAGGAAGAGTCATGAATCTCCAAATGGTCGTGACGACAGCCCTCATCGGGCTGATTGCCGGCTGGCTGGCCGGCAAGGTGATCAAGGCCGGAGGGTACGGGCTGAAGTGGGACATGAGCCTCGGGCTCGTCGGCAGCATCGTCGGGAGCTGGATCTTTCGGGCCCTGAGGGTCTCTCCGGAAGCGGGGATTGCCGTGTTGGTTGTCGTCGCGCTCGTTACGGCGGCCATCGTGATCGTCGTCCAGCGCAAAGTCCTGGCCGGCATAGGACCTATTAGGGCTGTGACCCTCACACCTCTCGGGGCGCGCCGTGCGCACGTCTCGTGGCGTGCGCCCACACATTTGATGCGGGCGAACGAAGTGTTGACAGCCTAGTCGCGCGCTCCGTAACGTGCCTCTACCGCTGAAGCTCTCAACCGGGGTCACCGTCGCAAACGGGAGATTCATGGAGTTCCCCTCAGCGGCTGAGCCCTGAGAGGAAGGGAGCGTTCCGGCCTGCCTCGGACCCGATCCAGGATCTCATCCTCGCTCGGCACGGGCCCGATTGGGTCCGGAACAAGCCGCAGCTTGAAGCCGACCAGATGCCAGAGACCCACACCGATCCCACTCGGCAACTCGAAGCGATCGAGGAACCAGAACGAACCCTTATAGCGAACGACTTGCCCCGGCAAGAGGAGATTTACTTCGTGATGTGAAGTTTCTACCGTCACGATGATCTCGAGCCGGCATCCCTTGTGCGGAAGGCAGACGATCTCTTCCTCGTCACCGAACATCATCGCGCCGTAGTAGTCGGACCAGAGGACTTCCACGATTTCGCCCACCTTGGTGGTGTGTCGGGGCAGGGGGATCCACATCCAGTGCGCGCTCATCGGTTGTCCCTCCGATTCTCTGGGGTGTTGAAGCGCCGGGCGTCGCTGGCCACTGACCAGAGCGAACCCCTCCCCTCGAATTGGCCGGTCCACCACGACCGCCGCCAGGCCTCGCAGACACGAACTTCGCATGCGAGGGATTCTCGTGCTGGCACCTCGGACATTGCATGCCGCGTCCTCCAACGAGCCGGGCCGATGCAGGTCGGATCGGTGGGCCGAAGGTAGCCCGATCACTCTCCGGAGGCAAGAGCGATGACGCCAAGAATCTTCGCTGGGCCATGCGATCGCGACGAAGGCAAAAGAAGCTAGAGGAAGCAGGCGGCTGGACAGTTGGCTGCAAGGAAAATCTCCCCTATTTGCCTGCGACTCTTAGCACTTCGTAAACCGGCCCAGCGCCGGGGCGTGACGAGGACTGGCGCAAAGCTCCGTAGGCTCCCCTTGGCTGTATCCGCCGTTTCCAGCTTCGTGCCCGTGTAGGTTCGCCGTAAGCCGTTTCCAGCCCCCGCCACCTCAAACCCGGCGGGCC
>JAHFDK010000186.1 GCA_023249095.1 Candidatus Rokuibacteriota bacterium | reverse complement strand
CTCCCGCCGTCGCTCGCCCAGGCCTTCGCCAGGTACGCCGCCGAACTACGTCAGTACCGGAAGAGCCCTCGGAGCATCGCCCAAGTCGAGAGCGTGGCCGATCTCTGGAAGCGGGCCCTCGGTCCGGCCCAGCCTGCGAGCCTGACCCGCGAGGACTTCGGTCGGTTCGTCGAATGGGCGGGGCTCCACACGCGCTCGCAGGGGGCGCAGACGCGCGCGGCCGTGACGATCGCGAAGACCGCCATGAGGATCGTTGGCCTCCCCACGCCGGAAACGCCAAAGGTGAAGGTGCCACGCCGGAGCCGGCCGACGTCGACCGCGACGAGCGTCCGGGCCTTCCTCGCGGCGCTCGAGCCGGGGAGCGTCGCGCGCGTCGCGGCCGAGCTCGTCCTCCGCACGGCCTGCCGGGAGGTCGAGGCGCGCGAACTGACGATCGGAGACGTGGACCTCGACGCCGGGCAGATCGTGTTCGGTCGGCGGAAGGGGGCGCAGCCCGGGCGGGAGAACGCCCCGATCTCCTCCGGCCTCCGGGCGCACCTCGGGCCGTGGCTCGCCGGCCCGTGCCGCGGAGTGGCGTCGTCCGAGCCGCTCCTCGCCGTGTGGAGCCGCCGCGCGGGGCAGCCGAAGGCGCGGCACGCCCTGACGCCCTGGACGCTCCAGAAGGCGCTCGGGGCGGCGGGAGAGGCGGCTGGCCTCGGGCGGACCGTGCGCGGCCTGGGCTGGCTGCGGAATCAGGCGTTGACGCTCGCCGGCGAGACGGGGGCCACCGTCGAGGTTCTCCGCCGAGCTGCGGGGCACACGTCCTCTGCGGTCACGGAAAGGCACTACGACCAGAGCCGGCGATGGGCGGCGCGCGAGGCGCTCGCGGAGGCCGTCGGGAGCGTGCTCGACGCGCCTGCTGTACCCGGTATCAGTGGGCAGGGCAGAGGGGAGAGCCGGGTACAGCCAGGGACGACAGGGGACCCACGGGAGGGCGAAGGGGCGGCGCCCGAGAGCCGGACTTACGCCTCCGGAGACGAGGGGGGTTAGGCGGCCCGGTTCGCCCCTTTCCGATTTCTCTCTCTCATGCAGGTTCGACAGTAGCGCCGAGGGATCCCACGGGCCCCACCCCACCGATAGGTGTTCTCCTCCGTGAAGGGATGACCATTCGCGCACTCGGTCTTCTTCAGGTTCATGAGGGCGCGCGTTCTCGACGATCGAAGGAGGTTCACGTGATGCGTCACGGGTTCCAGGTGGAGCGGGTTGCAGCACGGCGGGACGCTGCAAAGGTGGTCCATGTCGAGGTCGGGCGGCACGGGTCCGTTCGCCGCCTGATAAGCCCACCGATGGAGGCGGAACATCTTCCCGCCGATGCTCGCGAGGCCGTAGCCGTGGACGTCTCGCGCGCCATCCCAAAGCCAGCACCCGGAAGCGGAAACGGTGATGCGCGCAGCGATGTGAGGCGGAAGGACCGAGCCGGGGGAGAGGGCTTCGTTCATGGCCCGGAACCTTGGGCGACTTACGCCTACTGTCAAGGTGAAATAGTGTTCACAACTTGTTCGTAATCAGTAGGTCCCCAGTTCAAGTCTGGGCTTCGGCTCCACCTAACCACAAACACCACAATTAGATGCGCCGGGTACACTGGGATTTAGTGAAACCGGCGCATCCCATTCTTGCCCCGGAAGTTACCTTCTCTGTAACTGAGCCCTTGCGCGTCCGCGATTCTGTGCTACATTATTCGCAT
Source organism: Candidatus Rokuibacteriota bacterium (assembly GCA_023249095.1). Lineage (GTDB taxonomy): Bacteria > Methylomirabilota > Methylomirabilia > Rokubacteriales > CSP1-6 > AR31. The sequence goes on along the minus strand of JAHFDK010000186.1, from coordinate 10,132 downwards.
GAAGTTCATCAACGGCATCGCGCAGGACGGGGAGAAATGGCGCGTCCGTCTCAGCGTTCGCAACCGCGTGGTGAAGGGGACCTTCCTCTCGAGACAGGACGCTGAGATGTTTCGTCGGGATGCGAAGGATTTCTCGGCGCGCACGCGGCTCATTGGAGTCATGGGGCCGTCGTTCGTTTACTTCGCCAGGGATACCGAAAACGGGATGCTGAAGATCGGAATTTCCAGGGATCCCGTGAAGAGGATCGCTTCTCTGTCGACCGGGTCGGGACGAAAGCTCGAGTTGATGATGACGATCCCAGGCGGGAGAGTCCTCGAATGGTTGCTCCACAAGCAGCTATTGCCCTCCAGAGGCGTCGGAGAATGGTTCCGCCCGACGGAGGAAACCTTGGCGCTGCTCGAAAGGGTAAGATTCTTCGCGTATGCCGAAGATCTCCGCCCGAACCCAAAGACAGGCCGGTCGACCGCCGCTCTCCGGACGGTCAGGGGAAGGAGCGGCCCCTCATCTGACGCTGCGCTTGCCCGAAGTGCTTTCGACGCGCCTAGAAAAGACGGCGCGCCGCCGGAAGGAATCGCGGTCGGAGATCGTTCGGGGAGCGCTGGACAAGCACCTAGACAGGTGACCTCGTGACCCTCTCCCCCTCCGACCTCGACCGGCTCGAGGAGCTCGCGAAGGCGGCGACGTCGGGGAAGCGCGAGTTCGAGCCGCTCCCCTCTCCCGAGATGTCCGATCAAGCTTCTCTTGTCACCTTCGAGGACGGGACGCTCCTCATCGAGACGGAGAGCGGCGCCTACCCCTTGGAGATGTCCGACGCTCTCTTCGTCGCGGCCTGCGACCGGGAGACGATCCTCTCCCTCGTCTCCATGGCCCGCCGCGCGCCGAGGTGGATCCCCGTCGAGGAGCGGCTGCCGGAATCCGGAGCCGAGGTTATCGTGGAAGCCTTCGGCGCGAGGCGCAGGGCCCTCCTCGTCGCGGCCGTCTACTGCGGCGAGCGAGGGTGGCGCGGGGACTGCGACGGCCCGATCGACGGTGTAGCGAGGTGGACGCCGCTCCCTGAGCCGCCGGAGCCGCGATGATCCCCCTCCTCGCCTCGCTCTACGGCCTCGACACCGAGACGATCGAGCTCGGCCCGAACTGCTACGTCCACACCTCGAAGCCGCTGGCGCCGATCCCCGGCGTCCACGTCGAGTCCATGCAGTTCGACATCACTCGTTCCGGGCGCCTGACCGTGACCGGCACCGTGAAGGTGAAGGGCGGCTACGCGCGCCTCCAGCGGCTCGGGATTGTTGGGCGCATGTCCCGCGGGATGCGGAAGCACGTCAGGCGCGTGAAGGCGGGGAGGAGGAGAGGATGAAGAAGAAGAAGGCAACGGATACGCGCAAGGTCGTAGAGAACGCTGTCTTCGCCCTGAACCGGGCGATCGGGGATGCCAGCGACGCCGGCTTCGACGTGTTTCTCGGGATGGCGCTCGCCCCGGGCAAGTGGTTGTTCGGGGGTGGACGCATCGGCGCGGTCAACTTCATTGCATCGTGCAAGGTGGAGCGGCAGGTTCACTACCCGCCAGAAGGTGTCACATTCGACACTGGGGCTCGCGTAGTCGAGACGATAGACGGCAAGAGGGGATATGTGCGGACGGGCCGTGCGCTGCCAAAGCGGCCCGTAAAACGGCCGGCGAAGATCAGGAGGCCCAGGCCATGACCCCCTCCAACATCCAGAAGATCCGCACCGCCGTCGCGCTCCTCCGCACGCACGGCGAGAACGCGGCGGCCGACGGGCTGCTCGACGTAGTGGAGCCGGGGGTTCTGGGCATCGTGAAAGAGGCGGTGACGACGGGCGGCGTCAACAGCCGCCGGGTCGCCTCGTCCGTCGCGATGGACCGCGAAGACGAGAGCGTGCCAGTGCTGGGCGGCGCGTCGCGCCCGCTGCCGGGCGCGCTCTGCCCCCACAGGTACATCTCGACTCGCTCCGGAATAGCCACGGATCGCGCCGAGGTCATCTGTGCGGAGTGCGGCACCGTGCTAGGAATCGTCGTCGCGCACGGAAACGTGCCATAGGCCCCGTAGGGGTCTTCCTCCCGCGAGGCCTACGGCTCGGCCGTTTCCGGCGCCGCCCCGGGCCGGCTCTCGCCAGGGCCAGCGCCGGGCTCGGCCGGCGCGCTCTCCTTCATCATCTCCTTCAGCGTCTCCTCGCGGCCGTCGAAGAACCCGGACTGACGATTGAACGACTCGATGAGCTGCTCCCGCCGAGCCCTCACGGACTTCTCCTGAAGGTCGAGCTGGGCGAGCTGCACGTTGAAGGACTGCGCCATCTCCTCGCGCTGCTTGCCGAGGAGCGTGAGCTTGGCCGCGATGTCGGTGGGTGTCATGGTCCCTCCTAAGAAATGAGCCCGTGCGCGCGGCAGCGGGCGAGAAGTGCGTTTAGCTGAGTGATGGCGGTGGCCGCGTCTGTCGCGTCGGCGACGGCTGCGCCGCGGGAGCCGACGACCTGATTCCCGTTGCAGTAGAACGCGGACCCCGCGGAGACGAGCCCCCCGGCCGTGATATTCGTGCCCGCGGTCATGTAGGTCGTGGCGGTGACGTACTGCGTCGAGGCGACGTGCCCGGTGACGGCGATATCCCCGGACTCCAGCAGTCCCATGATCGCGACCTTCCCGCCCCCGATCGTCCCGTCGGTCGAGCATTCGACCGTCGCGCCATAGCCGCTCTTCTGCGCCGTGAGGCCGACGACGTTGCGCGCCCCCGCGCTCGCGTAGGTCCCACCGATCCACGTCGAGCCGTTGACGAACCCGAAGCTCGACGTTCGGCCCGCGCCCCCCGGCGGAATCCAGATGCCGTTACTGTCGAGCGTGACATTCCCCGCGAGGACCGTCAGGCTCGTTCCGTCCCACAGGAACTTGTCCTTCAACGAGAGGCGGCCCGACCCGTCCACATAGAACGCGGTCGTCGTCCCGCCGTAGATCGCGGCCCCGACGTAGATCTTGTTCGAGGCGGGCGTCGCGCTCGAATGAAGGTAGATGCCGCCCGAGTAGAGGTCGGCCGCTCCGATCGTCCAGCCACCGATCTGTCCTGAGGCTGCGGTGATCGCTCCGGTGAGCGCGAGCGCGCTCCCGTCCCACGTCAGCTTGTTCCCCGCAGCGTCCCCGAGCGAGAACTTCTTCGCCCCCGCCACGTCGCCGAGCCAGAAGCCGGTCCCGGTGTCGTACGCCGTCTGCCCCGCGCGGATGCAGGCTCCGGACCCGGCGGCAAGCTCCGTCGCTCCGATCGTCCAGCCGCCGATCGCGCCGCTCGCGGCGGTCACGGCTCCGGTGAAACTGGCGTTCCCCGCGGCATCGATGCTCACCTTCGTCGTCGCGTTGTGGCCGATGCGGACGCCGTTCGTGGGGTCCACCTTCACCCATGCCGCGGTCGGCACGCCAGCGGCGAAGCCGTACTCGTTCGTGGCGTACCCGTAGAGGCCGTTCAGGTTGCCGATCGCCCAGCGTGGCGACCAGTCGTTGAACGTCGCGCTGTTCCGCACGTTGCCGACGATCGTTGGGCCGTACTCGGTCGCGGCTTTCGTCCCGCGCACGGAGTAGAGGTCGATAAAGCCGTTCCCCGTCGTCCCGGTGTCGACGATCGCGCTTCCCGCCGGCCAGTCATTCGCTCCCGTGCCGTCGAGGTTGCGGACGACGACGTAGGCGTAGGGTCCGGTCCCTGTCGGGCCGGAGGTCACGCTCATGAACTCCACCTGCTGCGCGCCCCCCGGCGCGGCCTTCAGGTAGAGGATGTTGCCCGCAGCGATGCTGTTGTGCTCGACGTAGAGCGTGGTCGCCGCAGCCGCCAGAGCCGCCGTGAGCTTCGTCGTCGGCGCGACGAGGACGTTCCCTCCAATCGTGGCGATGGTGTTCTGGGCGACGAGCGTCTCCACGCGCAGCTCGGCCGCGTAGAGAGAACGCCAGCGGGTCGCGTTCGCGCCGAGGTCGTAGGTCCACGTCGTGCCCGGGAGGGTGTGGCCGCTGGTGTCGATCACCAGCCTCGTCGCAGCGGCCGTCGCGTCGTAGATGGAGAAGTGCTCTTGCGTGACACCAACAATCCCGGCTGTGAGCCGGTAGACGCGCGCCCCCGTACTAAGCGTGTTCTGCACGGCGATGACGGCCGTCACCGGATCGTTGGCTCGAGAAAGGAAACCGCCGACACCCGTACCGTCAACGATCATTCGGTAGCCGGCGGGCACGCTCGTCGTCCCGACGCTGACGTTGCCACCGAGAGGGTTGATCGCTATGTCTCTTGCGGCGGTCGCATAGCGGGCCTGCATCCACACCGGATACGGAGCCGCGCTGTCCACGCCGAACGCTAGCTCTTCCCCGGCATTGTTGATGATGAACGGGGCGAAGGCGTTTGGCGCTAGCGAGGGTGCTACGTTGGTGGCGTAGTAGCTGGTCAATCGCCCGGCCGGGCTCGGCGTCCCGACGCCGACGTTTCCGGTGGCCGCCTCGACGGCCATCCACGTTCGGGCCGCTCCGCTTTCGGTGCCCTGCCCCGTGCGGAAGTAGACCTTCCCCGCCGCGTGCGTCTTCAGGTCGAAGTAGATGTCCCCGGTATTGAATGGGATGATTCGGACACCCTTCTGCGCGCCCGTCGCGAGGGTGACGTCGTCGCCGATCAGGAAACCCTTCGAGAAGGCCGTGTCGTAGAGGTGGACCATCGCCGAGGCGGCGGGCGACGCGGTCCCGAGCGTGAGCCGCTTGTTCGTCTCATCCCACATCAGCGCCGCCGTGTGGGTCAGCTTCCCGGCCACCGTGTCCCACACCGCGATCTCGCCGCTCGCCGGAGCGGGCGTCGCGGGCGTCTCGACGACGACGGTCGCGGGAGGGGTCGGGACGCTCGAGGAGTGCGCCGCCTCAGAGAGCGTCACGCCCGCGGAAAGGTTCAGCGCCAGCGAGCGCAGCCGGAGGATCGCGACGTAGCCGTCGCCCGCGTAGTCGATGTTCGTCTGGTTCCCGAGAGCGTCGAAGGTAGCCGTCTGCGTCTCGAAGACCTTCGGCTTCAGGCTCACCTTCCACGTCGGGTCCGCAGCGAAGCGCGAATCGCCCGAGGGCGAGGAGGGATACTCGGTGTAGCCCGGCGTGTCCCACGTCGCCGCGGTGCCCGCGGGCCAGACGCGGATGAGCACGTCCTTGACCCACTGGAACGTCGGAAGCTGCCAGGAGAACCCCAGGTAGACGGTCGTCACCTTCGAGGTCGGCGTAACTGCGGTGATTTCGCTTTCGGGCGTCGCGCGCGTCGGGACGACGAGGTCGGGAGGCGTGTCGAAGTAGCCGTAGTCGGGGAGCGCGCCGCCGGTGGACCCGGGCGGCGTCCAGGTCGTCGTGTCGTACCGCCGGAGCGCGAGGTTCACGCGGTCGCCGTTGTAAGCGAAGCGGGTGACGAGGAAGTCGACGCCCGAGAGCCCGAGGCTCGTCAGGTTGCAAGTGACGCGCGAGCCGACCTGGAGATGGAGGTTCGTCGCGGTGACCTCGCACTCGAGCTCCTGCTCAGACCAGATGTCCTTCGCGATCCGCCAGAGGGCGCGAATCGCCATGGCCTCGGTCTGGAGCCCGTGGAGCTTGTAGACGGCCGCGTCGCGGATCGGCGCGCCCGCCTCGACCTCCGGGTGCCGAACCTCGACGGTGCGGATGGCCCAATCGCTCGCCGGGTCGACCCACTCGGCGCGGAAGCGGTTCGGCCGGTCGACGAGGCCGGCGCCGCCGCCGAACGTCATGCGCGGCTGCGTGCCATCGACGATGTCGTCGTCATTGATGATCGCCGCGACGTCCGCGACGGGCGCCGAGAAGTCGAGGTAGTAGACGCCTCCGTCCTCGCGCCAGGAGAGGCCGAAGTGGAGCTTCAACGTGTCGAGCCACTGCTCGGCGCCCGAGGCCGCCGTCATCCAGAGGTTGAAGGTGTACCGCTTCGCGCCGTCGACGAGCTCGTCGAAGTAGTCGGCGGCCGCGATGACGCTCGCCCACGAGATGACGGTCGGCGAGAGGTCGCCGTACTGAGGAAACGTCCGGAGGTCCGCAGCCGCGAGAGCCGGGTTCGTGGAGTAGGCGCACTTCAGGGGGTCCGGGTACTCGCCCGCCCCCCAGGCTCCGAGCCGCGGGTCAAACAGAAGCCGGCCACGGAAGATTCCGGCGGGGCTCCACGGCTTCGAGTTCTTCGTCTCGATATAGGCCGCGGCGAGGCCGATCGTGCCTCCGAGGTGCCCCGTGGGCGTCGTGAGCGTACCGAGCGTCGTCTCGATCGCTCGGAAGTCGGACGTCGTCGCGCCCTCCCAGCTCTCGATCGCGTCGATCGGCCCCTCGGAAATGATCGCGAGGTACTTCCCGAAGCGCATCCCCGAGTAGGAGTCCTGGGAAGCCATCGCGAGGTCTGGCGAGAGGCGACACCGGCCGAAGAGGATCGGGACGCGATGCGTCGGGCCGACGAGGGCGCTCGCGGTGACGGCGTTGCTGCCGCCGCCGAGCGAGCGGTCTCCGCCGGGGGTCGGCGCGACCGGGCCGCTCGGGAGAGGCGGGTCCGTCCAGCCCGGGTATTTCCGCGGCCCGACGGGCGTCTCCGTGCGGTCGGGCTTCGGCGTCGCACCGCCACGGCCGGCGCCGGGACGAGGGTTCACGGGCGTCGTCGGGCCCCGGCTGCTCATTCCTCGCCCACGACTTCGATGACGGGGACGGTGAGCCCGCCGTAACGCAGGTTCCCGAAGTTCTGGATCGCCAGCTCGTCGGTGTCGAAGCGCACGGCGAAGGCACGCTGGCCCGTGAAGTCCATCGTGAGGACGTCGCCCGCGGTGAGCGGGAGACGCTGCACCGTGAGCGCTGCGTCTGACGTGTTGTCATCGTACGTGGCGGTCGCGATCGGGATCGTCGCGGAGGTCTCCCACCATGTCGCGGTCGGGCCGAGCTTCGAGGAGAAGACCTTCCATCCCGTCGCCCACGCGGGCGGACTCGCGGGGCGCGCCGTCGTGATCGCCGTTGCCCCCGCCACGGTGATGTTGCTCGAGACGGTCCCGAGGATGCCGTCCCCGGCCGCTCCGACCCAACAGCACTTCACGTTCCACGTTCCGGCGGGCTTGCTCCCGGCGTTTGGCTGCGAGAGCGTCGGCGCTCCGGGGGCGTCGAAGGTGTGCTGGTCGCGAGCATTCGCGCCGGCCAAGGCGGCGAAGGTTCCGAGCCGGACGAGGCCGTTGACCTTCACCGTGACCGCCGTCGCGTTCCGGCTCGGTAGGTTGAACACCGTCTGGCCCGCCGTCGCGATGCCGACCCGGGCGTCGACGTAGCTGCGCACGGCGTCGAAGTCGAAGACGACGAACGGCAGGGCCTTCCCCTTCCGGTCGCAGAAGAAGGCGTAGAGCGCGTTGGCTTTCGTCGCCGCGTTCTCCGTGCGGGACCAGTCGAGGGATCCGAGGGTGTGGCGCGGATAGGGCCAGACGATGCGACGCTTCTCCACGCCGCTCCGCGCGGTGGTGACTTCGGTTCGAAAGGCCACGCCCGAGGTGAACCCCACGCGCGGGGCATCGGCGGGAGAGATCCAGGGGAAGGTCGCGAGCGGCATTACTCAGCCCTCCGCGTGAGCCGGATCGTCGCGGTGTCGTAGAACTGGTTCGCCACGTTCCACTCCCAGGTGATCTCGACCTCTTCGCCGGGCATGGCGCGCTGGCCGCCGAAGCGCGCCTGGTTCGAGAGAGCGACACATGCCTCGTAGGTCCGCTCCGGAGCAGTGCCTCCGCCGCAGGTCGTCGCGGCGCCCGGGTAGCCGCACTGCTGGCCCTTGAAGCGGCAATAGGTGCAGAGGCCGGAGCCGTACTCGCGGGACGGCAGGCGGCCCGTCTTCACGTCGGACCCGGGGCCGAGCGTGATCGTCGCCTCGAGCGGGGTCCACGAGGCCGTCTCGAGCCGGTAGATCCGCACGGCGCGAACGGCGGCGGGGGCGGACGAGACGACGGCCGGGTCGAACCACGCCTCGTAGAGGACGACCTCGGGATGCCGCTCGTCCTCCGCCAGGGCCGCGAGGAGCGTCGGCCAGTAGTCGTCGCCGCAGCCGATCCGGAGACTGCTCGAGCCGGCCGCGACGCCCGATGCGTCGGAGCTGATTCCCTCGACCGTCAGGACGGCGCGCTCGAACGTGTTCCCGCCGTAGACGATCGGGTCCTTCCAGTCGCAGAGCCGATGCACCGTCGGGAACCGGATCTCCACGAGCCAAGCCGTCTCGGTGACGACGTCGCTCCGGTGCGCCTCGACGTAGGGGTCGAGCGCCATGTCAGGCCACCCTCGGCGTCATCTGTCCGGCGAAGCGCCGGGAGTAGGTGACGACAGCGGTTGCGGTCGTGCGCGCGGGAGTCACGGTCTCCGCGTAGTTCTCGGTCTTCGGGCCGGTGCCGGACCCGGACTCCGCGCCGGTCCCGCCGATCCCGTTCAGCTTCGAGATCGCCCGGTCGAGCGCTTCGGCGAAGCTGTTCAGCCGGGACGTCGAGCGGTCAACGCTCGCGGAGAAGCTCGCATCGCTCCCCGTGAGAGCCGCGCCCGCCGTCGCCGTGGCCCCGGTGAAGATCCCGGCCGCGGTATCCATCGCCGCCCGAAGGGGCGCGAGGGAGTCGAGCGCGCCCTGCCCGAGGCGCTCGATCGCCTTCCGCATTTCCTCGTCGAGGGCGCCGAGCGTGTGGGAGAGCTGGCCGATCTGCGTCGCGGCGTCGGAGACGTTCGTCGAGATGAGCCCGGTAGCGGTCTTCAGGGTCGTCTCAAGCTGGGTAGCGAGGGCCTTGGCCTGCGCGTCGAGGGCGTCGAGGGCCTCGTTCGCGAGTCCCTTCGCCCGGTCGAGCTGCTCCTGCGCCCACGCGATCGCCGCAGCCCGGTCCTTGTCGTCCTTCCCGAAGGTGCCGACGTAGCGGCTCGTCAGGCTCTGGATCTCCTGCGTGATTGCCTGGATTTCGGCGGGCGAGGTTGCGAGCTTGAGCTGGTCCTGGAGCTCCTTCACCCGCTGCGTGACGGCCCCGGCCTGGCCCCGCGCGTCCATCTCGCCGACGCCGAGCTCCCAGACCTGGGAGTCGATCGACTTGTTGACGCCGGAGCGGACCGAGGCGATGTCGGCGATGAAGGCCTTCAGCTTGCCGTAGACGTCCTCTCCGGCCGCGGCCACGTCCTCGATCGCGGTGATCTGCTCGAGGCCCGACTTCGTCGCGGCGGCGCCGACCTTCGTCTGGATGTCGACGAGCCCGTTGCCCCAGGCTTCGAGCGGGTTCGTCCGCTCGAGTTCGGCCGCGGCGACGTCCTTCCCCATGTTCCAGAGGTTCCCGGTCAGTCCGGTGAGCCGGTCGAGGAGGGCCTTCCCGCGCGTCACCCGCTCGACGAGGACGGCGAACATCCGCTCGATCGCGGCGGCCGCATCGGTCGAGGCCGTCTCGATCTCGGCCGGCGTCTTCGCGTTCTGGAGCTTGCCCCATGTCCCGTTGACGATCGACCAGTCGGCCGTCGTCTGGCCGCTCTCGCTGAGCGGGTTCAGGAAGGCGCGCATCCTCTCGCGCAGCCCCTGGAAGCCGGCGGAGAGCTTCTGGCCGAGCGCGTCGAGCTGCTGGAGGTAGGAAACGACGGACTGCCAGAACTGGTCGGAGGCGGCCTGTGCCTCCTGGGCCTTCTTCATCTGCTCGTCGCCGGAGTAGAGGGAGAGGGCGTCCCACTGCGCGGCGAGGTCCTGGGCGGCATTCCCGAAGGCCGCAGCCTGCCCCTTCGCGGTCTCGTCGGACCAGCCCTTCGTCAGCTCGCCGTAGGTCTTCCCCATCTCGGCGCCAAGGTCGCGGATGCCGACGACGACGCCGACGACGCCCTGGAGGTAGGCGAGGAGCTTCTCGGGATCGTCGGTCGAGATTCGCCCGGCGATCTCGCCGATCTTCGCGGCCGTGAAGCCGAGACCGGCGAGCATCTTCGGGATCGGGGCCTCGGCGTCGAAAAGCTTCTTCTCGGCCCAGAAGCCGAGCTCGTCCATGCCCGGCATCCCGTAGTTGATTCCCGGGATGCCGCCCTGGCGGTCGCGCTGGCCCGCCGGGAGGTAGCCCTTCTGACCGAACGCGGCGCTCAGGCCGATGCGCGGAAGAAGGCTCTTCAGGAGGAAGTCGGCGTCCTTC
>JAHFDK010000454.1 GCA_023249095.1 Candidatus Rokuibacteriota bacterium | reverse complement strand
CGGGCTTGGTGAACTTGATCTTCGATCGCCCGGCCGCCGACCCGTTTGAGGTGTTGTCGAGCCAGCGTTTTGTGAGGGACTCGGTATCGACCAGGCTGTTGGTCTTCCTGGCTTCGTCGTACGCTTTGTTGAGTTCCGTGGTGAGGCGGTAAAACGCTTGGTGGTTAGTCCAGGTCTTTGTCTCCGCGCTCATCAGCTCACGGTCGGCTAAGTTGACCGCCTCGATTTCATCCACGAACTTCTTGATGGCGGAACGCTGATCCTTGCCCATGTTCCGCTCGAACTCGCCTACGAGAAGTTTCTTGAGCGTGTCGAGGTTCGGCGGTGTTCCGTACCTGGCGCTGTGGCGCTGGATCAGCTTCGAGACGAATATCGAGTAGTTGTGCAGGTACAGCTCCGGCCGGATCTCCGGGTGGTCCGGCAAGAAGCTTGGATCACGCAAGACGTGGGCGAGGAGCTGCTGTTCGAACACGACGTGGTTCGGCGGCTGCGAAAACTTCGGCGGGTGCTTCCCGACTGGGCTGGTCACTGCATCGTCCCTCCATTTCATGCTTCAATCGCGGAGGGGCGGATGCAAAAAAAGGAGTGCTTCGCGCAGTGTGCTTGCAGCTTCCCTCCGCTATCGCGTCCGGGACTGCGCGACCCGGTCGCCTCGCGATTTGAGGGTTCGGAGATGCAGTGACCCGTGGACTCTCAGCCTCGACGAGTCACTTCCGACGTTCATGATCTTATCACGACCCAACGTTCGTCATCGCGTCCGGATGTCGTGACCGACCTCATGGTGGAGAACAGGTCGGGCGGTTGGCGGTCCCGCCCGGCCGGCCCTCGTCGTGGTGCTGCCGCGCTGCTACCCCATGATGGTGAAGCAGCCCTTGCCCTGCGACCAGTACTTGGTCCAACCTTCCTGCGCCTCGCACCGGTCGCAGAAGGGCACATCCTTGCGCCACGCGCCGTCGAAGTACACGGGACCCTTCTTCCGACCCGTCAAGATCCAGTGCGGGCCGCGCTTGTCGATCGGCTGCTTGCAGACGTAACACTTCATCACGATCACATCCCTCGTCGCGCGAGTCGATCTGGTACGATCGAGCATGGCAGCGCCCGGCCGATCCGCCAATACCAACGCCGTGCAGGAAGGGTGCGGCCTACGTGTCGATCACCACCTCGAGCGTCCGCCCCAGCGTCAATGACGGCCTGCTCGCCTGGGTCTCGGCGATGGTGCTCGAGGCGGCGCTGAAGAAGTGCGGCTGGCCGTGCCCCAAGGACAAGCTCGCGACGGCGATGGCCGGGGTGAGCGTCGACACGAAGGGGCTCCGTGGTGGGCCCATCGAGTGGACCGCGGACAATCACTACCGGAAGAATACGTACTACAAGGTCTACCGGTGGGACCCGGCCAAGACCGGCATCGCGTCGGTCGGCGGCTGGACGCGGCTCGAGATCAAGTGACGCGGTGACGCAGGTCCTCGCCACGACCGTCGTCGTCGCGAGCCTCTACGCGTTGCTCGCCGCGGGTTACGTGCTCGTCTACCGCGCGACGCGCGTCCTGAACCTGGCCCAGGGCGACATGATGACGCTCGGCGGCTACTTCCTCTTCCTGCTCGCCACCGCGGCGCCGGGCGCGCCCGCGCTGTCGGTCGCCACGGCGGCGGCGCTGAGCGCGCTGGCCGGCTTCTTCATCTATCGGCTCCTCATGCGGCCGATGGCCGGCCATCCGATCTTCGCCGCTGTCCTGGTCACGGTCACGCTCGGCATTCTCCTGCGCGCGGCGATCGTGCTCGTCTACACCGACCGCATTCGCCACCCGCTGCCGCTGCTCGGGCTCGTCAACCCGCCGCGCCGGCTCCCCGGCGGCGCCGTCGTCTCGACCTTCGATCTGCTCACGGTCGGCGCGGCCGCGGCGCTCTTCCTGGCGCTCTTCGCCTTTCTGAGGCTCTCGCCTTTGGGGATCCAGATGCGCGCCGCTGGCGAGAAGGCGCTGCTCGCCGCGCAGCGCGGCATCAACTTCCAGCTGCTTTTCGCGCTCTCCTGGGCACTTGCGGGGTTCGCGGGCGCGCTCGCCGGCATTCTCTATGCGAACAACGTACGCCTCGATCCCTCGCTGGGCGTCCTCGGCCTGAAGGCCTTCGCGGTGGCGCTGGTCGGAGGGCTCGACAGCCTGGCCGGGGTCATCCCCGGCGCGCTCATCGTCGCCGCGGTCGAGGTGTTGTCCGTCCGCTACGGCGACCCGCTGCTCGCCGACGTGTCGCCGTTCCTCTGTCTCCTCGCGATGCTGCTCGTCCGGCCGTGGGGGCTCTTCGGCACGAAGGAAGAGCTGGAGCGCGTGTAGATGGCGCTGGGCGGCGGCTATTTCAAGACGACGTACGCGGCCGACCTGGCGCTGGTGGACACGCCACTCCGGCGCACGGCGCTCGCGGCGCTGCTCGTCGTGCTCCTGGTCCTGCCACGCCATGCCTCGCCCTTCGTCCTCGACCTCGTCGCGCAGACGGCGTTGGCCGCCGTCGGCGCGCTCGCGCTCAATCTCCTGACCGGGCTCGCGGGCCAGATTTCGCTCGGCCACGCGGGATTCATCGCCGCCGGGGCCTTCACGACCGCGGTGCTGGTCGAGAACCGCATGCCATCGCCGCTGCTCGCGCTGCCCGCCGCGGCGCTGGTGGGCGCCGTGCTCGGCGTGGTCGTCGGCATCCCGGCGCTCCGACTCAAGGGGCTCTATCTGGCCCTCGGCACGCTCGCGCTGCACCACGTCGTTCTCTACGCGTGCGGCGAGTTTCAGAACCACTGGGGCGCCAACACGGGCGTCTCGATTCCGCCGCCACGACTCGGCGCCTGGGTGCTGAAGGGGACAACTGCCTGGTACTACGCCCTGACGGTGGTCGCCGCGCTCGTCCTGATCCTGTCGGTGAACCTCCAGCGCTCCCGCGCCGGCCGGGCGTGGATGGCGATCCGTGACCGTGAGATCGCGGCGGAGTCGGTCGGGATCGACGTGGCGCGGTATAAGGTCCTGGCGTTCGTCTGGTCGAGCGCCCTGACCTCGCTCGCCGGCGCGCTCTTCGCCTACCAGCGCGCCTTCGTCTCGGTCGAGGCGTTCGGTTTCTTTCTGGCGATCGAGTACATCGCGATGATCATCATCGGCGGTCTCGGCTCGGCGCTCGGCGCCGTGCTCGGCGCCGCCTTCGTGACCCTCCTCCCGCACGGGATCGACGCGGTGGTCGCGGGCCTCCGGGTGCCGGGCGGCGCCGAGTACTACTTGTTTCCGCTGAAGTTCGGCGCGTTCGGCCTCCTGATGGCGGTCTTCTTGATCTTCGAGCCACAGGGGCTCGTCGGAATCTGGCGCCGCGTGCGCAACTGGGCGTTCCTCTGGCCGTTCCGGTATCGTCCGTTGCGCCCCGCGTCGTGACGTCCGTCCTCGAGCTGGAGAACCTCGAGGTCGTCTACCACCACGTCGCGACGGCGGTCCAGGGAGTATCGCTCCGCGTGCCGCCGCGCGCGATCGTCGCGCTCCTTGGCACCAATGGCGCCGGCAAGACGACCACGCTCCGGGCGATCTCGGGCTTCCTCGGCGCCGACGACGCTCAGATCGTCGACGGTCGCGTCGTGTTCCTGGGTGCGACCGTCACGGGCCGCCCGCCCCACGAGCTGGCGCGCCGCGGGCTCGTCCTGGTGCCCG
>JAHFDK010000185.1:3876-11871 GCA_023249095.1 Candidatus Rokuibacteriota bacterium | reverse complement strand
AGACCGTCGGTCCAGCCGCGCTCCTGGTAGTGCGCATCGATCTGATCGTAGGCGCCCGGGAAATCGAAGATCGTCGCCGCCGGGCCGAGATCGCTCATGCGCGCGTCACCGCCTTCAGAACGGACTCGAGGGCGAGGTCGGCCTTGCGGACCACTTCGTCCTCATAGATGCCGCCGAGCGGATGCGGCACGAGGGCGAGCGGCAGGTCCTCGATGCCGCGGTTCTTCGCCTCGAGCTTCGCGAGCGCCTCGAACTCGAAGGTGCCCATGACGGCCGTGGGAACACCGCGCTGCTCTAACAAGATTGCGCCGTGGATACTCCACGACGTGCAGGACCCTCAGTCGGCGCTGCCGACCAGCACGAAGTCGCACTGCGAAAGCGCGGCGAGGACCTCGGGGACCGGAGGGCCGGCCACCGGCTTCTCGCGCTTGATCACCTCGGCGACGCCGTAGCGCTCCTGGAGAATCTTCGTCACCGCGAGCATCAGCGTGCCCGCGTTGGCCTTGCCGTTGTCGAGAATGCCCGCGCGCTTTCCGGCGAGGCTCGCGAGCCTCGGCGCCAGGCGCTCAGCGACAATGCGCGGCTCGGCGGTGGGGTCGTAGAGACGAAAGCCCGGTGCGCTCATCGCGGCCTAGTATACTCCGCGGTCGCTCGCCTCAGAGAGAGAGGACTTCGCGGACCTTGCGCGCGAGCGCGTCAGGAGTGAAGGGCTTCTGGAGGAAGACCGCGCGGCCATTCAGGACCCCACCGATGACGATGGCATTGTCCGTGTAACCGGACATGTACAGCACCTTCGTCTCCGGCCGGAGCCGTGCAAGCCGCTCGGCCAGCTCGCGCCCGTTCATGCCCGGCATTACGACGTCCGTCAGCATCAGGTGGATCGCTTCTGAATGGCGCTCACAGATCGCGAGGGCCTCGTCGCCATGACGCGCCTCGAGCACCTCGTAGCCGTTGGCCTCGAGAATATCTCGCGCGAGCTCCCGGACTGCCCCCTCGTCCTCCACGAGCAAAATGGTCTCACGGCCCTGGGCCACGTGAGCCAGCAGTCCGCCCGGCTCCACGGGGTCGGCCGCCGGGTCAACGCGCGGCAGGTAGATTTTGAACGCCGTGCCTTGACCGAGCTCGCTGTAGACGCAGATGTGGCCACCGCTCTGCTTCACGATCCCGTAGACGGTCGCCAAGCCCAGCCCTGTCCCCTTGCCGGGCCCCTTGGTAGTGAAGAAGGGCTCGAAGATCCGCGTCCGGGTGTCCGCGTCCATGCCGACTCCCGTGTCGCTCACCGCGAGCATGACGTGGGGACCCGGATGCGCCCCGACGTGGGCGCGAGCGTAGGCACCGTCCAGCTCGACGTTCGCCGTCTCGAGTGTGAGTCGCCCCCCCTTCGGCATGGCATCCCGGGCGTTCACGGCCAGGTTGATGACGATCTGCTCGATTTGGCTCGGGTCGGCCTGGACCCACCCGAGCGCCGGGTCGAGCGCGGTGACCAGAAGAACATCCTCACCGATCGTTCGCCGCAGCATCTCACTCATGGTGGCAACCGCGGCGTTGAGATTCATGACCGCCGGTTGAAGGATCTGCTTACGGCTGAACGCGAGCAGCTGGCGAGTCAGGTCGGCGGCCCGGTTCGCGGTTTTCTCGATCAGCTCGATCTCCGAGCGCACCGGATCCTCCGGCGTGAGCCGGCGGAGCAGGAGCTGGCTGCGCCCGGTCATGACCGTCAGGAGATTGTTGAAGTCGTGGGCGATGCCGCCCGCCAGGCGCCCCACCGCCTCCATCTTCCTCGCCTGGGTGAGCTGGTCCTGGGTTTCGGAGAGCTCGTCGTAGGCCCGCTGCGTCTCCTGGTAGAGGCGGCTGTTCTCCAGCGCGACCGCGGCCTGGGAAGCGAACGCAGTCGCGATCGTGAGATCTTCCGCGGAGAAGCCCTCCTCCCGTCGGGTGCGGATGCTCAGCACTCCCACGACGCGCTCACCGACCTTGACCGGGACGACGAGCATGCCTCGGTAGCCGAGCCGGCGATTGGCCTCGCGATGGGCCGGAAGAAGCCGTGCATCGTTCGCAAGGTCTGTGATCGCCAGAGGCTCTCCACGCGCCGCGACCATCCCGCTGAGGCTCTCGCCGATCTTGAGGCGAGGTGCGAGCATGATCTCGTCGTTGTCGCCCCACGACGCGCTGACTACGAGCTCATCGCCTTCCATGAGTCGAAACCCCACCGACTCCGATCCCAAGAGGCGTCCACACGCTTCGGCGATGCGCTTGAGCAACGACACGACCGGTTGAATCCCCGAGAGCTCGCGAGTGGCGCTCAGGAGTGCCTCGAGCCGGGCCTGGTGATGCTTGGACTCCTCCAGCAGACGGGCATTCAGCGCGCTGAAGGTCTCCAGCTTCTCCGCGCGTTCCTCGGTCTGCCGGTAGAGCCGGGCGTTCTCCAGCGCGATCGCCGCCTGGGCCGCAAACGCCCCGACGATGTGCAGATCCTCCAGGGAGAACCCGTACTCTCGCCGCGTCCTGATACTCAGAACGCCCAGCACCTGCGCTCCCACCGTCAGGGGCACGCCGAGAAAGGCTCGGTAGCGTCGATACGCCTCCCGGTGCGCCGGCGTCAACCGAGGATCGTCTGCGGGATTCCAGACCACCAGGGGCTCGCCACTCACGGCAACGACTCCGGAGAGGCTCTCACCCATCTTGAGCCGCGGGGTGGACATGGCGTCGGCAGAGGCGCCATACGCGCCCGCGAGCACCAGGTCGTCACCGTCCCGTACACGGATGCCGACCGAGTCCGAATCAAGAAGCTGCCCGCACGCCTCGGCCATCTTCCCCAGCAGGGACTCCAGTGGTTGGATCCGAGACAGCTCGCGGCTGATCTCCAGGAGTGCTTCCAACCGGGCGCGATGGGTGGTGACGTCCCGGGTCGACTCGGTCGTCGCCGGCGCGAAGGGCATACCGGCGCCCGGACGTGGATTGAAGCGACCGTGGCGTGTGAAACTACCGGACATTCTGGGTCCCCTGCTGAGGGAAACCGCAAGGAGCGGGCCATTTCCGGTAGCCATGCAACACCCTGATACCGCGGATATTTATCGGACGGACTCGCTCGATTCGGCTGACGAACCGGATGATTCCTGATCGGTCGTTGGTTCGCCTCGCGTCACTTGAATTTCGGGATGACCTTCTCGGTCAGCAGGCGGATCGAGTGCACGACGCGGTCATAGGGAATCTGGCCACCGAGATTCACGTCCAGCGAGACGCCCGTGATTCCCAGCGCCTGCCGGAATTCCTCGATGCGCTCCGCCACGGCTTCCGGTGTTCCGTAGGCGACCCGCGGGAGCACCTCGTCGTAGCTGACCTCGGCGAGGCGCTTGAGCCGTTCGAACGCCTCGGGGTCGGCGGCCCGATGCAGAGCCGCCTGCACCAGACGCCGCTGGCGCATCGTGCTCGCCTCGGGCTCCGCGCGTGCCCGGTCGACCGTATCGGCCACATAGGCGGCGATCTGCAAGATCACGTCGTTCGGACCGGTGAATCCCGCGGCCAGGCGCGCATCCCGATACTGCCTCAGCAAATCCTGCAGCTCGGGAACGTCCATCTGATACCGGATGAAGATCGGAAAGCCGAGCCGTCCGGCCAGGGCGAACGTCTCCCGGCTCTCCACGGCGACGCGAATCGGCGGATGGGGCTTCTGATAAGGCTTGGGGACGAGCTGCACGTCGTGGAAGTCGTAGTACTTGCCGGTATAGGAAAAGGTGTCCTCGAGCCACGCCTTCTGGATGATCTCCAGCGACTCGAGAAAGAGCGCTCGACTTTCGGCGTAATCGACGTTGTAGCCCTCATAGGACTCCAGAAACGAGCTCCGTCCCACGCCGAAGATCAAGCGGCCCTCGCTGATGTGGTCCACGATCGCCGCCTCTTCCGCCACGCGCAGCGGGTTGGCCAGCGGCAATACCTGCACGGCCAGGCCGACCCGGATGCGCTTCGTACGGGCCGCGACGGCGCTCGCGCCGACGAGCGGAGATGCGAGCACGGCACGCTGCGGCCTGAAATGCGACTCGCCCAGCCAGAGGGTATCGAGGCCCGCGTCCTCGGCCTCCTGCGCCAGATTGAACCACTCCCGAAAGATCTGCTGCTGCGTCGAGCCTTCGCGCGTGCTGAACATGGTGAAGATGCCGAAGTCCATCGGGGCCTCCGTGGGTGCGGCCATCGTCAGTAGATTCCCAGGTGCTGGCGCAGGTCGATACCGCCCTGCTTGAGCTCGGCCGTCGACTCCTCGACGACGACACGACCGCTGTTGAGCACCACGATGTCGTCGGCGACGTCAAACACCAGCTTGGCGTTCTGCTCGACGAGCACGATCGAGAGCCCCTCGGCCTTGAGCCGACGGATGGTCGCCATGACCTCGGCGACGATCTGGGGCGCCAGGCCCTCCGAGGGCTCGTCCATCAAGAGCACGCGCGGGTTCAACATCAACGCCCGCCCGATCGCGAGCATCTGCTGCTCGCCGCCGGACAGGGAGCCCGCGATCTGCTTGCCGCGCTCACGCAGGCGCGGGAACAGGGCGGAGACGGTGTCGAGCGTCCACAGCATCGGGACGCCGCCGCGCGGCTTGCGCCCGGCCACCGCGAGGTTCTCGCGCACGGAGAGGCTGCGAAAGACGCGGCGCCCCTGCGGCACGAGCGTGACGCCCAGGGCGGCGATGGCTTCGGGGGCCCGGCCGGTGACCGCGCGGCCGTAGACCGTGACCGCGCGGCCGTAGACCGTGACCGCGCCGTGCCGGGGCGGGAGCAAGCCGACGGTCACGTTCATCGAGGTGGACTTGCCGGCGCCGTTGCGCCCGAGCAGGCCGAGCCGGCGGCCTTCGCCCAGGCGCAGCGACACACCGTGCAGCACGTGGCTATCGCCGTAGAAGGCGTCGATCTCGCTCAGCACAAGGGCGTCAGCCGCCACGGTGGTGCCCACTATACCCAAAGTGGAGGTAAAATCGGGCCCGTGCTGAGCGAGGAGCAGAACAGGCGGCTGACCGAGGTCGGCGCGGGCACGCCCATGGGTGAGCTGCTGCGGCGATACTGGATGCCCATCGCCGCGGTGGCCGAGCTGGACGACAACCCGATCAAGCCGGTCCGGCTCATGGGCGAGGATCTCGTCCTGTACAAGGACAGGACGGGCAACTACGGCCTGGTCGACCGCCATTGCGCGCATCGACGGGCAGATCTGTCGTATGGCTGGGTCGAGGATTGCGGCCTGCGCTGCCACTACCACGGCTGGCGGTGGGACCACACCGGCAGGTGTCTGGACCAGCCTTTCGAGGAAGTCTCGCATCCTGAGGCGCGCTTCAAGGACCGCGTGCGTCTCAAGGCCTACGCGGTGGAGCCGAAGGCGGGCCTGGTGTGGGCGTATCTCGGGCCGCCACCCGCGCCGCTCGTGCCCACCTGGGAGCCGTTCACCTGGCGGAACGGCTTCGTCCAGATCGTGTTCTCGGAAATCCCGTGCAACTGGTTCCAGTGCCAGGAGAACTCCATCGACCCCGTGCACTTCGAGTGGCTGCACTCGAACTGGACGCGCACCCTGAACCGCCTCGACGGGGACAAGCCGCCGACGCACTTGAAGATCGGCTTCGACGAGTTCGAGTACGGCTTCACCTACCGGCGCATCCTCGAAGGCCAGTCGGAGCGCGACGAGCTCTGGACCGTCGGGCGCACGTGTCTCTGGCCGAACTGTCTCTTCACCGGCGGTCACTTCGAGTGGCGCGTGCCCATCGACGACCAGAACATGCTGAGCATCGGCTGGTTCTTCGACCGGGTACCCAACGAGATGGAGCCCTTCACGCAGGACCGGATCCCTTACTGGTACAGCCCGATCAAGGACTCACGGACCGGGCGCTGGATCACGACCCACATCATGAATCAGGACTTCGTCGCGTGGGTCGGACAGGGCACGGTTGCCGACCGGACCCACGAGCACCTGGGCCAAAGCGACCGCGGCGTCATCATGATGCGCAAGACCATCCTGGAGGAGGCCGAGCTCGTGGCCCGCGGCGGCGAGCCCAGGGCGGTGATCCGCGATCCCGAGAAGAACGTCTGCGTGCGGCTGCCGCTCATCGGCCGTGACTTCTTCCTCAGAGGGTATTCTGCCGCTGAAGGCGAGAAGCGCGAGCGGACGCCCGGCCTCGCCCAGCGAAAAGACTTCCCGTTCCTCACCGGCCAGCCCGAAGAAATCCGTGTGGCCTTCCGGCGGGCGATGGGCCTGGACCCGGAGAAGATATGGCGGACATAGTTCTCGGCATCGGCACCTCGCATACGCCTATGTTGACTCTGCCCGGAGAGCTCTGGCCTTCGTACGCGCGAAACGATCAGCGCAACCCCGAGCTCGCCTTTCCCCCGCACGGCCTGGTCATGCCGTACCAGGAAGCGCTGGACTCCGTCCCGCCGACCGCGCGGGAGAAATATCGCGGGTCGGAACCCTTCAAGGCGCAGGCCGAGGCCTGCCAGCGCGCGCTCGACGAGCTGTCGAGCACGCTGCGCGCCGTCAACCCGGACATCACGGTGATCATCGGCGACGATCAGGACGAGTGGTTCTTCGAGGACAACATGCCCGCCCTGTCGGTCTACTGGGGCGAGAGCGCGCCGCTGATCCCGCGTGTGGTGCCTGCGGGCACGCGCGATCCCGAGGTCGCCGAAGCGATCATGCGCGGGTACGGCGACGTCCCGATGGACGTCCCGGTGGCGAGCCGCTTCGGCCGCTTCCTCATCGAGTACCTGATCGAGCACGACTTCGACGTCGCCCACATGCGCTACGTCAAGCAGCCGTACGGCGGGCGCGTGGCCCGACGGTATCCCACGAAGCAGGGCGAGCTGGACTACGTGCGCGAGACGCCTCCGCGCGAGCAGGGGCTGCCGCACGCCTTCGCCTTCGTCATCAAGCGGCTGTTCGACAACAAGCCCGGCGCGATTCTCCCGGTGTTCCAGAACACCTGCTACCTGCCGAACCAGCCGACTCCCCGACGCTCCTTCGCTACGGGGGAAGCGATCGCCGCAGCGGTCGAAGAATGGAAGGAGTCCGCGGCGGTCGCCGTCATCGCCTCGGGAGGCTTGAGCCACTTCGTGGTCGACGAGGAGCTCGATCGCGGGCTGCTGGGGGCGCTGGAGCGGAACGACGCGGCGGCCCTGCGCTCGATCCCGCGCCACCGGCTGCACTCCGCCGGCTCGGAGACGTTGAACTGGGTGGCGCTCGGCGGAGCGATGCAGCGCGCCCGGCTGAAGATGGAGCTCCTCGACTACGTCCCCGTCTACCGCACGCCGGCCGGGACGGGCGGCGGCTGGGCCTTCGCGCGCTGGCGCTGACCGAGCACCTTCGGCTACCTCCGTGGCTTCGGCCCGCCCCTCTGACCGAGCCCTTCGAGCCCTACGCGAGGGCCCTCAACGATCACTGGACTCGAAAACGCGCGGTGCGCTTCTACCTCCGCGGAACGTATGGACTCTTCCATCGCCAGAGCTCATCCGAGGGCTTCGAGCCGCTCAAACGCCTCAAGAGTCTTGAAGACCTGGCTCTTGCATCATGTCGAGGCCGCGTTCTGAATGCTGGAGCAGGGGCTGGGCGACACAGCCTGCTGCTCCGCGAAGCCGGATTCGACGTCGTCTCCGTCGACATTGAACAAGCCCTCGTCGACCTGATGAAGCGCCGGGGCTTGAACCAGGTCTACCAGGCTGACATCTTTACGATCGATCAAGGCGCATTCGAGACGATCATCTTCCTTCAACACACCATTGGCCTGACGGGCACGTTAGAGCGGTTGCGGGAGCTTCTGGCTCTGCTCAAGCACCGGCTCGGTCCTCGGGGTCAGATCTTGTTGGATTCCACGTCTCCTCGTGTGATTTCCTCGCCCCTGAAATACGCTGGCGAGTGCGAATTGCAGTTTAAATACCGCTCGCTCCTCGGCAAGCCCTTCCCATGGCTCTGGGTCGATTTCAGCGTGCTGAGCATCTGCGCGCGAGCGGCGGGCTACGATGCCGA
>JAHFDK010000185.1:0-3776 GCA_023249095.1 Candidatus Rokuibacteriota bacterium | reverse complement strand
ACGCTGGCGAGTGCGAATTGCAGTTTAAATACCGCTCGCTCCTCGGCAAGCCCTTCCCATGGCTCTGGGTCGATTTCAGCGTGCTGAGCATCTGCGCGCGAGCGGCGGGCTACGATGCCGAGCTCCTGACCCGCGGCAGCGTCGCGGACGACTATCTCGCCCGCTTAACGCCACAATAGGAGTCTTCGCCATGTGTCGAAGCATCAAGACTCTGCATAACTTCGAGCCACCGGCCGGGACTAGAGGGTGAGCTTCGTCTTTCCGTCGATGTCGACCAGCATCGAGTCCGTGATGTACCCGACGTTGAACGTCTTCATGAATGCGAGCTGGGACGCGAACGCCTCCCTGGCCAACGGGTCCCTCTTGGCCCACTTGAACCACATGGGAATGGCGTACCGCCGGAACTTCTGGATGTCCACATCGGAGAGCCGGATGATCTGGACCCCCTTGACCTTGTACTTGTCCCAGGCCGCGATGTTCTCTTTCTGGATGTAGGCGTAGTGGTCCCACGAGTGCTGGCGCGTCGCGGCGATCACCATCTCCTGGACGTGCTTCGGCAGTGCGTTCCACCTTGCCATGTTGACCGTGAGGTCCATGAGGTCCACCGGTTGGTGGAGGCACGGTGTCGTGGGCGGCCCCATGATGATGTACTTCGCGACCTCGGCGAAGCCGAGGCCGTAGTTCACCGCCGGGCCGGTGTAGTCCGGGGCATCGAGGACCCCCTTCTCCAGCGCCGGGTACACCTCGCCGCCCGGGAGGATCACGGTGGACACCCCGGCGTACGAGAAGATCTCGGCGATCATCCCGCCCGGAAAACGGATCTTCTTCCCCTTGAACTCCTCGAAGGAGCGGATGGGGACTTTGGAGTGAATCAGGTTCAGGTCGTGCTGGATCGGTCCTACGTAGAACATGTTGTGGGCCTGGTACGCCTTCCGCGCGATCTGGATTCCCCCCAGCTCGTAGAACCACGTCTCCCACTGGTCCGGCCGGTCCAGCGCCAGGGGATACGAGGAAAGAAATGCCGCGACCGGGATCTTCCCCGGCCAGTAGGTGGTGAAGACGTGCATGGCGTCGAGCACGCCTTGCTTCACGGCATCGAACATCTCGAACGTTCCGACGATCCCACCGGCCGGAAACGGTTGGAACTCGAGCCTCCCCTCCGACAGGACCTTCACGTTCGCGCAGTACTTTTGGAATGCCGTATAGCCGACAGTTCCGGCGACATGGGCGGTCTGGACGCGCCACTTGACGGGCGCCTGGGCGAGGACGACCGCGGGGAATCCGAAGGCCGCGGTCCCACCAGCGGCCGCGGCCGTGATGAAGCGGCGCCGCGAGGCAGCCTGCCCCAGTGTGCTGGCCATGACGTAGCTCCTTTAGCGCTCGCGATTATCGGTCGTTCCGTGGGTGGTGTCGAGAGGATGTCCGCCTTGACCTGCGAAAATCAGCCCCATAGCATACGCGCTGGGTCCTGGACGCCGCATGTGCCCACACGAGATCGAACAGCCCGTCGAGCCCACCGTTCCGGCTCCTGAAACGACGTTAGGGGTGGGCGAAAGGATCGCGGGCGTGCTCCTGACCCGCTCGCCCCTGGGTTTCCTGGTGCGGCGCGTCGCCCGCATCCGCGCGTCGGTCCACGCAAAGCTCCTCGGCGCGTTTCTCCTGATCGCGATGCTCCTCATCGCCATTACCGCGCTGAGCCTTCAGACGATCGCGAGCGTGTCCCGGAAAAGCCGGCTCCTGGATCAGGCCCGCGAGCGGGTCGACGCTTCCCGCCAGATCGAGCAGGCGGTGGGCGTGCAGATGAACGTCACGCGGAATGCGGTGACCCTCCGGGACGAGGCCGCCATCGAGAGCATCCTCCGCGAGAAGAATCGCTTCGCCGACACGCTTGCCCGCCTCGAAGCAGCTGCGTCGCCTGGCGAGCGTGAAGCGATCCACCGGATTCGCGCGGCCGAGGACGAGATGCTGAGAACGGTGGCGCAGATCGCCCACCTCATTCGGAATGGCAAGGCCGACGAGGCGATGGCGCTTCACCTCAACGAGGGCTATCCGCAGTATCGGGAGATCGCTACCCTCGTCACCCGTGTCGTCCGAAGCGAAGAGGCCGGGATGGGCCGACTCCGGCAGAGCGTCGAGGCGGCGAACCATCAAGCCTTGCTTCTCATGGGCGGCTTCGCCGCGGCGTCGATCGTCCTCGCCCTCATCCTGGGGTTCGTCATCTCCTGGTCCTTCATCATCCCCGTTCGCGAGGCCGGGGGCTTCCTCGGTCAGATCGCGAAAGGAGACTTCGGCGCGACCATCGACGTACCGAACCGCGACGAGTTCGGCGCCCTGGCCGCTCGGATGAACGAGATGAGCCGCGAGCTCCACCAGCTCTACGAGGAGCAGCGGACGCTCAACGTCGAGCTCGAGCGGGCCAGCAAGGCGAAGTCCGATTTCTTGGCCAGCATGAGTCACGAGCTCCGCACGCCGCTGAACGCGATCCTCGGGTTCAATGAATTGATCCTCGGCGAAATCTATGGGGAGGTACCAGACGAGCTGAAGGTGCCTCTGACCGACATTCAAAACAGCGGCAAGCACCTGCTCCGCCTCATCAACAACGTCCTTGACCTCGCCAAGATCGAGGCGGGCCACATGGACCTGGCCCTGGCGGACTACTCGGTTCAGGACACAGTGATGAGCGTGACAACCGCCCTCCGTCCCCTGGCAGCGCAGAAGGGGCTGGACCTCGTTGCCGAGGTGCCTGAAGACATCCCCGTGGCATGCGGTGACGGGGGGCGCATCACCCAGTGCCTCATGAACCTCGTCGGGAATGCGTTGAAATTCACGCGGCAGGGAGGGGTCGAGGTGGCGGTCGACCTTCGCGGCGACGTCCTCCATTACCGCGTCACGGACACCGGAACCGGAATAGCGGAGGATCGGCTGGAGACGGTCTTCGGTGAATTCCGACAGGAAGACGCCACGATCGTCGGCCAGTTCGGTGGCACCGGCCTGGGGCTCAGCATCACGAAGAAATTTGTCGAGCTGCACGGCGGGCGGATCTGGGTGGAGAGCGAAGTCGGAAAGGGATCGACCTTTTCCTTCACGATCCCCTTGCGCGTGGAGAGAGCGGAGACGGTATGAGCACAAAGACCATCCTCTACGTCGAGGACAACGAGCTGAACCGCAAGATCGTCCGCGACCTGCTGCGGCGCACGTCCTATCGCCTGATCGAAGCGGTGGACGGGGAGGCCGGCATTGCGACGGCTCTCGAGCAGCGCCCGGATCTCATTCTCATGGATCTCCAGCTCCCCAAGGTCTCTGGCATCGAGGCCGTGCGCGCGCTGCGCAATGCGCCGGCAACGGCTGACACGCCGATCATCGCCATCACCTCATTCGCGCTCAGCGGCGACCAACAGAAGGCCAGGGACGCCGGCGCGTCCGCCTACCTGGCGAAACCGTATAGCCCGTTCGATCTTCTCGAGATGATCCGGAAGCTGGCTCCCGAAGGCTAGTCAGAAGGTCGAGGTCACCGCCTGGTGGCCTCCGTTCTCCGTGAGCTCTTCCTCCCGGTAGAGACCCAACGCCTCGAGCACCGGTCGATCCTGGATCGAGAAGAGGATCGCCGCGTCTCGCGTGGAAAGATTCGTGTGCTCGTGCAGGGCCCAGGACGGAAGCGTGATGATGTCCCCCCGCTCCCACGCGAAGCGCGCGCCGTCGATGATCGTCTCTCCGGTCCCCTGGACGACGTAGTACACGGCGCTGCCGGTGTGGCGGTGCGCCTTGAGTCGCGCGCC
>JAHFDK010000184.1 GCA_023249095.1 Candidatus Rokuibacteriota bacterium | reverse complement strand
TCGAGATGGTTCATAAGAAGGTGGTCAAGAAGGCCTGAGGATTCCATGGCGACGACGGCCGCGGTCCTGAACGCGTCGACGCCCACCGCCGAGTACGCGCGGCTGGAGGAGCGTATCATCGGGCGCGACCAGAAGGGCGCCAGCGACGTGCTCTACCGGCTCATGAAGCAGAGCCGCTCCGTCACCGAGATCACGCGCGAGACCGTGCGCATCCACGCGCCGTACACGCACGTCCCCTACCACCAGCGGCTCGACGACGGCGTCGTCAAGTTCGTGAACAACGACCATTGTCTTCTGAGCGAGCGGGTGGGCCTGCCGCTCGCGTCGATGATCCGCCCCGAGCTCTCCTGGCTGCCGCTGGCTCAGACCGTCTGGTACATGCCGACCGGGCTCGATCCGTGGAACCAGTTGATCGGCAAGGCCCCGGGCCATTACACCAGACTCTACGACATCCAGGTGAACACGACGCCGCCCATGCCCGAGGCGCACTGGCCGGACCAGGAGCCGTTGCCCATCGAGGGCACGCTGCGTGAGCGCCTCAACCACTGGTTGACGCTCGTGCAGCGCGGCGAAGTGCTGACGTCCTACCGTGTGTTTCTTGGACTGATGCAGGACGTGCCGAACCGGCGGCACGTCCTCGCGCATCTGGCGTTCGCCGGGCTCATCGACGTGCAGGACCGCATGTGGCACAACCGTTCCTACACCACCGGCCACAAGGGCTATCGCGCGCGCGCCACCATCGAGCTGGGGGAGGTCATCGGCTGGGACAACGCGCACCACGTACTCTACGCCGGCGTGCCCGACATCGCGGTGGGTCCGCGCTGGTACTCGACCTACGAGGTGGGCTGCAACGTCGTCCAGAACCTGCTCGACGGCCGCGACCAGGAGCTGCTGCGTCAAGACACGCCGCTCACGCCGGCCGAAGAGGCGATGCTGGTCGACGTCATCATGCGCCAGCGCGAGGTCTCCGTCATCGACGCGCTGGTGGCGCTCCTCAAGGCCGGGCGGAGCGCGCGCCGCATCCTCGACGCCATCCAGATCGCCGCGGCGCAGGTCATTCTCGAGACGGGCGAGCCCAACAACTACTCGATGGCGCAGCACGGCTACGAGTACTGCAACACGGTCGGCTGGTTCTACGACACCTTCGAGCACCCGCACCGGCTGAAGCTCCTGTTCGTGGCCGCGCTCTTCATCAACCGCGGCTCCGAGCACCAGGCCAACACGCCGGGGAACGGCCGGCGGACGATCGCGCCGCCGGCTGGCTCGGAAGCATGGTCGTCGCGCCAGCTCCTCGAGAAGCTGGAGCAGGCGCTGCTCGCCCTTCGGGCCGAGGAGTCGGTGGACCTGACCGCGGCTTACCTGAAGGGCGTCCACGACCGCGCGCCCCTGGTGCAGACGCTGGCCACCGCCGCGTGCAAGATTGGGAACGACCCGCACAACCAGGAGCTTGGGCTCTGCACCCTCGAGGACTACCTGCACACCAAGGCGCACGACCGCGACCGGCTCTTGCTGGCGAGCGCCCAGCACACGGCGGGACATCGGAAGTATGGCGATCCGCTGGAGGCGTATCTGCGCTTCGCGGAGGCGATGGAACTAGGCGGGCGCTGAGCCCGGGCCTCGTCTACTTCGCTGACTGCTGCTTGATCTCGGCGATCTTGCGGTCCCGGTCGCTCGCCAGGCGGTCCCGATCGATGGCCAGCTCGCTCTCGAGCTTCTCGACTTCCTCCCGGGTCTGGGCCTTGTGCAGCGCGTCCTGGTGCAGGATCTCGCGCTCGGCCATCCTCGCCTGATAG
Organism: Candidatus Rokuibacteriota bacterium; assembly: GCA_023249095.1. Lineage (GTDB taxonomy): Bacteria > Methylomirabilota > Methylomirabilia > Rokubacteriales > CSP1-6 > AR31. Next base: position 10,078 of record JAHFDK010000184.1, on the reverse strand, counting down.
ACCTGGCGCGCCTCGGCGATCGCCGCCTTCTGCTCGTCCGTCAGCGGGCGCTCTTGGACCCCGGCCTCGCGATCCTTCTGCCGGAGGCGTTCCATCGCCAGCTCGTACGCGCTTTTCGGTCCGTCGGCGGGCATCGCAGCGATAGTGTAACCCGAGATGGCACGCGAGCTTCCTCCAACGGGATTCGAACCCGTGTTTTCAGTCGCGATCACGTTTTCGCCAGAAGTCGTCGCAAGTTACGGCTTGTTTAGTTCCGAGAAAGTCGACGCGACTAAAACATGCAGCTGAAAGTTCCTTGAACATCGGTGAGTCTTGGTCGCTGGTTCATGTCGCTGGCCCGAGATCACCTATGGGCAGAAGCCCCGAGACCGCGCTCGTCCCCTCGACGTTGAGGAGCGTCGCCCGGCTCAGCGGTCAGCGCCCGACCTCGGTGCAGCCGGAAACTGCAGCGTGAACGTCGTGCCTCTGCCTACTTCGCTCGCCACCTCGATGCTACCGCCGTGGCCTTCGATGATGCCGTGGATGATACTGAGCCCCAGCCCCGTGCCTTCGCCCGCGGGTTTCGTGGTGAAGAACGGGTCGAATATCTTGGGCAGATTCTCGGGGGGAATGCCGCAGCCGGTGTCGGCCACGGTGACCCTGACCGCGCCCCCGGGCAGCCCGCGTGCCGAGAGGGCAACACTTCCGCCCTCCGGCATCGCCTGCGCCGCGTTGACGACGAGGTTGATGAACACCTGGAGCAGCTGGTCGCGGCTGCCGCGCACCGGCGGAAGGTCTGTGGCGAAATCCATCCTGACCTCGATCTGGTTCATCTTCACCTGGGGCCGCACCAGTTCGAGGACGTCGGTGATCAAGTCGTGGAGGTTCACCGACGCCATCTCCGTCGTCCCCTCGCGCGCGTAAGCGGAGAGGCTCTGGATAATGCGCTCCGCTCGCTGCGTCTGCTCTTCGATCTTCGCCAGCGTGTGCTGGAGCTGATCCGGAGGAATAACCTGGCCTTGCTTAAGCTTGGTCAAGGCGATTTGTGCTCGGCCGAGGATCACCGCCAACGGGTTCCTCAGCTCGTGGGCGATCCCCGCCGCCATCCGTCCGAGCGAGGAGAGCTTCTCCGCATGGACCATCGCCGCCTGCTGGTCGAGGATCCTGCGGTTCGCTTCCTGCAGCTCGCGGTTCGTTCGCTGGAGGCTCGCCACGAGCAACGCGTTCTCGAGCGCCGCGCCCGCGAGCCCCGCAAGCGTCGCCACCAGCTTGAGATCGCCCGCGCTGAACCCCTGGCCGTCGAGCCGGTTGGCAGCGTTGAGCGCGCCAAGCGTGCCCTCGCCGTCGGGACCGCGGCCCTTGAGCGGAACGGTCAGCATCGAGGCGATCGGAATCGGATAGGGGCGGAAGCGCGGGTCCGCCTTTACGTCGTTGACGATGATCGGCCGTCCCGTGTCGAGCGCCTCGCGGGTGATGCCGTCGCGCGCGGGCCAGCTCGACCCGTCGCCGTGCGTGAGCCGCTGGCCTGCGTGGTCGGTGAACGCCACCCACAGGAACCTCTCGGAGTGGTGCGGCACGGCCGTGCCCTCGATCAGAAGCATGAACGCGTAGCGGACGCGGAGCGCCTCGGCGACCGCCTCAAGCACCGTGCGAGCCACCCGGTCGGCGTCCGTGAACGGCCGCAACCGGTCGGTGAGGCTGTGGAGCAGCGCGAGCTCTTCGTAGGAGCTCGAAAGCTCCTCGGCGAGCTTGGCGATTTCTGCCTCGAGGACCGCCGTTCGATCGCCGGTCATGCGTCACCGAGCGCGTTTCGCACTTCGCGCAGAATCTCCTTCGGACTGAACGGCTTGGTGAAGAAGCGGTCGGCGCCCGCGGCGCGGCCCGCCTGCTCGTCCGACTCCTGGCCGTGTGCTGTCAGAAGGAAGACGGGCGTGCGGTCGAGCGCGTCGCCGCCCTTGAGCTTGCGGCAGACATCGACGCCCGTCATGCCGGGCATGCCGACGTCGAGGATGACGAGGTCCGGGCGCTCGGCGAGCACCGTCTCCAGCGCCGCGTCGCCATCTTCGACGGCCATGATCTCGTAGCCCGCGCGCTCCAGGTTGAACCGGAGGATGCGGAGGATGTGGCTCTCGTCGTCGGCGATCAGGATTCGCTTCTTGGTCACACGGCCTCTCCACTCTGCCCGCCCTGCAACGCGGCGTGAACGGCTGTCACGAGCTCGCGAACGCGAAACGGCCGGAGCAAGAACGTCTTCGCCCAGACGATCCGCTGCTGCGCCTCATCGGCCACGACGCTGGACACCACGATCGGGATATCCGCCGTTGCCGGATCCGCTTGGAGCCGATCGGCCAGCTCGTACCCGTCCATCATCGGCATCCGAATGTCGAGGAGGATCAGGTCCACCGGCGTCGAGCGGACCACCTCGAGCGCCTTCATGCCGTCCGCGGCTTCCACGACCTCGAAGCCCTCCTTCAAGAGGTGGTGCTTGATGATCCTCCTGACCGGGGTGTCGTCATCGACGACCAGCACGCGTTTCATGCCCCGCCTCCCGCGAGCGGCAGGACGAAGCGGAACGCGCTCCCCTTGCCCTCCTCGCTCTCAACCTCGAGCTTCGCCCCGTGCGCCGCCAGAACCTCCGTCACCAGCCTCACGCCGAGCCCGGTGCCCCCGACCCGCCGTGTCTCCAACGAGTCGACCCGGAAGAACCGCTCACCCAGCCGGCGCACCGCCGAGGGGGGCATGCCAAGCCCGGTGTCCCGCACCTCGACGGCCACTCCGCCGTCCAGCCACGCCCGCACCGCCACGCGCCCCCCTCGGTGGTTGTACTTGATCCCGTTGTCGATGAGGTTCGTCAGCACCTGCTGGATCGCGTCGCCATCGCCGCGGACGGGCGGGAGATCGCCGGGCACGTCGACCTCGATCCTGACGTCGCTCGCCGCGGCCCGGGGCTGCGAGATCTGCACCACCCGCCGCACCAGCGGCTCCAGTGCCACCGCCTCGCGCTTGAACTGGACCCGTCCCGATTCGATCCGCGCGAGGTTGAGCAGGTCGTTGATCAGGCGGGTGAGGCGCACCGATTCCTCCTCGATGACCGTCAGGAACTCGAGCACGGTCGGGTCCTCGCCCACCAGGTCACGGAGCGTCTCCGCGTAGGCCCGGATCGAGGTCAGTGGCGTCCGCAGCTCGTGGGAGACGGTCGAGACGAACTCCGACTTCATCCGGTCGATCTCACGTTCGCGGGACACGTCGCGGAAGACCTCGACACACCCCTTCACGACCTCGGAGCTGTCGAGAACGGGAGCCGCCGTCACCGCGATCGGCACCCACGTGCCATCCGGGCGGGCCACGCGAGTCTCGGCGCTCGTGATGGATTCGCCTCGCTCGAGCGCCGACTTCATCGTCGTTTGAGAGAAATCCTCGACGATGTCGTCTTCGCGAACGAGCCGGAGTGGGCCTGGGAACCGTGTCCCGACGATCGCCGAGGCCGGCATCCCGGTGATCGCCTCGGCTGCGCGGTTCCACATCAGCACGTGCCCCGTGGCATCCGTCACGCAGACACCATCGCCGATGCCGGCCAAGACCCCCTCCAGATGCGCCCGCTGCCGGTCCAGATCGCGCGTGCGGTCCTCCACCTGTGCCTCGAGGTTCCGCGTGAGCCCGGCCAGACGAGCCGCCATCGTGTTGAAGACGTGCCCAAGCCTACCGAACTCGTCTCGGCGCCTGATATCGACCGACGCGGAGAGGTCCCCCTCGGTCAGTCGGACGGCCGCGGCGGCGAGGTGATCGAGCGGTCGTGCGATTCCGATCCCGATCCGGACCGAGACCAGCAAGGCCGCGCCTACGACGAGCCCCGCGATGGTCAGAAGCGCACCGCGCAGCCGTGTGATCGGCGCGTACGCCTGCGCTAACGGGCTCGAGATAAGGACGGCCCAGCCCGGGCCCGGAACCGGCACGTAGGCGACGAGTCGCTGCTCCTGCTCCACGCTGTTCCACGCCTCTCGCGTGCCGCGCTGTCCGGCCAGGGCTTCCTGGACGTATGGCAACGCGGCGAATGACTGGCGACGGGCGACCAGCTCGGCCTTGGGATGAGCGATCAACACACCGCGCTTGTCAACGAGGATCCCGAAGGCGGAGACGGTCTCGGCGACTTCTCGCAGCAGCGACTGGATGCGGGTCAGCGAGAGCGCGCCCCCGACGACGCCGAGCACTTCGTCCCCGGGAGCGAGGATCGGCGCGCTGACGATGACCGCGGGATTGCCGGTGGCCGTGACGAAGACATCGGAGACGTACGGCTCCTTGCCCTCGCGGGCACGGCGGAAGTAGTCGCGCTGTGAGCGGTCTGTCCCGATCACTCCTGGAGGGATCAGGGACGGATCCCGGGACTCAACCGCCAGCACGACACCCGTCGGACCGAGCAGCACGAAGCTCCGGAAGTCGGACTCCGGGGCCGTGAGCCCTCGGAACACGCGATTGACGAACTCGTAGTCGCGACGCGCGACTGCCGCGGTGAGACCCGGCCGGGCCGACACCTCGGCCACAGTGCGGCGAGCGCCTTCGACGTGCGCCTGGATCAGCGTCGCTGCGCTCCGGGCCGCCACGAGCTCCGCGCCGAAGATTTCCTCGCGGAGGATGCCGCGCGCTTGTGTATACGCCAGGACGCCGAGCACGACGACGGGAATCGCCGTGGCGAGCATGAAGAGCGCCGGGTATTTGATCTTGACCGAGAAGCGCCACTTCATTGGCCGGGTGATCACCGCAGCTCCCAGCGGAGGACGTTGATCCTCAGCGCGCAGACCAGATACGGCTGGATGTCGCGCGACGGCCGGCTGCTGTCGGAGGAGTTGAAGACGAACGCGCAGCCGTCGGGGAACTGGCGGAACCGGCAGAACGAGAACGTGATCCCGTGGTCGCTCACGTTCCTCTGCACCTCGGCGGTCGCGATGCATCGCCTGAACCCGGCCACGTGCAGGATGAGCCCGGGCGCAGGGCCGACTGCCAAAAAGGCGAGAAGGACCAGCCGGACGCCAAGACTCGAAGGTTCAGGCCGACGAGAGGCGAAACCCTCATCTACTAGAGCTTATCCCGGCCATGCGCGTTTCCGACGCATGTCGATGACCGTAGAAGGCCCCCCACGAGGGTCCGCCCGATTCGTCGGACGTTAGCGTCCGCGCTCTTGCCACGGCCATGTGCACGGCACGCGGCGCGGTCCCGCGCGTTCTGCAGGCGGGACTCCCTTTACAGTAGACCGCCCCCGCGGCGCAGAGGCCGTGAATTTCGACGGCTACCGGAGGATCGATCTTTCGGCGTATGATCCGCGGGATTCCGGATGACAAAACGCCCACTCATAATGGCAGCATCGTGTCACATCGCCCGCGCGGTGTACCTCTTCGCCCAACCTTGCCGACCTTTTCCGTCGATGGGATGCAGCACCTGCGTTGCTGTTCGCGGAGCCTGCTGTCCGCGCTCGCTTGGCTTACACCGACCTCAAGGAGGAAACGGTTTCGGAACGAGCCGTCGGTGGTTGCCATCCTCGGGCTGGGTGCCGCGATGCCCGCCTGACGAAGTGGAGGGACCAACCAGTTACACCTGGCACTCCACTTGCCAGATGAGACGGATCCACTCTCTGAAAGAGGCAGCATGAAGCCGCGGTCCGTCGCTGTGCTCGTACTGACCCGCGATGGGGTCCCCTCCTACGACCAGGGACAAGCGCATCCTCGCCAGAAGCGGCAATCGGCGCCGGCAGCGGTGCCATCAGAAGGGCAAAGATGACGACGAATTTCTCGAGCCAGCAGCCGGCAACCGCCCAGGCAGAAAGCACCGTCGGGGGGCCCCTGGCCAACGTGTGCGGGCTTCTCGGGCGAGTGCCCCGACTCAACGTCAATCTCTCCATGTTCCAGACGGTCGTGGCCTCACGGCCGGGGCGGTGTCGATCCTCGGAGCTCTCTTGGCCGTCCCGAACTACTTCAAGCCCGCCATCGGCAAGGGCGAGGTGGTTGCGGTCGTCGTTGACGCCAAAACCGAGAAGGCAGTGTCCAATGCGACCGTCGAGATCCTGACGCTCAACAACGCCGTGGTGACGACAGTGAACTCCGGCTTCTTCGGTAAAGCCAGCTCCACCCTCGAAGAGGGCCAGTACCGGATCCGGGTCAAGCACCCGAAGTTCGGCGCCGAGGTCCGCCACGTGCAGGTGGTGTCCGGCCAGAGCGCAGAAGTCCGGGTCCAGCTACGCTCGGGGGCCTCGGCTCCTCTGCACGAGGCCGAGCGCGTTATCGGTGAGGGCGTGAACGCTGTCAAGCGTCTGTTCGGCAACTAGAGCGCCCGCGAGGTCCAACCGCGGCCCGCGCCGTCCGTCGCTTCTGCGACAAGTTCGGTCAGATCCGTTCCTTCGCCACGACCCCCCAGGTCCTCACCGAGTTGGCAGTATGAGAAGATGCCCACACGACCGCACATGATCCATCAGTTCACCCGCTACTTGGCGACGCGGCTTGAGGCACTGGGTCGGTCTGGGATCGAAGATCCGCGTCGCCACTTGGCGTCGCTCGGCCGGCGGCGACCTCGGCGCCCCATCGACCCGTCGGTCGGCCTCCGCTCAGCCGCACCCGATGGGCCACGCCTCCTGGGTGCTGCTGGACCTTCATGAGTCCCTCGCGCTGCCACCCGAGACCCGACGCAGCCGCGCCGACGAGGAGCGTTACGCGCCTGATGACTCTCCTCGGCATCTCCGTCGTCCTTGCCGCCTGCTCGAGCGTGTCCGGACGGCCGCCGGTGAGCGATCGCTCGGCCGATGTGCATGACCCCGCGCCTGAAAAACGCGACGCCGATCCCGGCTCACCCCAGACGGAGACGTCGAAGCGACCCCAGCCGGGTCTTGCTCGCGGGCCCGAATCGCGGCGTGGCCAGAGCGTCGTCGACATCGCCAGGAGGCACGTCGGCACCTCCTATCGGTGGGGCGGATCGAGTCCTTCGGGCTTCGACTGCTCAGGTCTGGTTCGGTATGTGTACGCGCAAGTCGGTGTCTCGCTCCCGCACAACGCCGCGAAGCAGTACAGGCACGGCACGCCCGTCTCCCGCAACCGCCTCGAGCCGGGCGACCTGGTCTTCTTCGATCGCCTCCGCCACAACGGGATTTACGTCGGCAACGGCCGCTTCATCCACTCCCGACAGACGGGCAAACGCGTGAGCATCGCGGGCCTCGACGAAGACTGGTACGCCGCGCGCTGGGTCGGCGCGCGCCGGCTTTAGCCGCTCCCGCAGGCATCGAGAGCGAAGACAGATGCTCCCAACGTCGACCGTTCTCGCCCATGTCCGCGACGCGTGGCGACGGGCCCTCCCGCTCGCCGTCATCGTCTTCCGTCGTGTTCGTGGCCTCGGCGCGTTCAGGCTCGCGACGCTTATCCTCGCTGGTGTCCTGGCGCTCAGCCTGATCGCCGCAGTCGCGTACACCGCGATCGAGTTGGCTCGCTTTCAGCGAGTTGAGTCTCGGCGCACGACGCTGGTGTACGCAGCCGGTCAACAGCTGGTCCCTGGCGTCAACGTCCTCGCGATCGATCTGGCCGGCACCCTGCGGCGCCTCAAGTACGCGGAGGTACGGGCGCCAGTCACGGCGCCTGGGCAGTTCCGCCGAGACGCGGATGCCTGGGAGCTGTACCTCAGAGGGATCGAAGACGATCACCAGCAGCGCCCAGCCCGCGTACGCCTCGAGCTCCAGGGCGAGCGCATCGCTCACGTCATGCGTGATGGCCAGGCGCTCGGCAGCGTCGTTCTCGAACCGGAGATCCTCACGAGCGCGGCGACCCGACCCGGTGAGGAGTATCACCCGGTACACCTCGCCGACGCGCCTCGCGTGCTGGTCCAGGCTGTCCTCGCGGCCGAGGACCATCGCTTCTTCGAGCATGGCGGCCTCGACTTGCGCGCGATGCTGCGCGCCGCGTGGGCCAACCTGAGGGCCGGGCGGGTCAGGCAGGGAGGCAGCACGATCACTCAGCAGCTAGTCAAGAACCGTCTGCTCGGATCCGAGCGGACGTACGGGCGAAAGGTCCGCGAGGCCTGGCTGGCCACGGCGATCGAGTGGCGATACTCCAAGGAGCAGATCCTCGAGGCGTACCTAAACGAGATCTACCTGGGCCAGCGCGGCTCGCTGGCGATCCGTGGAGTCGGCGCGGCGGCGCGATCCTACTTTCGCAAGGAGGTTCATCAGCTCGCGCTCACGGAGGCAGCGCTGATCGCCGGAATGGCGCGCGCCCCCAACAGCTACTCTCCAGCCGCGAATCCCGAACGGGCCCGGCAACGTCGTGATGCAGTCCTCGGGCGGATGCGGGAGCTCGGGTGGATCAGCGCGGCTGACTTCGAGACGGGGCGCCGCCAGCCGATCCGGGTCCGGCCCGTGCCGGTACCCGGGCAATGGGCTCCCTATTTCACCGACTATGCCCGGCAGGAAGTCGAGCAGCGCCTCGGCGTCGGCGTCATCGACAGCCATCGCGGCGCCCGGGTCCACACACCTCTCGATCTCACGCTCCAACGCTTTGCCGAGGCGGCCGTCGCGCGTGGACTCGACCAGCTCGAGCGGAACTGGCCCCGCCTGCGCCGGGCGGATCATGCTGAGCGACTGCAGGCGGCCCTGATCGCGCTCGACCCCACCACCGGCGAGATCCATGCGCTCGTCGGCGGCCGCGAGTACCGTGCGAGCCAGTTCAATCGAGCGGTGCTCGCTCGCCGGCAGCCCGGTTCAGCTTTCAAGCCGTTCGTGTACCTCGCAGCGCTGAGCGCTCGTCGGGGTGGTCCCGCCTTCACCCCCGCCACCCTCGTCGATGACACTCCGCTGACGCTCACGGTCGGTACGACCACATGGAGCCCCCGCAACTACGAGGACCGCTACGAAGGCCGAGTGACCGTCCGGCGAGCGCTGGAGCAGTCACTCAATGCGGCGACGGTACGGGTGGCCCTCGAGATCGGACTGCCGGCCGTGATCGAGACCGCTCGCGGCCTCGGAATCCCGAGCCCCCTCGCCCCGGTACCGGCGACGGTGCTCGGCGCCTCCGAAGTGACCCCGCTCGAGTTGGCACGCGCCTATCTCCCATTCGCGAACGGGGGCGTTCGCCATCCGAATTTGGCCGCCGTCACTGCCGTGTTCGAGGAGAACGGTACTCGCCTCGACCTGCAAAAGTCAGATACGATCCAGGTCGTGCCCCCTGCCGAGGCGTACGTCATGACATCGCTCCTCCAGGGCGTCATCGCTGCCGGAACCGCCTCGTCGGTGCGCGCGCTAAGCGCTGCAGGGACCGTCGCGGGCAAGACCGGGACGACCAACGACGGCCGGGACGCCTGGTTCGTCGGCTACACCCCCACACTGCTCGCGCTCGTCTGGGTCGGGTTCGACAACGGCGAGGCCCACGGGCTGAGTGGCGCTCAGGCGGCGCTCCCGATCTGGGCGGAGTTTATGAAGCTGGCCCTCGATGCCTACCCGGCGCCAACGTTCGCTGTGCCAGCCGGCGTAACGACTGTCAAGATCGACGCGACCAACGGTCGGGTCGCGAACCTCTTCTGCCCCGTCGTGATTTCAGAGACCTTTCTGGCTGGTACTGAACCCACCCCGTGCGAAGAGCACGGCGGGGTCCCCACCCCGATCCTGAACTTGTGGCGACGGTTCTCCGACTGGCTCCGAAGATGAATGGCGCGGTCCGACAACTTCGAGTCGGTAGCGTCACCGAGGGGGCCAGTTTCGAAATCAAGGGCGCGACTGGCCGTGAAATGGCCGGAGACGAGCGAGGTGGTGGCGCGTAGGGCACGCACGCCCCCCGATTCGCTTGGGGGATCGCTCCTGCCCTCGCTGGCGTTGCTCTTTCATCTGATCGACGGGGTCGACACGGGCCGGCACGGGCCGGTGTCGTGCGCCGCGGCGTCCGCCCGCATCTGACCCAGCCGCTCATCGACGCTCATGTGTAGCGCGACTCCTCGCCGTCCAGCACGCTCCCGAATTAGGGGTGGGGGTCGGCGTTCAGGAGTTGATTCTTCGGAGCCGGACTTCCTGGCGACGTGGATCAGTCTCAGGCGCGTTTGCGCTCACTGCTTCTGCACGACGACCCTGCCCTGGGCGTTCACG
>JAHFDK010000027.1 GCA_023249095.1 Candidatus Rokuibacteriota bacterium | reverse complement strand
CGGTGGGACGTGGCCATCGAGGGGGAGCGCATCGTCGCCCTCGGCCTGCCCGAGCTCGGCCTCGAGGCGGGGCGCGTGATCGACGCCACCGGCAAGATCGTCGTGCCCGGGGGCATCGAGCCGCACACGCACCTCGCGCACTTCATCTCGATGCAGCCCGAGGAGAACCTCCACACGCTCGGTCCGGAGGAGGACACGCGGGGAATGGTCTTCGGGGGCACAACCACCCACGTGGACTTTTGCTTCGTGCGGCCCGGGACCGACGTCCAGCAGGTGATCGAGAGCCGGGCCGCGCGCTGGAAGGGCAACTCTTACGCGGACTACTCCTTCCACGTCGCCCTCCAGGGGCAGCTGCCGCTCAAGGTCTTCGACCAGATCCCCGAGGCGATCCAGGCAGGTTTCCCGAGCTTCAAGGTGTTCACGGTCGACGTGCTGCCGCCGCATCCCAAGCGCCATCCCTATCGGCTGGACTTCGGGCGGATCCAGCTGGCGATGGAGAAGGTTGCCCCGCACGGGGGAATCATGGCCGTTCACGCCGAGGACCAGGACATCGTGCAGTTCATGTACGAGAAGTTCCGCGAGGAAAAGCAGACCGACGGCTGGCTGCTCCCGCTCGTGCACAACAAGCTCTCGGAGAAGCTCGCGTTCCGCCGTACGATCCAGCTCGCGGCGCATACCGGCGCCGGCGTCTACTTCGTCCACACCTCCGCTAGCGAGGGCGTGGACGCCGTGGCCGAAGCGCGGGCCCACGGGCTGCCGATCTACGCTGAGACGCTCCATCACTACGCCTGCTTCACCGCCGAGGACTACAAGACCCCGCGCGGCTTCTGCTACCACACCTATCCGTCGCTCAAGTATCCCGAGGACCAGAAATCGCTCTGGAACGGGCTCGTGCGCGACGGGGTCTCGACGACGGCCACCGACGAGTTTCCGACGTCGCTCGAGCTGAAGCTCCGCGGCCAGGATCTCGAGAACGTCACGGGCGGCAACCTCGGCGCCGAGGCGCGGATGGGGATCGTCTATTCCGAAGGCGTCGTGAAGCGGCGGATGTCGCTCGAGCGGTTCGCCGACGTCACCGCCACGAACGCCGCGAAGATCCTCGGGCTCTACCCCCGCAAGGGAGTCATCGCCCCTGGCAGCGACGCGGATATCGCGATCATCGATCCGTCGATCAAGAAGACGCTCGTGCGCGAGGACTTCCACGTGAGTGACTACAGCCCCTGGGAGGGCTGGGCGATCCAGGGCTGGCCCGTGACCACGATTCTCCGCGGCCGCGTCGTCGTGGAGAACCGCCGTCTGGTCGGCGACTGGCGCGACGGGAAGCTGGTGGCGCGCAGGATCTCCCCCGAGGTGCTGCGCCGCCCGGCCTGCTGAGGGCGCGCGCGGATCGCACTACCTCCAGCGCGGCAGCGGCTCCCTTACGTGACCGCAGGGAGCTCGACGACGAACGCCGCCCCGCCTTCCGGACGGTTGGTGGCGCGGAGCGAGCCCTGATGCTGCTCGACGATGGCCGACGAGACCCAGAGGCCGAGGCCGTTGCCCTCGCCGGGCGCCTTCGTCGTCGTGAACGCGTCGAAGATTCGGGGGAGCACGTTGGGATGGATGCCGGGACCGGAATCGAGGACCTCCAGGCGGACGTTCGCCCCGCCGGTCTCCGCCAGGCGCACGGTGATCACGCGTGGGCCCGAGTGCCCGGCCATCGCCTGGTGCGCGTTCTGGACGAGGTTGAGCAGCACCTGCTGGATCTGAGTTTCGTCGGCCAGGACCGGGCGAACGCTCTCGAGCTCCGTGACGATCTGGACCCCGTCCCGATGGAGCTGGTGGCCCTTGAGCTCGAGCACATACTGGATCTGATCTTCCAGACGGCACGGCCGCCGCTCGGTCGAGTTGCCACCGGCGAAGCGCAGGAGATTCTGGAGCATCTGCGCCGCACGCGACGTCTCCTGGACGATAGTGTGGAGGCGTTCCCGGCTCTTGATGGGATCGTCCGAGCCCATGAGCAGGAGCTCCGCCTGGCCGAGGATCACTGTCAGCCGATTGCGCGTCTCGTGCGCGAGGCCCGCCGCCAGCTTGCCGACCGTCGAGAGCTTCTCGCCCTCGATGAGGTGAGCCTCGGCCGACTTGAGGTCGTCGAGCTGGCGTCGGGTCGCCGAGTAGAGCTGGGCGTTCTGCAGGGCCAGGCCGATCTGGTTCGCGCACGCTTCGACGAGCGCGATCTCGGCCTCCGTGAACGGCTCGCGCGTCCGGCGGCCGAGCGACAGTGCGCCCAGGATCCGTCCCCGACTGTGGATCGACACGCACACGAAGGCGTGGATCCCTTCCTGCGTGACGGCGACTCGCGCCGCCGGCAAGAGATCGGCCGACTCGCTGACGTGCGCCCAGTGAAGGGTCTTGCCGGTCGCCGCGACCCCGCCGATGAGGCCCTGGCCGGTCGGCAGCACGCGGTTGATCTCGCGCAGGCGCGGCCGCAGTCCCCGGTCACCGCGAAGGTGCAGCGTCGCGCCGTCCGGCGACAACAGGTGGAGGCTCGAGATCTCGTGGCCGGTGACGTGGGTGAGCGCGTCCAGGGCGATGCGGAGTACCTCGTCGACGTCGAGGGTCGCGCTGATCGCTTCGCCGATGCGGTGCAGGATGCGGACGTGGGGCTCGACGTCCACCGTCGGAGCGCCCACGGTGCGCCGGACCAGGTCTCCGAGCTGCTGAAGCCGCTCGTCGTCGCGATCCTCGAAGTGGAATGCGTGCCCGTCGTCATCGGCGCGGACAAACACTGACGGAACATCGAGTCGCGTGCCGCTGTCCGGCAGCATGATGGACAGCGTCGTCGTGCCCCCGGAATGACGCGAGCCGTTGGTTTGAACCTTGATGCCGGAGGCGCTGAGATTGACCGATTTCGACTCCCATGCGGCACCGTTCTGCTCGTGGACGCGCACGGGCAGCGCGAGGATCGCCCGCGGCGCGCGCCGCCGGTCCGACGGGGGGTCGACGCTCCGACCGGGAGCCTCGGGCTGTGACTCGAAGCACGCGAGCGCTTCTTGCAAACGCCGGAGGGCGACCGGCTTTCCGATGAAGTCGAAGGCGCCGGCCCGCAGACACTCCTGGGCCTGGCTCTCGGTTGCCCTGCCGGAAATCACGAGAATCGGCACGCGCAAGTCACGAACCGTGTCGTGTTTCAGGAAGTCGAGCCCGCTCATCCCGGGCAGACACATGTCGAGGAGGACGGCGTCAGGCCGCTCGGCGCGCAGGGTGTCGAGCGCCGTCTCGGCGTTGTGCCTGATGAGCGGATCGTGGCCGATCTCGTGGAGAAACTCCCCGAAAACCTCGCAGACCGCGTGATCGTCGTCGATGACCAGTACGCGCATAGGATGCCCGGTTGGGGCTACCCCTGTTCCAGCAATAGACATACCATCGGGCATGCGAGCCCAAGTGCTTGCAAAGACTGATGCTTCTGCATAAAGATACTTCGGAACTGGATGATCTATCGTCGGTCCTGGAGGATTCCTGGCCAGGGACCAGGAGCGGCGGGACCTTCCTCTGGTAACTAGAAACTCGGGTGGTAACTAGAAACTCGGGCGGAGCCCGAGCGGGAGCGCGATCTTGTAGTACGAGGCGAGGAACCCTTCCCACCACGCCCGGCGCTCGCCACCGCGGGCCACCTCGGCGAACAGGCGTAGGCTCTCGTCCTGCCACTCCTGGATCGTGTCGAGATTACCCGGATCGTCGTCGATCAACGCCTTGACGAGGACGCGGCCGTAGCTGATGTGGCGGGTCTCGTCGCGGATACGCGCCCGATGGTTGATGGCCGAGAGCACGTCACCGCGGGCCTCCGCGCCGTCCGCGAGAACCGTGAAGGTGCCGGGTCCGGCGGCGCCCTCCGCGACGAAGTTCCCCTTCACGAGGATCTCGATCGTGTCCTCGAGCTCGAGCAAATGGCGGAAGAAGCGGCACGTGGTCCCCGGCGCCTCCCATGCCGCGAGCCAGTCACGCTCGGGGATGCCGGCCCGCTCGAACACCTCCCGGTCCATCTCCAGGTGACGCTGCTCGTCGGCGAGCTGGAACAACGCGCACTTCTTGAGCTCGTCGAACGGTGCGTTGGCGGCGGCGGTCGCGACGTAGTGGGTGGCCGACAGCTCGGAATAGTAGTTGTTGGCGAACTGATCGACGGCACGCTCGAGATATTGCGGGCTCACGGTCTTGTAGTTCAGCGCATCCTGAGAAATGGCGGCCCGCTCGGCCATGTACCGCTCGCGCTCGCGGGCCTGCATGGCGACGTAGCGCTCCCAGGTGAGGCCCGCCGGGTCGCTGAAACGGCCGGGGTCCTTGAGGACGAGTCGCTTGCGCGCCATACCTGCCCCCTTACGCGCCCGGCCCGCGCTCCATCGAGTACGGCTGCCAGCGCACGAGCCCGCTCTTTTCGAGGACCGACGGGTTCACGCAGCTCCGTGGCCAGCGGCCGTTCAGCACCAGCGCGATCTCCTGACCGACGCGCCGCTTGCGCACGGGGTCGAACCTCGCCGAGGCCGACGCCACGTGCGGCGTCAGGATGACGTTGTCCATCTTCAACAGGGGATTGTTCGCGTCGGGAGGTTCCTGCTCGAGCACGTCCAGCCCGGCGGCGGCGATCCAGCCTTCCTTCAAGGCCTTGATCAGCGCTGGCTCGTCCGTCGTCGGGCCGCGACCGGTGCTGATGAAGATCGCTTCCGGCTTCATCAGCCGGAAGTGGTGCTCCGTCAGCATGTGATGGGCGTCCGCGGTGGACGGGGCGTGCATGGAGACGATGTCCGAGCGCTGCAGCAGCTCGGTGAGGTTCACCGGCTCGACCCCGTGCTGACTCACGACCAGCTCTTCGACGTACGGGTCATAGGCCAGGATGTGCACGCCGAAGGCCCGCGCCCGCACCGCCACGGCTCGGGCCACGTGGCCGAAGGCGATCAAGCCCAGGGTCTGGCCCATGAGCCGCGGGAACTGGGACAGGAGCGGTCGCCCCTCGGCCCAGCGTCCTTCTCTGACGAGCCGGTCCATCGTGGTGACCCGGCGGAAGGTGGCCAGGATCAGCATCATGGCGTGGTCGGCGACTTCCTCGATGAAGGTGTCGGGGACGTTGGTGACCGGAATTCCGCGCGCCGTGGCCGCGGCGACATCGACGGAGTCGACGCCGACGCTGCCGAGGGCGATCACCTTGCACCGGTCGAGGCTGTCGATGATGCGCTTGCTGATACGCCGCCCCTTCGCGTAGAGCGCGTCGGCGTCGCGGGCGTCCTTGACGAAGTCGTCGTCGGTCTTCCCGGCCACCTCGACGATTTCCGCCTCGAGCGGGGCCAGGGCTTCCATTTCCAGCTTGTAGCCCGCGCCCGGTACGGAGAAGCTCGCGCCACTCGGTGTGACCACCTTGAACTTAGCCACGTCGTCCTCCTGACGTTAGTCGCTTACAGCCCTGGCCCCAGATCATCGCACACTCGGCGTCCGAGGCAACTTGCGCCCTTTCCGGCTTTTGCCCTAGTATTCGCCCCATATCGTTGGAGGGAACTCACATGATGAAGCGGATCGTCGCGGTCGCTGTCGCCGCGCTTGCCATGACCACGTCCTGGGCGCAGGCCCAGGAGGTGAAAGTCGGCGTCAACCTGCCGTACACCGGCATCGGCGCCGAGTTCGCGCAGCTGGTGGACCGTGGGATGGAGCTCTACCTCAAGCTCAACGCGGACAAGGTGAGGCCCTACAAGATCACCCTGATCAAGCGCGACGTGAAGGATCCCGGCGGCGCCAACGCCAAGATCGCCGTGCAGGAGCTCCTCACCCAGGACAACGTCGACATCCTCGCCGGCTGGATCTATTCCCCGAACGCGATCGCGTCCGCACCGATCGTGACCGCGGGCAAGAAGCTCGCGGTGATCATGAACGCGGGCACGGCGCAGATCACCAACATGTCGCCCTACTACGTCCGAACGTCGTTCAGCATGTGGCACGCTGGCTACGCCCTGGGCGAGGCCGCGGCCAAGCTCTTGAACGCGAAGACCGCCGTGGTCGGCTATACCGACTTCCCGCCGGGTAAGGACAGCCTCGCGGCGTTCAAGAAGAGCTTCGAGGGCACCGGCGGCAAGGTGATCGACGAGATCCCGATGGGCGGCGCCGGCGCGGTGCCCGACTTCACCCCGTTCTTCCAGCGCGCCAAGGACAAGAAGCCGGATGTCTTTTTCGTCTTCGTCCCGGCCGGTGACCATGCGGCCGCGGTGGTCAAGACCTACGCCGCGCTCGGCATGCGGGAGGCCGGCATCAAGCTGATCGGCCCGGGCGACATCACGCAGGACACCAAGCTGCAGGCCATGGGCGCCGCGGCGGTCGGCCTCATCACGATGCACCACTATCACGCCGATCTCGACAATCCTGAGAACAAGCGCTTCGTCGAGGCGTGGAAGAAGGAGTACGGCGCCACCACTACGCCCGACTTCATGGCCGTGGGCGGCTACGACGGCATGGCGGCGATCGTCCACGTGGTCCAGACGCTCAAGGGCAAGATCGGGGTGGAGCAGGCGCTGGAAGCACTCAAGGGCTGGAAGTTCGCGAGCCCGCGCGGTCCCATCTCGATCGACCCCGTCACGCGCGACATCGTCATGAACGAGTACCTGTCCGAGGCGGTAATGAAGGACGGCCGCGTTTTCCAGAAGGTGATCGGCAAGATCGACGCCGTTAAGGACGCCTGCAAGGAGCAGAAGATCGGTCCGTGCGCCCCCAAGTGAGGTGAGCGCCTCCCTCCGACCGGCGCTCCTGTGATCTTCGGCGTCGACGTCGCCAGCATGCTCCTGGGCGGCGTGGCCGCGGGCATGGTGCTGTTCATCGTGTCGGTGGGCCTGTCGGTCACCATGGGCCTGATGGGCTTCGTCAACCTCGCCCACGGCGGTTTCGCCATGCTCGGGGGCTACGCGATCGCGCTGGCGATGAAGCATTGGGGCCTCGGGTTCGTGCCGGCCCTGGTTTTCGGATTCGTCGTCACCGCGGCCGCGAGCGTGCTGCTGGAACGCCTGCTCTACGCGCGGCTCTACCGGGCGACCGAGCTCGACCAGGTGCTCTTCACCATCGGCCTGGTCTTCATGATGATCGCGTCGGTCACGCTGCTGATCGGGCCCGAAAACCAGCCGCTGGCGCTCCCCGCGATTCTGCAAGGCCAGATCAATCTCGGGATCACGCAGTACCGCACCTACAGCGTCGTCCTCATCGTGGTCGGGATCGTGATCGTGAGCGGCCTGTGGCTCGGCTTCGAGCGCACGCAGATCGGCGCGCAGATCCGCGCCGCGGTCGACAACCGGCGCATGGCCGAATCGCTTGGTATCAACATCGCTCGCCTGTTCACGATCACCTTCGCCTTCGGAAGCGGCATGGCGGCCCTGGGCGGCGGGCTCGGCGCCGAGTTCCTCGGCCTCGATCCCCAGTACGCGCTGAAATACCTGGTGTATTTTCTGATCGTGGTCGCGGTCGGCGGCCTCGGGCGCGTGACCGGGGTGTTCTACGCCGCGCTCCTGATCGGGGTGCTCGACTTCGTGCTCAAGAAATACGTGCCCCAGGGCGGCACCGCGTTCATCTACGCGCTCACGATCCTCCTTCTGCTCTGGCGGCCGCAGGGCCTGTTTAGCGCCAAGGTCACATGACCCCGCCGCAGGCCGGCTGGGCCGATCATCCGGCGGCGCTGGCGCTGGCCGGACGCCACCGAGTACGGGTGTGGGAGCCGATCCCCTGGGTCCTCGCCCTCACGTTTTATTTCGCCTTTCCGAAACATCTGGGCTTCGGCACCGAGCTCCTGGTCACGATCCTCTTCGCGATCTCGCTCGATCTCGTGCTCGGCTACGCCGGGATCGTCACTCTCGGTCACGCCGCGTTCTTCGGCGCCGGCGCGTACACGGTGGGCATGCTGGCCAAGCACGGAATCTGGAACGAGCCGATCACGGGCCTGATCCTCGCGGCAGTGGTGGCGGCGGCGGTCGGCCTCGGCTCGGGTCTGGTGCTCCTGCGCACCCACGGCCTGACGCTGCTCATGCTCACGCTGTGCACCATGGCGCTGCTCGAGGAGGCCGCCAATCTCGCCCACGACTACACCGGCGGCTTCGACGGCCTCGACAGCCTGCCGATCGCCCCGCTGTTCGGGGTGTTCGAGTTCAATCCGCTCTATCCCAAGACGCAGTATCTCTACGTCCTCACCGTGCTGTTCGTCTGCTTCGTCTTCGTGCGCACGCTCGTCTATTCGCCGTTCGGTCAGAGCTTGACCGGGATCCGCGAGAACATGCTGCGGATGCACGCCGTCGGGGCGCCCGTGAGGGGACGGCTCGTCCTCTGCTACGCGCTCTCGGCGGCGATCGCCGGCGTCGCGGGCGGCATCTGGGCGCAGGCCAACGCCTACGTCAATCTGGGCACGCTCGGCCTCGACCGCGCGGCCACGGTGCTCATCATCCTCGTCCTCGGTGGCTATGGCCGTCTCTATGGCGCCTTCATCGGTGCCGTCGCCTACATGGTGCTGTCGCATTTTCTGTCGAAGATCTACCCAACCGCCTGGCAGCTCGGGCTGGGGCTCCTGCTGGTCGTCATCGCCCTGTTTGCGCGCAACGGCATCTTAGGGATCGCCGAGGCCGCGGTGCGCCGTCTCCGGACGCCACACGCGACGCTATGACCACGCCTCTCATTGAGACCCGCGCGCTCTGCCGGAACTTCGGCGCGCTGGCGGCCGCGCGCGATATCGACTTCCGGCTCGAGGCCGGCGCGCGCCACGCCCTGATCGGCCCGAACGGCGCCGGCAAGACCACGTTCGTGAATCTATTGACCGGCGTCGTTCAACCAACCTCGGGATCCATCTTGATGAAGGGGCGGGACATCACGGGCGTCGTCCAGGCGGAACGGGTCAAGCTCGGGATCGCCCGGACGTTCCAGATCAACCGGCTGTTCCGCCGGCTCTCGGTGCTGGAAAACGTGTGCATCGCGGTCGCCGAGCGGGTCGGCGCTGCCCCGTCCATGTTCCGGCCGGCCGGGATGCGCCGGGACGTGGTCGAAGAGTCGATGCATCTGCTCGACAGCTTGAAGCTGACGGCCGACGCGACGCACCGCATCTCCGAGCTGCCCTACGGCCGCCAGCGCCTGGTCGAGCTCGCCATTGCGCTCGGCTTGAAGCCCGAGGTCCTGCTGCTCGACGAACCCGCGGCCGGCGTGCCCAGCGCCGAAAGCCACATCATTCTCGACGCCATCGACGGCCTGCCCAGGAACATCGGCGTGCTCATCATCGATCACGACATGGACCTCGTGTTCCGATTCGCGGAGCGGATCACCGTGATGGTGAGCGGCGCCGTCTTCGCCACCGGGAGCCCCGGGGAGATCGGAGCCGACGCCGCCGTCCGCGCCGTCTATCTCGGCCGGGCCGGTCATGGCTGAGGCCCTGGCGCTGCGGCACGTCTCGGCGGGTTATGGCGAGACCGTCGTGCTCGAAGACATCAGCCTTGTGCTGTCGCCGGGTGAAAGCATCAGCGTGATCGGCCGCAATGGCGTCGGCAAGACCACGTTGCTGGCGACGGTGATGGGCCATACCACGCTGCACCACGGCGAGGTGATGCTCGGCGGCGTGAGCCTCAATCGCGTCCCGGTCTTCCGCCGCGCGCGGAACGGCATCGGCTGGGTACCTCAGGAGCGCGAGATCTTCCCGTCGCTCAGCGTCCGCGAGAACCTGGAGGTCGCGGCCCGACCGGGGCCCTGGACCCAGGAGCGGGTGTTCGAGCTGTTCCCGAACCTGGGAGCGCGGCTGTCGAACATGGGCAACCAGCTCTCCGGCGGCGAGCAGCAGATGCTCTCGATCGCGCGGGCGCTCCTGACGAACCCCTCGGTGCTGCTCATGGACGAGCCGACCGAGGGCCTGGCGCCGGTGATCGTCGAGGCGCTCAGCGCGGTGCTGCTGCGCCTGCGCGGGGAGGGCGCGCTCTCGATCGTGCTCGTCGAGCAGAACAGCCGCGTCGCGCTCGCCTTCTCGGCTCGCACCGTGGTCATGGACAAGGGCCGCATCGTCTACGACGGCGAGTCCGCCGCGCTCGGCGCCGATCCCGACCGGCTCGCTGCGCTCATCGGGGTCGCGGAGTGAGGCGTCACGTCGCGTCCCGGATCGAAATCGAGTAGTCTCTCGGCAGAAAACTATTGCGGAGGCGAGAGCCATGGGTCTCTTGGACGGGAAGGTTGCGGTCGTGACGGGAGCGGGAAGCGGCATCGGTCGCGGGGTGGCGCTGGGCCTGGCGGCCGCGGGCGCCAGTGTCGTGGTCAACGACTACGGCGTGACGGTCGACGGGCGTGACCCGTCGAGCGAGCGCGCTCTGGGGGTCGTCAAGGAGATCGAGACGCACGGCGGACAGGCCGTCGCGAACGCCGACAGTGTGGCGACGATGGCCGGGGGCCAGGCGATGGTCGACGCCGCGCTGAACACCTTCGGCGACCTCCACATCGTCGTCTGCTGCGCCGGAATCCTCAAAGAGCGGATGATCTTCAACATGAGCGAAGAGGAGTGGGACACCGTGGTCGCCGTCCACCTGAAGGGGCACTTCACGGTCATGCGTCCGGCGACGCGTCACATGCGGGAGCGGCGCTATGGGCGGATCGTGACCTTTACGTCGACCGCCGGGCTCGAGGGAAGCCCGGGCCAGCCGAACTACTCGGCGGCCAAGGAAGGCATCGTCGGCCTGACGCGCTCGACGGCCCTCGCGATGGCGAAATACGGCGTCACGGTGAACTGCATCTCGCCGACCGCCGAGACGCGGATGACCGAGCGGCTCCCGGACGGGCGCCGGGCGCAGGCGGCGGCCCCGCCGGAAGCGATCGCGCCGGTTGTCGCATTTCTGGCGAGCGACCGCGCGGCGCACGTCACCGGGCAGATCCTGCACGTGCGCGGCAACCAGGTGTCCCTCTGGTCGCACCCCGCGCCCATCCGCGCGATCACGAGTCGCGAGGGCTGGACGCCGGAGGCGCTGGCCGATGTCTACGACACGGCGCTCGGTCAGGACCGCTTGCGGCGGATCGACGCGCTCGGCATCACCTGGCCGCCGCGCAGCGCGTAGCCCCGACTCTTCGTCAGCGATTCTGGCGATAGGTCTGCGTCAGGACGATAGGCAGGGTGCCGGGGAGAGCCAGGTCGGTCTTCTCCATCACGAAGAGCCCGGTGTCGCCATGCCGGAGGAGCTGCTGTTATTTTCTCGACAAGCTGTCTCTAAGACGACGGCTGCGGTGAGGGATCGCCTTGTCCCCGATCTTCACCGCTCCGCGAGTCTGGACCACTTCACCCCCCTTAAGCCAGATCGTTTCGGTAAACAGTCCATTCACGACTGCTGAGCAGAGTCGCGATCGGTGATGACGCGACGCTCAGCGAGTCCGCCGCCGCATCCATCAGGCTGTCGGTCCCCTTCCTGCCGGTGCCGTGCGGCTTCGGCAACCTCTTCACGAGCGCGTTCGAGCATCCGCGTGAGCCCGAGGAGGTCGTCGATCTCCTCGGGCGGGGCGATTTCCTGTGGGCAAACGTGGGCGTCGCCAAGAGCGGGACGTTCCTCTCACACCCGAGCTTCGGTTTCCTCGCGCGAATCCAGTAGACCGTCGAGCGGGTCCGTCGACATCCGCGCTCGACGAGCAACAGCCAGAGCATCCCCCGTCACCAGCCGCGAATCCACGCCTTACGGGTCCGCCTTTCCAACCACCTGTCGTCAGGATCACCTCATTTAGAGCCTGTCGGCACCCAAGCTCGCATTGGTTGAAACACTTGAGCGGGGGATCGGCACTGTAGCCGGGAACCCGGCGGGCCACGTCGGCATTCAGTCCTACCCCGGGCAGGGCATCGCGTTCAGAAATATTCGCATCAGCGGGGATCGTCGGGACCAAAGTCTCGCGCGGATCCATCGAGCGCGCGGCCGGCTCAGCGGTGAGCCGGCCACGTGCAGACGGGCAGATCGTCACGACCACCATCCCCAACGGACCTCCTCCTGGCCGAACGAGTTTTCATTCATCGACCACTGCTGGCCACAATGGCCACCGTCTGCCAAGTCGGCGAAGCGCGCGTATCACAACCGCTCACGCTAAGTTCGTGAGAACGCGGCACCGCAATTTTCCTGGAAATCCGGAATTGTGTGGCATTGCGCGTGCTCTTCCACACCTTTGGCCGAACGCTCTCGATGCCCGAGAGGCGCGACGCCGGGAGAGCTGCGAGGCGTGAAAGTCAAATGTCCGTGGTGCGAGCGCGAGGGGCGACCGGCGGATCTGGGCGAGCGCGAGCCCCTCGACGATCCGGCCGTGACCCACGGCATCTGCCGGCGCCACGCGCTGGAATTTCGTCGTACCTTGCCGTCACGCTCGTTCCCGGGAGTGCAGCTGCTGTTGGTGGTGAATCCGAAGGAGGCGGCGCTGTTTGAGTTCCTTCAACGGCGGTTTGCCGGCGTCCGCGGGGTGAAGGTGATAGTGGATCGGCGCCGAGGCGAGCGCCGTCGAGCCCGGCAACGTGCGCCCGACGAGCGGCGCCGCGCGGAGCGCCGCGTGCGCCCGGGCGAGGTGTACGCGCTGGGGTATACCGTCATTCGTTTCGGAGGGGTGGCGACGCGATGAGCTTCGCACCCCCGTGGTGAGGTCCAGGGAGGAAAGCATGGAGACGTTCTTCAAAAAGCCGGAAGCGCGCGTGCAAGCGAGTGCGACCGTTCGGAAGCCCCGCGCGTCAAAGGGAGTGTGGTCGCTCACCGCTCGGGAGTTGGCCGTTCCGACGCTGGTGCTCGTCGGCCTCGTGAGTTGCTTCGTGCTCTTTACACGCTACATGGAGGCCACGGAGGTGTCGCGTCCTCGAGACAGAGGGGTGAATCCGGTGGCTGATCGCCCCGCGGAGCCGATAAGTGACGTAGTCCTTCGAAGGCTCGGACTTCTCTGATCAGACAGAGTTCTGGCGCTAGCTGGGCGCTGGGTTCCCCACCTCCGCCGGGCAGAGGCGAGGCTCGCGCAGCTGGCAACCGGCTGAATGTCTACCCCGCTCACGGGCGGCATCGGATAGGGTTGGAGCCGCATGCATTCCACCAGCTCTCCGCGGGCCAGGAAAACGCAGGGGACGATCGCCTATCGCCTCGTCCGAATGATGATCCGGTTTCTGCTGTGGCTCTTCTACCGTCGGATCGACGTCGTCGGGCGTGAGCGGATTCCGCCCGACGGCGGCGTGATCGTCGCCGCCAACCACCACAACTCGGTGGTCGACGCCATGCTCATCATCGCAACCGTTCCCCGAGCCGTCACCGTGCTGGCCAACGCGCCTCTCTTTCGCCATCCTCTCGTCGGCCCTCTGCTGCGCATGTTGGGCGCAGTGCCCGTGAACCGACGCCTCGAGGCCGGCGACGATCCGCGGAGGAATGAGGCGATGTTCACCGCCGCGATCGACGCGCTGCGAGCGGGCGGCGTCGTCCTGATCTTTCCCGAGGGGCGCACGCAGCCGCAGCCGATCCTGCTGCCGCTTCGGACGGGTGCCGCGCGCCTGGCCCTCGGGTTGGAACGCGCCGCCGGCGGACCCCACCCGGTGACGCTATTGCCTGTCGGCATCGTCTTTCATGATCCAGGAATCTTTCGGTCGGCCTCCGTGCAGCTCACGATTGGTGCGCCGGTGGCAACGGCCGATGCCTTCGCCTCGCACCGTGAGCGACCCGAGGAGTCGGTCAGGGTGATCACCGCTCGTCTGACGGAGTCGATTGGCGAGCGGATCGTCGAGGCGGAGGACCACTACACGCTCGGCCTGCTCGCGGTCCTCGAACGCGCGTGGTGGGAGGAGGCGGCGCGTCGTGGTGAGCCTGGTCCGGCGTCCGACAAGATCGCGGAGCAAGCGCTGGCGTGGAAGCGGCAGGTCATGCGGGCAGCGCGCTATCTCGGCGAGCGGGAGCCACAGCTCGTGGCCGAACTGCGTCGCAGGGTCGAGCGGTATCGAGGTCACCTCGACGAGGTCGGGATCGCGAGCGAGCAGCTTGGCCAGACGTACACCGCCCGCCTCATGGTCTTCTACGTCGCGGCCAACGTGCTGTGGCTGGCGCTCGGCCTCCCTCTGGCGTGCTGGGGGATCGCGTGTCACGCCGTGCCCTACTGGATGACGGGACAGATCGTGCCGTGGCTCGGCCGAACCCTCGAGGAGGAAGCGACTGACAAGATGGCGGTCGGCCTCGTCATCTATCCGCTCCTCTGGGGTGTCGAAGGCTGGCTCGTCTGGCGGCTCGCAGGCCTCGCTCCGCTCCTGGCGTTCCTGCTGCTGCTGGCGCCGTCCGGGCTCCTGGCGCTCGCCTGGCGGGAGCGGCTCGGCCGCGTGGCCGGACAGGCACGAGCGTTCCTCCGATTCCTCGCCGACCGTGATCTCCACCGGCGGCTCCTCGACGAGCGTCGCACGCTGGCCGAGGAGTTGCGCGCGCTGGCCGATCGAGTGCCCCCGGAGGTTTTGAGCCACGGTACACGCGATGCCCGGTAGTCGCTGGTCGCGCTCACCCGGCGTCATCCTCGGTGTGCTCACGACGATCAACAAGGGAGGGCTGAGATGAGCGAAGCGACGCCGGCGCTGTGGGCCGTGCGCCTCGGTCTGGTCGTGGCCGGCCTGGTCGGCTGGTTCTGGACGCAGCGCCTCATCGGACAGCGGGCGTGGCCCGCGGGTCGCATCGGCGACGGCCTTCACCAGCTGACCGCGCGCCTGAACCGGTACCTCCACGGGCATCCGCCCACCGCCAACGCGCTCCTGGTCACCACCTCCGCCATTATCGACGCGCTCGGGCTGTTCATCATCGCGCGATCGATCTTCGGACCGAGCCTTCGCCCATTCTTGGGTCTTCTGATCCTCTATGCGTTGCGGCAGATGTGCCAGGGCCTGTGCGCGCTGCCGCCGCCCGACGGGATGATCTGGCGTCGCCCTGGCGTGCCCTCGCTGCTCGTGACCTATGGAACGGCCACGGATCTGTTCTTTTCCGGTCACACGGCACTCGCGGTTTATGGCGGCATCGAGTTGGCGAGGCTGGGGGGTCCGGGTTTTCTCGCTCTCGGTGTCGCGATCGCGGTCATTGAGGCAACAACGGTTCTCGTTCTTCGGGCACACTACACGATGGACGTCTTCGCGGCTATCGTGACTGCCCTATGGGTGGCGGGCGTCGCCGAGACCATCGCGCCGACTTGTGATCGTATCCTGGTCGCTCTGGTCGGGGCGTGACCTTCGAGGGAGGCGACCGAGTGTCTTCGCGAGCTCCCCGACGTCATGGTGAACCGGTGGGTCTGCTCGTTGCCGGGGTCGCCCTGCTGGTCCTGTCGGGAATCGGTCCGCGCGATCGCTTCACATGGTTTCTGGAGACTGGGCCGGTCCTCATCGGCGCGCCCCTGCTCGTCGTGACGTACATGCGCTTTCCGCTCACCCCGCTGCTCTACCGGTTGCTGTTCGTTCACGCCGCAGTGCTCATGCTCGGCGGGCACTACACGTACGCCGAGGTTCCGCTCGGCCACTGGGTCAAGGACTGGCTCGGGCTGGCGCGGAACCACTACGACCGGCTGGGCCACTTCGCGCAGGGCTTCATTCCGGCGGTCCTGATTCGCGAGATCCTCTTGCGTCGCACGCCGCTCAGGTCCGGCGGCTGGCTCTTCGTGCTCGTGACGGCCGTCGCCCTGGCGGTCAGTGCTCTCTACGAGCTGATCGAGTGGTGGACGGCGCTCGCTACGGGCGAAGCGGCGCAGGCGTTTCTCGGCACCCAGGGAGACCCTTGGGACACCCAATGGGACATGTTCCTGGCGCTGGTCGGCTCAGTCCTCTCCCAGATCACGCTGGCGCATCTCCACGATCGCCAGCTGGCCTTGCTCGCGACGAGCACCGCTTGAGCCCGTCAAGGCGCTGAAGGACCTCGGCCCGGCTCGTGTCGTCCCACTCCGGACGCATGACGCTCCACTTGTGCTGAATCTCGCGCCGGCCGCGCTCGAACTCCTCCCGGCAGAGCCGCTCGGACCAGCCCTGGCGCATGACGCAGAGCCGCGGCAGCGCCAGTCGTTCGGAAGCACGCTTGGACTCGTACTCGGTATTGACTGCGGCGAGACCGCGATCGAACGCCGCCGCGAAATCCGCAAGCGTGCTCCCGGCCTCGGCGGAGCAGGGCAGCTCGACCAGGAGGTCGTAGCGCGCTGCCTCGACGTCCGGGATCAGGCGGAACTGCCAGACGCCGAGCCCCGTGGTGCGCTCTGCGGCCCGCACCGCGTGCAGGACGTGGTTCAGGTGCAGCTTCTCGCCGGTGATGTTCAGCATGTCCCGGCCCTTGCGGACGAAGGCCACCTTGGGTGCGCGCTCGTGGAAGCCGCGGACCTCCACGACGTCGTTCAGGTCGTAGCGGTAGAGTCCGTTCGCGCCAGTCACGATCAGGTAGTACCGGCGCCCCTCAGCCAGCTCGTGACAGAGAAGCCTGCGGGGCGCCGGGTCGTCGATGTCCTGCTCGGCGACGAACTCGTAGAAGTTGGAGTGGACGGCGAGGACGCCCGCGGCGGAGTCGTCCTCGACGGGGATGGTGAAGCGCCCCTCGCTGGCGACGAGCCCGAGGTCACGCCGGGCGATCTGAGGGCCGAAGTGCGCCTCCAGATGACGTGCCTGGATCCCCGCGCTGCCCCCGAGCCAGCAGGCGACGAGCGACAGCTCGGGCCAGCAGTCGCCGAGGACCAGCCGGTTCCGACGCCCGGCCACGCCCGCGAGGAGTGCCGCTCGCTGACGGTTGGGGCGGAGCCTGGCCGCGAGCGCGGCGCGGATCTCGAGGCCGGTCACGCCCGTCCCGAGCATCGGCTCGACCTTGGTCACCCCGAGCGTGCCGTCGTGGATCGCGCGGATTACCTCGTCGCCCCGGCGCGCCGCGATGTCGGCGAGCCGCAGCAACGTACTGGGGTTCGGCGTGCCGATCGACGAGATCGATCGCTCTAGCGCCATGCGCAACGCGACGAAGTAGCGCGTCTCGTGATCGCGAATAAGCGCGGCGGCGTACGGCAAGGCGTGCTGCCGCCGGATGAGCCACGGCAGGCGCTGATACGTCAGTCCGGTCATCGCGCCGTACGGCAGACCGCCGGTGGTGACGCCCTCGGTGGCCGGGCCCACGATCGTCAGCACGCGGTGGCCGAGCATCCCGGGGTGGTCTCGCAGGGCGTAGAAGGTCCAGAGCCGCATGAGCGAGGCCATCCCGTGCGCCCAGGCGGCAGTCACCGGGATGAACTTCGGCTCTCCAGTCGTGCCGCTCGTCGTCGTGAACATGAACGGCGGCTCCGCGGTCAGGACACGCGGCTCGCCCGCAGTGATGCGGCCAATGTAGGGCCGCAGCGCCTCGTAGTCGCGGATCGGCACGCGCTGCGCGTACTCGGCCGCCGACCCGATCGTCGCGAACCCGTGCTCACGGCCGAAGACCGTGTCGGCGTTGTCGCGAAGCAGGGTGCGCAAGACCCGGGCCTGCGCTTCCTCAGGGTCGCGAGTCGCCGCTTCGAAAGCACGGTGATGAAGCCATTGCTGGGCCGCGATCGCGTGTCCGAGTAGCCGTCCCATGTCATCCCGCTGTGGTGAGCTCGTGCACGGCCACGGTGCGTCGGCGCAGGCGCTCCTCGACGACGCGGATACCGAGGCCCGGTCCCGTCAGCAGCGACGCTTCGCCGCGATGACCGAACCGCACGCTCTCGACACTGACGTCCTCGGCGAGCAGGAGGGTGCCGAACGAGCCCTCGACGAACGCGACCGTGGGCAGCGCCGCGGCGAGATGGCGGCCGGCGGCGGACAGGATCGCTGTCTCGCCGACCTGGCTTCCGACCTGAACGCCGACTCCCGCCTTGGCGGCGCGCTCGGCGATGGCGAGCGAGCGGGCGAGACCGCCGCACTTCGAGATTCGGACGTTGAAGAGGTCCACGGCCTCGCCGGCGATCAGCGCCTCGGCGTCGGCCGGCGTCACTAGCGACTCGTCGGCCATGATCGGGACCGGGATGGCCTGCCGCAGCCGTGCTAGATCCTCGACCGGGCCGCGCGGCAGCGGCTGCTCGACGGCCGCGATGCCGAGCGGCGCCACAGCGTTCAGCACGTGAACGGCGCGCTCGAAGCTCCAGGCGCCGTTGGCGTCGAGACGCAGCGAGGCGTCGTGCCCGAGCGCCTCGCGCACGGCCGTCACACGGGCGATGTCGTCGTCGAACCCGACCTTGACCTTGACGTCGTGGAGGCCGATCGCCCGCATCTGCCGCGCGTGCTGCACGGCCCGAGGAATCGGCCCTGCGGTGATGACACCGCTGTAGGTCACCCGGCTCCGACGGGGTGGCAGCAGTGTCGCCAACGGGCGCCCGGCGCGCCGGAGCGCGCAGTCGAGGACGGCAAGCTCGAGCGCGGCCCGGCTCGCGTGGGGCGCGATCGCTCCGGCGAGGCTGGTCTCGGGTAGGAACGCGGCCAGCGCCTCCAGGTTGCACGCCGGCGGTAACTCGCGATCGGCCACCCGCGGCCACAGCTCGCACGTGAGGTGCTCGAGCATCGTCTCGACGATCTCGCCGGTAACGTAGGGGCGGGGCGTTCCCTCGCCGAACCCCTCGGTCCCGGCCTCATCGCGCACCCGGACCACCACCGAGTCGGACCAGCGCCGCTCGGTGGCGCTGTGGCTGAACGACTCCACGAACGGGATCCGCAGCGCGTAGAGCGTGGCGGCCACGAGCCTCATCGCCGGCCTCCGACCGCGCTCGCCGCCACGAAATCACGGAAGTAGCGCCGCGCGAAGACGTTCTCGCGCAGCGTCATCTCCACGATCGTGAGCGCCTCGTCGCTGGCGAACTCGTAATAGCGGACGTAGGCCTCGAGGTCGGCCAGGCCCTGCTCGGCGTGCCGGATGTCCACCTCGGAATGGTGCGTGAACCACTCGAGCGCCGGTGCCGGCAGTCCGCGGTGCTCGGCCAGCATCCGGGCGATGCGGCCGGAGACGCGGGCGAGCATGTACTCGAACGCAACGATCTCGGTGAGGGCGGCTAGGCCGACGTCACGCAGTGTGCCGTAGAGCAACGGTTCCACCACGATGCGACGAAGGTCCCCGTCGGCCTGGGCCTCGAGGATCGGGAGCCGGCAGCCGAGCCTCGCCCCCGTCAGCAGGTCCCGCAGCAGATCTGGATGCGGCCGTGCCGACTCCTCCTCGAGCCCTAGCTCCTCCAGGAGGTTGTGCTGGAGATCGGCTGCCGCGGCTGGCGGGGCCAGCGAATAGAGGAAGGCGAGCAGCTGCGGCGATCGGAGGTGCGCACGCACCACGTTCTCGATGAACTCGTCGTACTGACCGGGCGGCGCGCTCCCGTTCTCCAGAGCCTGGAAGTCGGCGGAGGCCGTCAGGCTCTCAACCTGGTGCGCAAACAGAGCTTCGATCGTCGATCGCAGGGTGCCGTGACCGTTGTCCATGCCGTCCTCCTTTTGGCTGGCCGGGGATAAGATCACGGAGTGTGCCAGCGGCGGACCCTCTCGAGCGCAGGCAGTAATTTAAGGTGCTTAGGAGAGAGCATGGCGATAGCCGAGTACCGTCGTTGGACATCGGATGATCAGCTGATGTACATTCTGCGCTAGGCGATGGTCTACCAGACGGGCGCCGACCACACGCTGGCCGAGGCGATCTCGCGTCTCGCCTACTGCAACCCGTTCCTGCCCGAGCGGATCGAGTTCGAGCGGCAGGCGCTGGGGGCCGCCTTCGTACCTGGCGGCACTCTCTGGCACGCCACCGGCGACCCGGAGCCGCCGCCCAACGTATTCGCGCTGCGCGAGCGTGCCGGCGCGCTCAGCGAGCGGCTCGCCGCCCAGTTGAGGGAGGGCGCCAGGTCGAGCAGCGAAGACCTGCAACTCTACGAGGACGTCGTCGTATACCTACTTTTCGCGCGCTACGCCGACGATTTCTATGGGCTGATCGACCCGCGCGCCGGTACCGCCCCGGTGGGCTTCTATCGGAAGTTCCGCCAGGATGTCGAGCGTCTGCTTCAGATTCCCCGAGCGACTCTGGTGGCCGACGGCGACGTGCCGCATCTCTTCGCTACCTTCTTCCAGATCCGGCGCGCCTTCCATTACATCTTTCACAACATCATCGGCAACTCCCCGCCCATCGTCCGCCTCCGGGCCACGGTCTGGCAGTCGATCTTCACCCGCGACATGCGGCGCTATCGCCGCTCGCTCTATCAGCGCATGAGCGATGTCGCAACGCTGATCTCCGGGCCGTCGGGCACTGGCAAGGAGCTGGTGGCGCAGGCGATCGGGCTTGCGCGCTACATCCCCTTCGACGCCGAGAAGCAGGCTTTCGTCGAGAACTTCGCGGGGTCCTTCTACGCGCTGAACCCGTCCGCGTTTTCGCCGACGCTGATCGAGTCCGAGCTGTTCGGCCACCGCCGCGGCGCCTTCACCGGCGCGGTCCAGGACCGCGTGGGATGGCTGGAGGTTTGCCGGCCGCTGGGGACAGTCTTCCTCGACGAGATCGGCGAGCTCGATCCCGCGCTGCAGGTCAAGCTCCTGCGCGTGCTGCAGACCCGCACGTTCCAGCGGCTCGGCGACACACGTGATCGGCGCTTCGACGGCAAGATCATCGCCGCCACCAACCGCGACCTCGTCCATGAGATGTCGGTCGACCGCTTCCGGAAGGACCTCTACTACCGACTCTGCTCGGATCTCATCGTCACGCCTCCACTCGAGGAGCAGCTGCGCGCCGCGTCCGGCGAGCGCCGGGCCCTGGTGCGCTTCATCTCCCGACGGGTGGCGGGGGACGCCGAAGCGGAGAGCCTGGCCGAGGAGGCCGAGCGCTGGATTGACGCGCACCTCGGTGAGGGCTATCGATGGCCGGGCAACGTCCGCGAGCTCGAGCAGTGCGTCCGGAACGTGATGATCCGGGGTGAGTACCGGCCGCCGCACGCGGCGAGCGCGTCAGGCCGGCAGCGGGTCGCCGACGAGGTCTTGGCCGGCTCGCTGAGCGCCGACGAGTTGCTGCGCCGCTACTGCACGCTGATCTACGCGCAGACCGGCAGCTATCTGGAGACCGGGCGGCGGCTCGGCCTCGACCGGCGGACGGTGAAGGACAAGGTGGATTCGGAGCTGCTGAGGCGGCTCGAGGCCGAGCGTGGCGGCGAGCGGAAGAGCATGTGATGGTTCGCCCGGCTCAGGGGACGAGCAGCGTGGTCAGGGCGCGGACGTCGTCGAGGGTGTGGATCTCGTCCACCGCGTCCGCGACCTTGCGCGCGTGCGACTCGCCCAGGATCGGCGAGGCGAGGGCCACGAACTTGCCCGTGATCTCGTCGCGGGGCGCGGGGCTCAGCGCGTCGCCGCGAACCACGGTCGTCGTCTCCTCGAGCGTGCGCCCGTCGCGGAGCACGATTTTCACGCGTGCTGTCGGCGCGTCGGCCCGTCGCGGGGACATCGCCGGATCGGTGCCGATCTCCACCCGTCGCGCCAGGTCCCGGATCCTCGCGTCGGCCAGCGTCGCTGAGTCGAAGGCCACCGGGTCGGTCCGGCCCAGGACGAGCGCCGCGGCGACGGCCCAGGGAATGGAGAACCGGGCGGCGAGCGGGTTCGTGGGCGCGGGCTCGCTCATCCGGATGGCGAACGGGATGGTGACGACCTCGACCTTCAGGACGTCGTCGCTCGCGAGTCGATGAACCCGCCGGAGATCCGTCACGGCGTCGAGGGCGAAGTGGTTGAACCGACAGCACGCGTGCAGCTTGAAGTAGTTCTGCTCGATGCGGTACGGCTCGCGCCCTGGAGCAGTGCGCGCGAGCGCATCGAGGCCGGAGACGGCGGATGTCGGGTCGAACGCGTCGGCCAGGATCGTTCCATAGACATCGGACGGCGCGTCGCCCAGGCCGGTGAACCCGCAGCGCTGGAGCTCCACGGCGAGCATGCCCTGAAAGCCCGAGCGGCCCGGATAGAGGTTGCGGATCGTCGCGCCGTCCAGCGCGGGCGTCCACGTGTTGGCCGGGCTCATCGACGCCGCGAGGTTGATGACCTCACGGATCGTCTCGGCGGGCGCGCCGGCGAGCTTCGCGACGGCGACGGCGGTGCTGATCGTCCCCCACGTCCCGTGCGAGTGGACGTTCGCCCGCACCATGGTCGCGCCGCCGATCCGCGAGCCGATCTCGTAACCGGCCACGAGGCTCTCGAGCAGCTTCCGGCCGTCGAGGCCGCGCTCTTCGGCGACGGCGAGCGCCCCGGGGACGACGTGGATCGCCGGGTGGCCGCCGCCGAGCCGGCTGCCCTCGTCGACTTCGAGCGCGACACCTGCTGTTGCGTTCGTCAGCGCGGCCCAGAACGGGTCGGCCTTGGCGCGGTGGCCCAGCAGTGTCGCCGCGCCGTGTGGCGACCGCGCGGCGGCCAGTCGCGCGAGTTCGCCGTTCTCTGGTAAGGCGCTTCCGGCGATGATCGCGCCGAGCGTGTCGAGCAGCACGAGCTTGGCGGCTGCCACCGTGGCGACGGAGAGCGCGTCGAAGCGCGTCGCCGCGACGAAGGCCGCGAGCCGGTCCAGATAGTCCACTGCCGGCGGACCGCTCAGGCGACCGCGCCGGCGATCGGCGGGGTCGGGCCGCGACGAGGCAAATAGCGACCGTAACCTGGCTTCTGCTCGAGCTCGCCCGCCGGGTTCAGCAGCACCTGACCGCGCACGAGGGTCATCCATGGCTTGCCGCGTACCCGCCAACCTTCGTACGGCGTGAAACCGGCGATCCCGAGGTGCTGCGATTGCTGGATGGTCCACTCGGGGGCTGGATCCCAGATCGTCAGATCGGCGTCGGCGCCGGGCCGGATCGCGCCCTTGCGGGGCCAGAGGCCGAAAATCCGCGCCGGGTTCTCGGCGAGCACGCGCGCGAGCCACGTGACCGGCAGGCCGCGCTTCGCCACGCCCTCGCTCCAGGCGAGCGGCACCAGCGTCTCGAGCGACGGCGCGCCGAAGGGGATCGGCTTGCCCGCGGCGTCGACGAAGATGTTCTTCCGCCCCGGCTCCTTCGCCGCCGGCACGCGCGGCGAGTGGTCGCTGGCGAGGTTGGCGATGAAGCCCTGCGCCGAGCCTTGCCAGAGGGCCGCGCGGTCCGGACCGTCGGCCGGGCGGAGGGGCGGGCCGATCTTGGCGAAGGGCCCGAGGCGCTCCATCTCCTTGTCGGTGAGGAGCAGATATTGCGGGCAGGTCTCGCACCACACCTTCTGTCCCTCGGCCTGGGCGCGCTTGATGCGCTCGAGTCCGAGTTTCGTCGAGAGGTGCACGACGTAGACGGGGCACCCGGTGAGCCGCCCGATGAGGATCGCGCGGTTGATCGCTTCCTCCTCGGTCCAGTCCGGACAGGTCGGCGGGAAGTCGGTCGGCGACGTGCGCCCTTCGGCGATCGCCTTGTCCTCGAGATAGCAGAGGACGTCGCCGTTCTCGCAGTGGAGCTGGCAGAGGCCGCCGAGCGGGGCGAGCCGCTCCATCGTCTTCGCGATGAACTCGTCGGAGACCATGCGCTTGCCGCGCTTCTTGTACGTCATGAAGAGCTTGATCGACGAGACGCCCATGCGGAAGGCTTCGGGAATGCCCTCGAGGATGTACGGCTCGTGGTTCAGGATGAAGTGAAAGCCGAAGTCGAGGACGGAGAGCGCCTCCGCCTCTTCGCGCAGGCGCGCGACCGCCCTCGGCAGCGTTTCGCCCTCGTCGTAGGTGACGAACGGCAGGAGCGTGGTGAGCCCGGTGCGCGCCGCGGCCATGGGCGCCGTCCGCCAGTCGTCGTACTCGGGGCCGACGTGCAGATGACAGTCGATGAGGCCCGGCAGGACAAATTTGCCCGAAGCGTCGATCACCCGGCCGGCGGGCGGGAGCAGCGACTCTGGCCCGATCGCGACGATCTTGTCGCCTTGGATCGCGACCGCGGCTTCGACGACGTCCGTGGCCGTGACGACCTGCCCACCGCGGACCACGACGTCGACGCCGGACACGCTCATCGATTCGGCTCCTTCTCGGTGACGGGCTGGAGCAGGAGCCCATAGTGCTGGGGCTGGCGCCGCCCGAGAAAGTTCCAGCGCTTCCGGAGCGGCGCCATCTGGTCGAGGTCGACCCGTGCCACCACGAGCTCGTCGCCGCGTGTCGCCGCCCGCGCCAGCACCTGGCCCTGCGGGTCGATGATGCAGGAGCCGGCGATCAGCTCGACGCCGTCCTCCACGCCGGCCTTGGCGACGCCCACCACGAAGCAGAGATTCGCGTAGGCGCCGGCACGCATGCAAAGCTCGTTCAGGTCGAGCGCCAGTGCCGAGATCGGGGTGTTGTAGCCGATGAGGATGAGCTCGGCGCCCTGGAGGGCGAGCGAGCGATAGCTCTCCGGGTACCGGCGATCCTGGCAGATCGCGACGCCGACCCTGGCGCCGGCGGCGTCGAAGACCCGGTAGCCGGTGTCGCCGTGAGCGAAGTAGTAGGGCTCGTGCACCTGAGCGAAGCCGTCGGGGGCCTTCGTGCCGGGCAGGTGGATCTTGCGGAACGTCCCACACAGGCGTCCGTCGCGGTCGGTGAGGAGCGCCGTGTTGAAGTATTTCCCGTCGGCCTTCTCGCAGAAGCCCACGTGCACACCGACGCGCGCCTCGGCCGCGCGACGCAGGAGCGGCTCGAGGGCCTTCGGCGGCACCTCGGTCTCGAAGAACTGGTCGAAGTCCTGGCGGATGCGCTTGGGGAAATACGTCGTCAGCGCCATCTCCGGATAGACGATCAGCTCGACGTCGTCGCGCGCCGCCTCGTCGAGGAGCGCCAGCATTCGCTCGACGATCGCCTCGCGCGGCGTGCCGTCCTGATTCGGACCCATCTGAGCGGCGGCGATCTTCAGATAGCGGGCCATCGTGACTCTCCTCTTCGGCTCGCGGCCTGGCGTGGCGCGAGCGGGCTGGCTCTCGACTCTCGCTGATACAGCATTCTGGAACACTCGGCAAGCCACCGCCCCTGGCGCGGGAGCTACGGCGTGTACCGGGGACTGGGCCGGCGCGGGGGGAGCGGCGGGCGGTTCCTCAGGGCCGGGAGGGTCATCCACACGACGGCTACTCGGACGCCAGTCGATAACCGACGCCCGGCTCCGTCAGAAGATAGCGGGGACGGGCCGGCTCTGCCTCGAGCTTGTGACGCAGATGGGCCATGTAGACGCGGGCGTAGTGGGCCTGCTCGGTGTGCGCGGGGCCCCACACCTCGCGGAGCAGCTGCTGGTGCGTGACGACCTTTCCCGCGTGACGAACGAGCATCGTCAAGAGCTTGTACTCGATCGGCGTCAGGTGGATCTCCTTGTCGCTGACCAGCACCTGGCGGCGCATGAGATCGACCTGGAGCTCGCCCACCTTGAAGACGGCATCGTCTGACTCGTGGGAGGCTCCTGCGGTGTGCCGGAGCGCCACCCGGATCCGCGCGAGGAGCTCGCCGGCGCCGAACGGCTTGCTCACGTAGTCGTCGGCGCCCGCGTCGAGCGCCGCGACCTTGTCGCGCTCCTGACCGCGAGCCGACAGCACGATGACCGGGACGTCGGTCCACTCGCGCATGCGATGGATGACATCGAGGCCGTCTATGTCGGGCAGGCCGAGATCGACGATCACGATGTCGGGTTGTCGGGAGCCGACTTCCACCAGGCCATCGGCCCCGGACGTCGCCTCGAAGAGTCGGTATCCCTGACCGGTCAGCGTCGCTCGCAGAAAGCGCCGGATCTGTGGCTCGTCCTCGATGAGGACGACGACGGGATCAGGCATCGGCGGGCACCGCGGCGGGTGGCGTGCCGGCCAGCGGCAGCGTGAAGAGGAACGCCACCCCGCCTTCGGGCAGGTTCTGCGCCCAGATGTGCCCGCCGTGCGCCTTCACGATGCCCTGACAGATCGCGAGCCCCAGGCCGGCGCCACGGCCGCCGACGGGGAGGCCCCGGTAGAACTTCTCGAAGACCTTGTCCTCCTCACCGCGCGGCAGCCCCGGGCCGCGGTCCGCGACCTCGACGGTAACGGCTCGGTCGGTCGCGGTCGCCATGATCCGGATCGGACTCGAGCGCGGGGTGTACTTGACCGCGTTGTCGAGGAGGTTGACCAGCACCTGCTCGATGAGGACGTCGTCGATCGGCACCAGCGGCAGGTCCGGCGGCACGCTCGTGTCCACGCGCCGGTCGCCGAGCTGCGTGCCGACACGGCTCAGCGCCGCGCCGATCACCTCCTCCAGCGGATGCCATTCGCGGCGGAGCTGGAGCGCGCCGGACTCGACGCGTGTCATCTCGAGCAGGTTCTGGACGAGGCGGTTCAGCCGATCGGCTTCCTCGCGCACCGACTCGAGCAATTCCTGCCGCGTCTGAGCATCCAGCCGGGATCCGTTTTCCAGGATTGTGGTGGCGGCCCCCGTGATCGTCGCGAGCGGTGTCCGAAGATCGTGCGAGACCGAGCTGAGCAGGGAGTTGCGCAGGCGCTCGGTCTCGATCCGGACCTGGGCCTGCTGGGCCTCGTCGGCGAGCTGCGCGCGCTCGATGGCGAGGGCGGTCTGATTGGCGAAGGTTTCGAGCTGATGGAGCTGGTCGGGCGCGTCGAGCGCGTGGGGATCGGCGGGGCGGACGCCGAGGACGCCCACGGGCCCGCGTGGCGCCCCGAGCGGCAGGTAGAGCGCGGCGGCGCCGGGCAGCGTGGCGGTGCCGAGACCCGCGGGCTGATGGTGCTCGTGCACCCACTTGCCGACGCCGAGCTCGTTGGCGTCCAGCGCGAACTGTCCGCCGACCCAGGGGGCGAGACTTCCACCGGCATCGGGCAAGAGCACGACCACCTGGCTGCGGAAGACCTCGCTGATGTGCCGCACCGCGATCGTCAACAGCTCGTGCACGCCGCGCGTGCTCGCCAGCTCTCGGCTCATGGCGTAGAGCGCCGCCGTCCGCCGCTCGCGCTGGCGGGCGGCGTCCGCCTGCATGCGGATACGCGCCGCCAGACTGCTGGTCACGAGACCGACGACGAGCATCACCGCGAAGGTGAACAGGTAGCGGACGTCCGAAACCGCGAACGTGAAGACGGGGGGCACGAAGAGGAAGTCGAGCGCGGCGACGCTCAGAACGGAGGCCGCCAGCGACGGCCCCCGACCGTAGCGCGTCGCGACGACGACGATGCCGAGCAGGTACACCATGACGAGGTTGGCGAGCTCGAAGAACGGCAGCGTCAGCCACGCAAGGCCGCTCGCCAGGGCCACGACGGCCATCGCCCAGCCGTAGGGCACCCAGTCGGTCGGGATCGCGCGCCGGCGGACGAGCGGCGCAGATACGCCCTGCTCGCGCTCGGCGCTGATGACGTAGATGTCGATGTCGCCGCTGCCCTGGACGAGTGTGTCGACGATCGAGCCGAGCAAGATCCGCGTCCAAAGGCGGCGGCGGGGCTTGCCCACGACGATCTTCGTCACGTTGCGGTCGTGCGCGAACGCCAGGATGGCCTCGCTCATCTTTTGTCCCGGCAGCCTGACGGTCTCGGCGCCGAGCTGTTCGGCCAGACGCAGCGTCTGGGTGACCCGATCGCGCACCTCGGCCGGGAGCCGCAGCTGCGCCGGCGTTTCCACGTACGCGGCCACCCACGGCGCGTCGAGCCGGTCCGCCATCCGCTTGGCTGCCCGCACGATCCGGGCCGTTTCCGGACCGGGACTGACGCACACCAGCAGTCGCTCGGCGGTGGGCCAGGCCTTCCCGATCGCGTGCTCGTGCATGTAGACGCGCATCTGCGCGTCGACCCGCTCGGCGGTTCGGCGCAGCGCGAGCTCGCGCAGGGCGATGAGGTTGCCCTTGCGGAAGAAGTTCCTGACGGCCTCCTGCGCCTGGTCGGGAATGTAGACCTTGCCGTCCTTGAAGCGCTCGAGCAGATCGTCGGGCGGCAGGTCGATCAGCTCGACCTCGTCGGCCTGCTCGAGGACCGAGTCCGGCACCGTCTCGCGCACGACGACCCCGGTGATCTTTGCGACGACGTCGTTGAGGCTCTCGACGTGCTGGACGTTGACGGTCGTGTAGACGTCGATGCCGGCGTCGAGGAGCTCGACCACGTCTTGCCACCGTTTGGCGTGACGCGAGCCCGGCGCGTTGGTATGCGCCAGCTCGTCGACGAGGACCAGGGCGGGACGGCGACCGAGCGCGCCGTCGAGGTCGAATTCGACCAGCGCGGTGGAGCGATACTCGACGGTGCGCGGCGGGAGGACCTCGAGCCCCTCGAGCAGAGCGTCTGTTTCGGCGCGGCCGTGAGTCTCGATGTAGCCGATGAGCACGTCGACCCCGTCGGCTCGTTGCTCGCGCGCGGCCTCGAGCATGGCGTACGTCTTGCCGACGCCGGCGGCGGCGCCGAAGAACACCTTCAGCTTGCCGCGGCGCTGCCGCGTCTCCTCCTCCTTGACGCGGGCCAGGAGCGTCTCGGGGTCAGGCCGGTCGCTGCTCACGGCCCTAGTGTAGCGCCCGAGGTGCGCTGGGGGTCAGGCTTGTCGGCGCCGGGGCACCCTGCTGATTTGCTGACTGGCCAGCTTGGGGCGACGACGGGGTCTGAAGCGGGGCTACCGCGAGGGGGTTCATCGAATCCCCCACCGCGTCCCGGCACCCATCGCCAGCACGACGCGCCCGATCGCGACCAGATAGGGGAACGCCAGAGCCAGATCCCCATGAGCACGAACGCGAAAATGACCGCGGCGCTCTCGAGGGTCGTGCGCATGGCGCCGGCCGAGAGAACGGTCTCCGCGTGAAGGCGAAGTCAACGTCGCGGAAACGCACGTTGCGGCGGGAGCTCGCGGATTTTGACGCGCCTTTAACGTCTCCACGGGTGATCTTGACGATTCCTTGAGACGGGCGGCGCTATTGTTCTCGATTGGAGGAAGATCATGGACTGGATGGACGGGCTCTATCTCGGACTGAGCGTGCTCTTCTTCGGCCTTACCTGGGCGTTCGTCAAGCTCTGTGAGCGCGTGTAGGAGGTCGCGATGCCACTGCTCTACATCGTCGGCGGTCTCGTCTCACTGGGTCTGTTGATCTACCTCGTGCTGGCGCTTCTCAAACCGGAGCTCTTCGCATGACAGCCAACGGCGTTCTTCAGCTCGTCGTCTACCTGGTGGTGCTGCTGGTGCTGGCCAAGCCACTCGGGGCCTACATGGCGCGCGTCTACGAAGGCCGGCGGGTCGGACTCGACCGGGCGCTCGGCTGGCTGGAGCGCCTCATCTATAGGGTGTCCGGTATCAGTCCCAAGGCGGAGATGGGGTGGAAGACCTACGCCCTGACAATGCTCATCTTCAACCTCGCCGGACTCCTCGCGGTCTACGCGCTCCAGCGCCTCCAGGGCGTGCTGCCGCTGAACCCCGCGGGGCTCGGCGCCGTCTCGCCGGATTCCTCGTTCAACACCGCCGTGAGCTTCGCGACGAACACCAACTGGCAGGGCTACGGCGGCGAATCGACCATGAGCTACTTCACGCAGATGCTCGCGCTGACCGTCCAGAACTTCGTCTCGGCGGCGACGGGCATGGCCGTCGCCGTCGCGCTGATCCGCGGGTTCGTCCGCCGCTCGGCCGACACGATCGGCAACTTCTGGGTCGATCTCACTCGAACCACCCTCTACATCCTCCTGCCGCTCTCGTTCGTCTTTGCGCTGGTTCTCGTCTCCCAGGGTGTCGTGCAGACGTTCGGCCCGTACGCGAAGGTGGCCGTGGTACAGCCGACCGAGTACGACGAGCCGGTGACCGACAAGGACGGCAAGCCGGTCCTCGACGAGAAGGGCCAGGCGAAGACGAAGAAGTCGACGCTGACCGAGCAGGCCATCGCGGTGGGGCCGGCCGCGTCGCAGATCGCAATCAAGCAGCTCGGGACGAACGGCGGCGGCTTCTTCAACGCCAACTCCGCACACCCGTTCGAGAACTCCACACCGCTCACGAACTTCCTCGAGCTGCTGGCCATCCTGCTCATCCCGGCCGCGCTCTGCTACACCTTCGGCGCGATGGTCGGCGACACCCGTCAGGGCTGGGCCATCCTCGCGGCCATGACGGTCATCTTCGTCGGGCTCCTCGTCGTGTGTGTGGTCGCCGAGCAGAACGGCCACGTGTTCGTCAAGCAGGGCGTCGATCACACCGTAAGCGCGCTTCAGGCAGGCGGCAACATGGAGGGCAAGGAGGTACGGTTCGGCATCGCAAGCTCGGCCCTGTGGGCCACGGCGACCACGTCGGCCTCGAACGGGTCGGTCAACGCCATGCACGACTCCTTCACACCGATCGGCGGGCTCGTGCCGATGTGGCTGATTCAGCTCGGTGAGGTTGTCTACGGCGGGGTCGGCTCCGGACTCTACGGGATGCTCATGTTCGCGATCATCGCGGTCTTCGTCGCCGGGCTCATGGTGGGACGCACCCCGGAGTACCTCGGCAAGAAGATCGAATCCTACGAGATGAAAATGTCCTCGCTGGTCATCTTGATCACCCCTGCGCTGGTGCTCATCGGGACCTCGATCGGTGTGGTCACCGCAGCAGGCAAGGCCGGGATCGCGAACTCCGGGATCCACGGGTTCAGCGAGATCCTCTACGCCTTCTCCTCGGCCTCCAACAACAACGGCAGCGCGTTCGCGGGCTTGAGCGCGAACACGCCGTTCTACAACACGGCGCTCGGTCTCTGCATGCTGTTCGGGCGCTACTGGCTCGCCGTCCCTGTGCTGGCGATCGCCGGGGCGCTGGCGCGCAAGAAGATTGTTCTGGTCGGTGCGGGCACGCTGCCCACGCACACGCCGCTCTTCGTCGGGCTGCTGGTCGGCGTGGTGCTGCTGGTCGGCGCGCTGACGTTCGTCCCGGCCCTGGCGCTCGGGCCGATCGTCGAGCATCTCACGCTGATCGCCGCGAAATGAGGTGATGGGACCATGGCCGGCACCGTGAAAGCGCGTTCGC
The DNA here is from genome assembly GCA_023249095.1 of Candidatus Rokuibacteriota bacterium. GTDB lineage: Bacteria > Methylomirabilota > Methylomirabilia > Rokubacteriales > CSP1-6 > AR31. Next base: position 8,280 of record JAHFDK010000027.1, on the reverse strand, counting down.
TGTTCGACACGACGATCGTGCGGCAGGCGATCGTCGACTCCTTCCGCAAGCTGACGCCTCGACGCCAGGTGCGGAACCCCGTCATGTTCGTCGTCTACGTGGGCTCGATCTTGACGACCCTGTTGTGGATGCAGGCGCTGGTCGGAAAGGGCGAGGCGCCTGGCTGGTTCATCTTCTGGGTGTCCGTCTGGCTCTGGTTCACCGTGCTCTTCGCGAACTTCGCCGAGGCGATGGCCGAGGGACGCGGCAAGGCGCAGGCGGCCTCGCTGCGCAAGGCGCGGCGCGATCTCCAGGCCAAGCGATTGTCGCGGCCCGAGCGTACCGCACGGTACGAGCTCGTCGCGGCCTCGAGCCTCAGCAAGGGCCAGCTCGTCCTCGTCGAAGCCGGCGATTTCATCCCGGCCGACGGGACCGTCGTGGAAGGCGTCGCGTCGGTCGACGAGTCGGCGATCACCGGCGAGAGCGCGCCGGTAATCCGGGAGAGCGGCGGCGACCGCAGCTCGGTCACCGGGGGCACGCAGGTGCTGTCGGACTGGCTCATCGTCGAGGTCACCGCGGACCCGGGCGAGGCATTCCTCGACCGCATGATCTCACTGGTCGAGGGCGCCAAGCGGCAGAAGACGCCGAACGAGATCGCGCTCGACATCTTGCTCGCGGCCATGACCATCATCTTTCTCCTGGCCACGGCCACGCTGCTGCCGTTCTCGCTCTACAGCGTGGGCGCCGCGGGGCAGGGGACGCCGGTGACCGTGACGGTCCTGGTCGCCTTGCTCGTGTGCCTGATCCCGACGACGATCGGGGCGCTGCTCTCGGCGATCGGCATCGCCGGCATGGACCGCATGATCCAGAAGAACGTCATCGCCATGTCCGGTCGCGCCGTCGAGGCCGCCGGCGACGTCGACGTCCTTCTGCTCGACAAGACTGGCACGATCACGCTGGGGAACCGTCAGGCGACGGCCTTCTTTCCGGCCGAGGGCGTCGGCGAGGCCGCGCTGGCCGATGCCGCGCAGCTGGCGTCGCTGGCCGACGAGACGCCGGAGGGCCGCAGCATCGTCGTGCTGGCCAAGGAGAAGTACCAACTGCGCGAGCGCGACATCGAGAAGATGGGCGCGACCTTCGTCACGTTCACCGCGCAGACGCGGATGAGCGGAGTCAACCTGAATGGCCGCCAGATCCGGAAGGGTGCCGCCGACGCGATCGAGGCCCACGTGAAGCGGCTCGGCGGCGCCGTCCCCGCCGGCGTCCGCGGTGTCGTCGACCGGGTCGCGAAGGAAGGCGCGACGCCGCTCGTGGTCGCCGATGGCGCCAGCGTGCTGGGCGTCATCCAGCTGAAGGACATCGTGAAAGGCGGGATCAAGGAGCGGTTCGCCGAGCTCCGCCGCATGGGTATCAAGACCGTGATGATCACCGGCGACAACCCGCTCACGGCGGCGGCGATCGCCGCCGAAGCCGGGCTCGACGAGTTCCTCGCCGAGGCGACGCCTGAGGCCAAGCTCAAGCTCATCCGCGACACGCAAGCGCAGGGACGGCTGGTGGCGATGACGGGCGACGGCACCAACGACGCGCCCGCCCTCGCCCAGGCCGACGTGGCCGTCGCCATGAACACCGGGACCCAGGCGGCCAAGGAAGCCGGCAACATGATCGACCTCGACTCCAATCCCACGAAGCTGCTCGAGGTTGTCGAGACCGGCAAGCAGATGCTGATGACCCGGGGCGCCCTCACGACGTTCAGCATCGCCAACGACGTCGCCAAGTACTTCGCGATCATCCCGGCGGCCTTCGCCACGACCTATCCGGTGCTCGACGCGCTCAACATCATGCGGCTGGCGACGCCGCAGAGCGCGATCCTGTCCGCGGTCATCTTCAACGCGCTCATCATCATCGCGTTGATCCCGCTGGCGCTGAAGGGCGTCCGCTATCGGGCGATCGGCGCCGCGGCGGTCCTTCGCCGCCACGTCTGGATCTACGGCGTCGGCGGCATCATCATCCCGTTCCCGGGCATCAAGCTGGTCGACATGATTCTCGTGGCCCTCCATCTGGCGTAGAGGAGCTGACCCCATGCTGACTCATGTACGCGCCGCGATCGTCTCGCTCGTCCTGTTCACGGTCGTCACCGGCGTCGCCTACCCGGCGATCGTGACGGTCATCGCTCAGCTCGTCTTCCCGCACCAGGCGAACGGAAGCCTGATCGTGAAGGACGGCAAGCCCGTGGGCTCGACGCTCATCGGCCAGCCCTTCGACGATCCGAAGTACTTCTGGGGGCGTCCGTCGGCAACGAGTCCGTTCGCCTACAACGCGGGTGCTTCCGGGGCCTCGAACCTGAGCCCGACGAACGCCGATCTGATCAAGGCCGTCCAGGGGCGTGTCGAAGCCTTGCGGACCGCGGATCCCGGCAACGCGGCGCCCGTGCCGGTGGACCTCGTCACCGCGTCGGGCAGCGGGCTCGACCCCCATATCAGCCCGGCGGCGGCCCTCTACCAGGTGCGTCGCGTGGCCAGGGCGCGCAAGCTCGACGAGGCCGTCGTGCAGCGCCTCGTCGCGCAGCACACGGAGGGCCGGCTGCTCGGCCTGTTGGGTGAGCCCCGCGTGAACGTCCTCGGCCTCAACCTGGCACTCGATTCGCGGTAGACCACGACCGCTCCCAGCTCCACCTCGGGCGGCCGTCGGCCGCGGCGAGGCTAGGCACCCGGCGTAACCTGTGGTCATGAGCGATCAGGAGCGACTGCTCGATTCCGCCAAGCGCCTGCTCGAGGGCGGCAAGGACGCCCGGGACGATCAGGCGTTCGAGGCGGCCCACCCGTCGGACATCGCTGCGATCCTCCAGCGCCTGCCCCTCGACCAGCAGGTCGCGCTCTTCCGACGGCTCTCCCCGGAGCGCGCCGGCGAGGTGCTCCCGGGGCTGGACGACACCACGCTGCTGGCTCTCGTCCGCGCCCTCGACGAGGCGGAGGTCTCGCGCATCCTTGACGAGATGCCGGCCGAGCATGCGGCCGATGTCGTGGAGGAGCTGCACCGGGACGAGGCCGCAAAGATCCTCGAGCTCATGGAGGAAGGGCACTCCGAGGACGTCCAGGAGATCCTCGAGTATCCCGAGCATTCAGCCGGCCGATTGATGTCGCCCGACTTCGTCGCCGTGCGCGAGGACGCGACCGTGGAGGAGGCGATCAAGCACATCCGCGACTCGATCGCCGTCGAGCAGGCCTTCGAACTGTACGTCGTCGACGGTCATCGCCACCTCGTCGGCGTGGTTCCACTGCGTCGCCTGCTCATCGCCGATCCGGCCACAGCGGTGTTCGCGATCCGGGAGGAAAACGTCGTCAGCGTGCCGACCGAGATGGATCAGGAGGAGGTCGCGCGGGTGGTGGCCAAGTACGACCTGGTGGCCGTGGCGGTGGTCGACCGCCAGCACCGCCTGGTCGGCACCATCACAGCCGACGACGTGGTCGACATCGTCGGCGAGGAGGCGACGGAGGACATCTTCCGCATGGCGGGCTCGGACGCCGCCGAGCTCGAGCGGCGTACGCCACAGCAGGTCGCCCTCATGCGGCTGCCCTGGGTGATGGCCACGCTCGTCATCGAGCTCGGGGCGGGCGCGGTCATCCACTATTTCGATCAGACGCTCGGTAAAGTCATCCTCCTGGCGTCCTTCATGCCGGTGATCCAGGCGATCTCCGGCAACACGGGGCTGCAGTCCGTGACGATGGTGGTCCGCGGGCTCGCGACCGGCCAGGTGCATCTCAGCCGCTGGTGGGAACCGCTCCGCCGGCAGGTCCAGACCTCGAGCATCCTGGGCGGCGTGTGCGCACTGGTGGTCGGCTCGGTCGGCCTGCTCTGGCACTCGCCGGCCTTTGGGCTCGTCGTGGCCCTCTCGATGTTCGCGTCGGTGAACCTCTCGGGCTTCGCGGGGACGACGATCCCCATGCTCTCCAAGCGCCTCGGGTTCGATCCAGCGATCACGGCGGGCCCCTTCGAGACAGCCCTGCAGGACGTGCTCGGCGTGACGATCTTCCTCTCGCTGGCCACCGCGCTCCTGAGTTGGCTCACCTGAACGGGGGCGCGGCGGCGAGGGGCGAGTCGCTACCGCGCGACTTCTTCCAGCGTCGCCTCGACTGGCGTCGGCCTGTTCGCCAACGCGGCACGCGCCGGCTCCCCACGGCGAGATGGGATCACCCGCATGGTCACCCGCTCGCTGGCGCAATCGCACCAGTCCAGGTGATCGAGTGCCGCGCGGTTGCGTCGCGTCCACTGAACCATCGCGCCGAAACCGCCGAGGACGAGCCCGCACCGGAGCGCGGTGAGCTCGGGGCCCGGCGAAACGAGCACCTCGACCACCGCCAGTGCGGCCAGCATGAGCCCGCCCAGCGCGTAGAGGCGGCCCCATCGCGGTCGAGGGGTCGTCCGCAACCATCCGGAACGTTCCGTCATGCTGCACATCGGGGCACCAGCCCCACCGTGGCACGTTCGGCCTCAAGCCCGCGTCAAGAAGAACGGTCCGCGCGTTAAAAATCCGTAAAAATCTCGCGGGTCGGCGCCGGTGGTCGCGGACCGGCGTAAAGTCGGCTCGACGATATGCGACTCGCCCTCGTCAAGCGCCTTCTCGTTGGCGTGCCGATGCCGCTCGCCCAGGCCCGGCACGAGCGCCTGAGCAAGACGGTGGCGCTCGCGGTGTTCGCCTCCGACCCGCTGTCCTCGGTGGCCTATGCGACCGAGGAAATCCTGCTGGTGCTCATGTTGGGCGGCACCGCCGCGCTCAGCTACTCGCTGCCCGTCGCCATGGGGATCGCCGCCCTGCTGGCGGTCGTGGTGATCTCGTACCGTCAGACCGTCGCGGCGTACCCGCAGGGGGGAGGCGCCTATCTCGTCGCGAAGGACAACATTGGACGGTACCCGGCGCTCACCGCCGCCGCGGCGCTGCTGGTTGACTACGTGCTGACGGTGTCGGTCTCCGTGGTCGCCGGGATCGCGGCCCTGACGTCCGCGGTGCCCTGGCTCCATCCGTACCGGATCGTGCTGAGCGTTCTTGCCGTCGCCGGGATCGCCCTCGGGAACCTTCGCGGGGTGCGGGAATCCGGCCGGCTGTTCGCCGCGCCGACCTACTTCTTCGTGGCGAGTATCCTCGTCACGATCGCGTATGGCCTCCTCGGCGCGATCTTTGATTGGCTGCCCGAGGCCCCGTACGAGCCCCATCCGCCGGGTCTGGAAGGCCTCGGCCTGTTTCTGCTCTTGCGCAGCTACGCCGCCGGTTGCACCGCGCTGACGGGGGTCGAGGCGGTCTCCAACGGCGTCCAGGCGCTCAAGCCGCCCGAGGGGCGCAACGCCCAGACCGTCATGACGGCGCTCGGCATCATCTCGATTGTCATGTTCCTCGGAATCACGTATCTCGCGTACGACTTCGGGATCATCCCGGGTGGCGACGAGACCGTCGTGTCGAAGATCGCCCGCCGGGTGTTCGGCACCGGGGTGCTCTACTACGCCGTGCAGATCGCCACGCTGCTCATCCTCGTCCTCGCCGCCAACACCTCGTACGCCGATTTTCCGAGGCTCTCGTCGATCCTCGCGCGCGATCACTTCGTGCCCCGGCAATTCGCCAACCAGGGCGATCGGCTCGTCTACTCCAACGGGATCCTGATCCTCAGCGGGTTCGCCATCCTCCTGATCGTGGTCTTCCAGGGCGACACGCACGCGCTCCTGCCGCTCTACGCGATCGGCGTCTTTATCTCGTTCACCATCTCCCAGGGCGGCATGGTGCGGCGCTGGCTCCGGCTCCGCGAGAAGGGCTGGCGCTGGCGTGTCTGGATCAACGGAGTCGGCGCCGTCGTGACCGGCGTGGTCCTCCTGACGCTGGCGGTCACGAAGTTCGTCGAGGGCGCCTGGATCGTCGTCGTCGTCATCCCCGTCCTGGTCGTGACGTTCATCGTCATGCACCGGCACTACGACGAGGTCGCCCGCGAGCTGTCGCTCGAGGGCCTGGACGAGCCGCCCCGATTCCAGCACACGGTCCTGGTCCTGATCGGCGACGTCCACCGCGGGGTGGTCCGCGCGGTGCAGTACGCTCGGACGCTCGCCCCGACGGCCACGGTGCGCGCCGTCTACGTCGAAACGGACCCGGCACGCACGGCCCGTCTCGAGGAGAAGTGGGGCAAGTGGGGACTCGGCGTCCCCCTGGTCGTCCTGACGTCGCCGTACCGGTCGCTCCTGCGGCCACTGCTCGACTACCTCGACCAGATCCAGTCGCGCGGCGACGAGCAGATGGTCACGATCGTGCTCCCGGAATTCCTGCCGAGGCACTGGTGGCAGCACGTCCTGCACAACCAGACGGCCCTGCTCGTCAAGGGGGCGCTGCTCTTCCGGAAGAACACCGTCGTCGCCGACGTGCCGTATTTATTGAAGCACTGACGCGGACGCGGCTCCTACGTCCGCACGCCCTCGACGGCGAGCAGATACTGGACGTGCGACTCGGCGCTGTCGCAGAGCCAGGCCCGGTAGTCGGCCTCGGCCGCGTCGCGCTCCCGCTCGCCGATCGCGCCGTCGGCGACCATCTGGCGGCCGCGCGTGGCGGCGACTGCGGCCCAGATCCCGGCGCGCATCTCGAAGTCGGGGTCGGCGCGTTGGCTGACCTCGTGCTGGTCGCTCGCCACGATGTCGCCGAGACCGACTCCCGCGAAGAGGTCGCGGAGGTGGTCCGCGATCGCGTTGTCCATGCCCGCGGCCGCGCGCCACTGGAGGAACGCCGCGTAGAAGCGACGCATGCTGATCGGCGGTTGCGGCGTCCACGCGGCCTTCTCGTGGTTGTAGTCGAGGACGACAACGCGCCCGCGATGTCTCGCCGCCGCCGTCATCGCGCGCAGGGCGGCGGCAGGGTCGGCGAGCCACTGGAGCACGCGCGCCGCGGCGACGATGTCGAACGCGCCGCCGGACGGCAGCGTATGGACGTCGGCGACCTCGAACGACAGGCCGGGCACGCCGCCGTGGGCGGCGCGCGCCTTTTCGATCATCGACGCGTTGACGTCCACGCCGACCACGCGCCCCTGGTGCCCGACCGCCTCGGCGATGCCGCGGGTGATCGCGCCGGTGCCGCATCCGACGTCGAGCACCGAGAGGCCGGGACGCAGCAGCGCCGCCAGGCGGCGGTTCCCCGTCCCGAGCGAGCGGGTGTCGAGAATCGCGCTGGTGCCCTCAGGCATGTGGGCCCGCTGGCGGGCGACGTTCGACCAACCGCCTCCGGCTGCCCAATCGCCTCCGGCCGAGCGATCGGTTTCAGCTACCATGAGCCCGCCGGAGGTGTGGCATGCCGACGATAGACGAGTACGCGCACCGCCCTCGTGAGGAACGGTTGACGCGGATCGCGGGGACGCCGAGCGAGCTGGCGGCCGCAGTGCGGGGCGCCGGCAATGAGGTTCTCACACGCCGCCCGGCCCCGAAGAGCTGGGCCGCGACGGAGGTGATCTGCCACCTGCGCGACAACGAGGAGTGGTTTCTCGAGCGGATGAAGCTCGTCGTGGCGATGGACCAGCCGCGGTTCGTCGCGACCAACCCCGATCGCTGGGCGGAGGAGCGCCAGTACCTCACGAACGACGCGACCGTCGCGCTGGCCGCGTTCACCCGGCGGCGCGAAGAGACCCTCGCGTTTCTCCAGCGGCTCGGGCCCGACGACTGGGCACGCGCCGGCGTTCACGCCGATGCGCGCGGGCGGCGCACGATCGACGAGTTCCTCTCGGTGATGGCCTGGCACGACGACAACCACCTCGATCAGCTCAGACGCGCGCTGGACGGTCGCGCATGAGAGCCTCCCGCATGCGCTCGAGCGCCTCCGTGAGCATCGCGCGCGGGCAGCCGAAGTTGAGCCGGACGAATCCCTCGCCGCCATGGCCGAACGAGACCCCGTCGCTCAGGGCGACCCGCGCCTTGTTCAGGAAGAAGGTGAACGGGTCGGCGCCGGCCGACCCGGCGTTTCGGCAGTCGAGCCAGGCGAGATAGGTCGCCTCGGGCGCCGCGACCCGCACGCCGGTTAGGTGTGTGCGTGCGTAGTCGATGGCGAAGTCACGGTTGGCCTCGAGATAGCGCAAGAGCTCTTCCAGCCACGGCTGGCCGTCGCGGTAGGCGGCGTAGGCCGCGGTGTAGCCGAGCACGTTGACCGTCGACACGAGGTCCACGCGCGCGTCGACGAACTTCTCGCGAAGCGCGGCGTTCGGAATGATCGCGATCGAGCACTTGAGGCCTGCCAGGTTGAAGGTCTTGCTCGGGGCCATGAGCGTGATCGTGCGCTCCGCGATTTCCGGA
>JAHFDK010000453.1 GCA_023249095.1 Candidatus Rokuibacteriota bacterium | reverse complement strand
CCCGATCTCATCGCGACCGAGCACGTGCCCAGGCCGGTCGTCGGAGTGCCGGTAACCTATTACAAGGTCCCGCCGGGCCACGCCAGGAAGATGGGACCTCCGGCGGCGGCGCCGGCCGGGCGCGCGTCTTCTGAGGGCTTTTGCCCTCCGGGACAGGCGAAGAAGGGGCGCTGCTAGCCCGTCCATTCGTATTTCTTCGCGGCCTTCTCGTTCAGCTCGGTGCCCCAGCCCGGCGCCGTCGGGATCTTCATGTGGCCGCTCGCGATCTCGGGCAGCGCCGTGAACAGCTCGTCGCGATAGGGCGTCTGCTCCGGGTCGCTTTCCATGATCCGCACGTTCGACACGGAGGCGCAGAGGTTGAGGCTCTGGAACGTGCTGAGGTGGCCGTTGTAGTTGTGCGGCGCGATGTTGAGCTCGTAGGTCTCCGCGAGGTCGGCCACCTTCTTCGCCGCCGAGAAGCCCTGCCACTGGACGTCCACCTTCACCACGTCCATCGCGTGCAACTCGAAGTACGGCCGGTACTGGCGCATCGTCTGGAGCTGCTCACCGGAGCAGATCGGCGGGCGCACGGACGACTTGAGCTGGGCCAGTGCCTGCGGGTCCTGGTTGTCGATCTCGAGCCAGAAGAGGTCGTACGGCTCGAGCGCCCGCCCCACGCGAATGGCTTCGCTGGGCTTGAAGTTGACATTGATGTCGAGACAGATGCCGATCTCCGGGCCGACGGCCTCGCGCATCGCCCCGATCTGCGCCACCGCCTGCTTCACGATGTCGCGCGTGGCCACCTGGTCGTGCGGGCCGAGCCGGCCCTGGCTGATCGCGCGCGCCGGATCGCCGGGCCAGATGATGTTGGTCTTGAACACCGTGTAACCGCGCGCCGGCGCCTCTCGGGCGACGTCGGCCAGATCTTGGAGGCTCCGGAGTGGCTTGGCGCCGAGGAGCTTCCAGTTGTTCGCCCGGTAGGTCGCGAGATGCGACCAGTAGACCCACTGCCGCTCGCGGTGCGGCCCGCCCATGAGCTTGTAGACCGGAACGCCCAGCGCCTTGCCGGCCAGGTCCCACAGCGCGAGCTCGATGCCCGCGATCGCCTGCTGGGTCGCACCGTACGGCGCCTGGCGGACGGCCCGGTAGAGGTCCAGGTAGTGCTTCTCGACCGCTGTCGGATCCTTCCCGATCAGGCGCTGGCCGAGGTCCTGCACGAGCCCGACCAGGCCGCGGCTGAGACCGTCGGATCCGAACTCGCTGTAGCCCGTTAACCCAGCATCGGTGCGGATCGCGCAGAAGTGCCACGCCCGCGGCGGCGTGAAGCCGTTGGACACGACGAACGTCTCGATGCCGGTGATCTTCATGTCACGTCCTTTCTCGATGGCGGCGGCGGCGACCTCACCCGCGCCGCGGGGTGAAGCTCTTGACCGAGACGTACTGGTCCGGCCACGGAACATCCCATCCTTGCTCGTACGCGGCGTGCCGCGTCCAGTAGGGATCGTACAGGTGGCCGCGGGCGAGCACGCAGAGGTCGGCGCGCCCCGCGGCCAGGATGCTGTTGACGTCGTCGTACGAGGCGATGTTGCCCACGGTCATCGTCGCAATCCCAGCCTCGCACCGGATACGATCGCTGAACGGCGTCTGGTAGAGGCGACCATACACGGGCTTCTGGTCGGGCACGGTCTGGCCGGTCGAGACAGTGACGATGTCACAGCCGTGCTCGCGGAGCAATCGCGCCAGGCCCACCGCATCGTCAGGGCTGAGTCCTCCGGCGATCCAGTCGGTCGCCGAGATCTTCACCGACATGGGCTTCCCCCGAGGCCAGACATCGCGCACGGCATCGAGGACCTCGAGCGGATAACGCGCGCGGTTCTCCAGCGAGCCGCCGTACTCATCCGTACGGACGTTCGTCAGCGGTGAGATGAAGCTCGCCAGCAGATAGCCATGGGCCACGTGGAGCTCGAGCATGTCGAAGCCCGCTTGCTCCGCCATGTCCGTCGCACGGACAAACTGCTCGCGCACCGCGTTCATGTCGCTCCGGTCCATCGCTTTCGGCACCTGGCTGTACGGGTGGTACGGGAGCGCGGAGGCCGAAAGAAGGGGCCAGTTGCCGTGGGGCAGCGGCTCGTCGATCCCCTCCCAGAGTCGGCGCGTCGAGCCTTTGCGACCAGCATGGGCGAGCTGGAGCGCGATCCGCGCCGGGCTCGCCGCGTGGACGAAGTCGACGATGCGCTTCCAGGCAGCGAGGTGCTCGGGCTTGTACATCCCCGTGCAGCCGGGCGTGATCCGCCCCTCGCGGCTCACGTCGGTCATCTCCGCGATGACGAGCGCGGCCCCTCCGACCGCGCGCGAGCCGAGGTTCACGAGGTGCCAGTCGCCGGGCGTGCCGTCCTCGGCCGAGTACTGGCACATCGGCGAGACCACGATCCGGTTCGCGAGCAGCATGTCGCGCAGGCGGAACGGCGTGAACATGGGCGGTGGCGTCAGCGCCGCGGGCGCCGGGACGCGGCTCTGCCGCTCGGCCTGGGAGGCGAACCAGCGGTCGACCGTGGCCACGAAGCTCGGGTCGCGGAGCTTCAGGTTGTCGTGAGTCACGCGCAGGCTCCGCGTCAGGAGACTCATGGCGAACTGGATGGGCTCGAGACGGCCGTGGTAGCGCTCGGTCTCTTCGAACCACTCGAGGCTCACCTGCGCGGCGCGCTGCAGCTGCTCGACCTCGGGCCGCCGCGCTTCCTCGTAGGCGGCGAGCGCCTTCTCCACCTCGCCGTGGCGCCGGAGCGCACGCGAGAGCACGATCGCGTCTTCCATCGCGAGCTTCGTGCCCGAGCCGATGGAGAAGTGCGCCGTGTGCGCCGCGTCGCCCACCAGCACGACGTTGCGGTGGTGCCAGCAGCCGTTCCGAACCGTTGGGAAATTGCGCCAGACGGATCGGTTCGTCAGCAGTCGATGACCCTGGAGCTCGCTCGCGAAGAGGCGCTCGCAGAAGGCCAGCGTCTGATCCTCATCCGCCTGGTCGAGGCCGGCACGCCGCCAGGTCGCCTCGGTCGTTTCCAGGATGAACGTGGACATGGAGGCGTTGTAGCGGTAGGCGTGGACGCGCCAGAGCCCGTGCTCGCTCTCCTTGAAAAGGAACGTGAACGCCGGGTACGGAAACGTCGTGCCGAGCCAGACGAACTTGTTGGGCCGCCAGTCGACCTGCGGCCGGAAATGCTCGGCGTAGCGGCTGCGAACGACGCTGTTGACGCCGTCGGCGGCGAGCACGAGATCCGCGTCGGCATGGGCCGCGAGGTCGCTCTCCTCCTTCTGGAACTCGAGCCTGACCCCGAGCTCCGCGCAGCGCCGCTGGAGGATGTCGAGCAGGAGCTGGCGCGGTATTCCCGCGAAGCCGTGGCCCGTCGAGGTCAGCACCTCGCCCCGGTAGTGAATGTCGATGTCGTCCCAGTGGGCAAAGTTGCTCGTGATCGCGGCGTAGCTCTCAGGGTCGGCCTCGGCGAAGTTCTCGAGCGTCGCGTCGGAGAAGACGACGCCGAACCCGAAGGTGTCGTCGGCCCGGTTCCGCTCGACGACCGTGATGTCGTGGGCGGGGTCCGCCTTTTTCATGAGCAGGCTGAAGTAGAGCCCGGCCGGGCCGCC
>JAHFDK010000183.1 GCA_023249095.1 Candidatus Rokuibacteriota bacterium | reverse complement strand
GGGCCTCCGTGCGGGCCAGCCGGGCCTGAATCGCAGCCACGACATCGCCTACGAAGACCCAGTCGCGGATCTGGCGTCCGTCTTCGAACAGCCGCGGACGCGCTCCCGTGCTCACCCAGCCGGCGATCCGAGCGATGATCGTGGCCTCGCCGTCGTCCAGTCTCAGGCGCGGCCCGTACACGGACGAAAAGCGCAGAATCGACACGGAACACGACGTGAACCCTCTGAAGCACAGCTCCTGCATGTACTTTGACGCGCCGTACGTTTCCAGGGGATCCGGCCGTGCCGACTCTTTGATCGGCAGGATCTCGGCTTCGGCGCCGCACGCACGGCAGGTCACGTCGAACCGGCCAGCCTCGAGGTCGCTCGTGCGCCGCGAGCCGGCCAGCTCGCGCCCGCACCTCGTGCACCGGTAGGTGTAGTTCGCCCCGTAGACGCTGAAACTCGAGGCCAGTACTACCGTGCGAAGTCTTCCCCATCGGCGGGCCGCTTCTACCAGCCGTCCCGTGCCTCGGCAGTTCGCATCGATGATGTCGGCCGGCTCGCGCGCCGCCCGCGACACCCCACCGAGGGCCGCGAGATGCACCACTGCCTCGACGTCGTCGAACCTCGAATCCGGAGTCCAGTACCGCAGATCAGCAAAGCAATAGTCGACGTCCTGGCGGAGGTAGTCCGGGGGGCCATGGTGAATACCCGGATCGAGGCTATCGATGCAAATGACATCCATTCCCGCCCGGCGCAGTGCGTCGACGACGTGGGAGCCGATGAAACCCGCCCCGCCCGTCACGAGGACTTTCATCCGCGAGTCACCATCACCGCCGCGATCCTGTCGAGGTTTGCCCGGAACCAGTCGACGGTCCGCTCGACGCCCTCGCGGATGCCCACCGTCGGCTGGAATCCGAGCACGGACTTCGCTTTGCTGATGTCGGCCTCCCGGTGGATCGACCGGTCCCACGGGCGCCGTGGCGCGAACTCGATCCGGCTCGTCGAGCGGCATGCCTTGATCACGATCTCGGCGAGATCGATGACTCTCGTCTGGATTCCGGTCCCGAGGTTGAATGCCTCGCCAGGCGCTCCAGTCGCCTCGGCAGCAACAAGGAGACCTGTCACAAGGTCGTCCACGTAGATGAAATCGCGAGTCTCCTCGCCAGTTCCCGTGATCACGAGTGGTTCTCCGTGAAGCGCGCGCCAGATGAAGTTCGGGATCACGTTCCGGTATGGCCCCGGTACCTCCCCGGGTCCGTAGGAGTTGAAGAAGCGGCAGCGAACCGCGGGCACCTGGGCGTTGAAGTAGTTGCAGTAGAACTCGCCGAGCGTCTTGGTGATCTGGTACGGCGTGTCGAGCGCGAGGCTGACCGGCATGTCTTCTCTGATCGGCGCGTCGATGCCGTGTCCGGCGATCGAGCAGCCAGCAGACGCGTAGACGAACCGCTGCACGCCGTGCCGTGCGGCCCACATCAGCGTCGTCAGCGTCCCCAGACCGTTGGTGCGAAGGTCACTAAGCGGGCGATCAACACTGTTTTGATTCGCGAAGAACGCTGCGAGATGAAAGACCAGTGGGCTCACCAACTCAAGGCGAAGGTCGAAGATGGCGCACACGTCACCGTTAGCAAACCGCACTCGTGCGTCTACCGGCAGCAGCCACTCGTACCCTGACGACAGGTCATCGATGACGACCACACTCTCGGCGTGGTGCTCAAGCAGCCGTCGGACGAGCCGCGAGCCGATCGCCCCGGCTCCGCCTGTCACCACCACAGTCTTCAGCGCGTCCATGCTTGTTGCACCGCTCAGCAGGAAGGCCCTACTCCGGCGACCGGCGAGGTCGTCGGCCGTCCATGGCCTCGTCCCGCTCGAGCGGCCGCCTCTCGAATTGCCTCCGCGTATCGCGGCCATACGCGCTCGATATCGCAGCGCTCCGTTACAGTCTGGCGCGCTCGTAAACCAATCTCCCGCGCCCAGTCGGGGTGGGCGAGCAAGTCTCCGACCAGCACCGTCATCCCACCAACATCGCCGACATCAACGAGGAACCCGTTCTCGCCATGACGAATGAGGTCAGGGATCCCACCGACCCGAGTGGCAACAACCGGGACGCCCGCTGCCATCGCCTCGATGACCGCATTCGGCAACCCCTCGAAGTGGCTCGGGAAGAGAAAGACATCGCTCTCCCGCAGGACACGCAGGACCTCTTCTCGACCGAGCCAGCTGGTCGCATTTATCGAATTTGTAAGTCTTCGCGCTTGGGCAACCGAACGGAATTCGTCGAGGTCGCGGCCTCCTCCGATAACAGTGAGAGCCGCGGACGGATAGAGACGAAGAATCCTCTCGAGAACCTCGAGTGCCTCGAAAACGCCCTTCTCACGGGTCACCCAGCCAACGAACACCAGCCGGCCACTGTGCACGTGCTGGTGACTTGCCGGCGGCGCGCCGAGCTCAATGCCATTAGAAATCTCCTTAACCTTGTCGCGCACCTCCGGATATTGACTGAAGTACGCAGTCCAGTACGTGCTCTGCGTGCACAACAAGTGCACGCTCCGCAGGACGAGACGCAGCCAGGTGCGGAGCATGAGATTAGCGCTGCACTGCGCCGGCAGGTTGCCACCGCTGAGCCGCAGCACCACGCCGCGTTGGGCAAGACGAGCGAGGATGCACATCAAACCCTTCTCCAGCAAGCTCAGCGCATCTGCTGCGAACACGAGGACCGTGTCCGCCGCCCACACGCGCCTCAGGAATCGCACGAGCCGAGCCACCGCCCGGATAATGCGTCTTGGCAACGCCGGTGGCGGGACCGATGGGAGTGCTGTCGACAGTGGTTCAAGCCACACCGCTTTCGCCAGTCCGCTCTTGAACAGCGAGGACGCTGCGACGGCTTGGCCGCCAGTCGGCCCCCCAGAGATAGACGTTACGCTCGCGACGAACAAGACACGAAGCTTGTTCATGTAGTTGGTAACGAATCGCCGTTCCTAAGGATGCAGCGTCGCCAGCGAAAGAACGTGAAGAGCAGGAATGATCGATGGAGGGCGCGATAGCTGTCATGATGTCGGCACCAGTCGGCATCGGCCCGGAACTGTTGAACCAGAGCTTTTGGGTTCAGCTCGGCGGCAGGATCGCGGGCGTACGCCTCTACCTCTTCCCGCAGCGCGGCCCAGAATTTCTCGCCAAGCCAGCTTCTGACCGGAAGGGTGAAGCCGCGCTTGGGGGCGTCGAGCACCGGCCTGGGCAGTCGATCCTGAAGAGCCTGTCGCAGCACGCGCTTGCCGAGACCGCCCTCAACCTTGAGGTGACCGGGGAGCGATAGAGCGTAGGCCGCCAGCCTCGAATCGAGGAACGGCGCTCGGACCTCGAGGGATTCCGCCATCGACATGCGATCGACCTTCGTGAGGATGTCTTGGGGCAATGACACACGAAGCTCGTAGCTCGATATCGCGAGAAGCGGATCGTCGACAGAGAACCAGATCCGGCGCGATTCCTCGCGCATTAACTCGAGTTGCTCGGCCGCCTCCCTCTCCCAAGGCGTAGACCTGAACAGCGTGAGCAGCGTGCGATCGGTGAATAGTCCTTCCATCGCGTGTGGTAGAAGACCCGCCGCAACCGTGCCGTTGAGCTCGAGGGCACGTTGAACCGGTTCCCATCGACCACGGTCAGGCAAGAGAGCAGCCGCCCTGCTGCAAGCAGCCCCGAGCCGCCCACCACTCAGACTCAGCAGCCGATCCGCCCGGAGGTGCGAAGGGTAGCCACCAAACAGTTCGTCGCCACCGTCGCCCGACAATACCACCTTGAAATGGCGTCGGGCCGCTAGAGAAACCGCGCGAGTCGGAATCGCGCTGGTATCGTGGAAAGGCTGTCCGTAGTGTTGTAGTAGCTCGTCCACCACGCTGGACGAGAACGTGGTACTCACTCCGCTCTCTTCTTGCAGCATGATCCCGAGGCGCTGCGCGGTGAGTCGCGCCAGCGGGCGTTCGTCGTGCGCCGCGGTATCGAACCCGACGCTCACGGCGCGGATATCGGCGCGAAACCGCACAGCAGAGGCCGCGACGGCTGCCGAGTCTATCCCGCCACTCAGAAAGAGGCCAAGCGGCACGTCGGCAACGAGCCGGTCTCGGACGCTGGCGTCAAGTAGCGAGAGGATCTTCGCTTCACGGCGTTCAGCGGGCCCGGATTCTTCGTCGACGCGGTCCGGTAGCTTCCAGTAGACTCCGAGCTCCTCGCCGCCCTTGGACGAGCGCCGGAGCCACGTCCCAGGGAGCAACTCGCCGATGCCCTCGATTGCCGTCGTACCTGGCCAAGGATACCCGGTTCGAAGGATCGCCGTCAGACCTCGAGCGCAGGGACGACGAGCTACGTCGCGCGTCACAATGAGCGGAGCTAGCTCGCTGCAGAAGGCAAACCCCTCCCGGCGATCGATGTATAGTGGCTTTTCCCCGAATCGGTCGCGAGCCAGCCACAAGTCGCCGGACCATGTGTCGACCATCGCGAATGCGAACATGCCTTCGACGGCTTCCAGTGCCGCCGGAACGCCACGTTCGGCGACGAGCTGAAGAAGAACCTCGGTGTCAGAATCGGTCCGGAACCGAACGCCACGCGACTCCAGCCCGGCACGCAGCAAGGTGAAGTTGTAGACTTCGCCGTTAAAAACGAGGCACCAGCGACCGTCCGGGCTCAGCATCGGCTGGACCCCGCGCTGTGGATCGATGATCGCCAGTCTGACTGTCCCGAGGCACCACCCTACCCCTCTCCACTCGCCCGAATCGTCCGGTCCGCGGTGCTGCAACATTCCGAGGACTTTTGACAGATCCAAGCCACCCGTTGTGGCCGCGCGCGCATCCGCCCCTGCTATGCCACACATGAACTACGCCTGGCCCTCCCGGACGACGGCGGCGGTCTCCCTTCGTCCGAGCCACGCTGCGATGGCGACCGCCGGAAGGCCGGCACTCACGACACCCACCTTGAGGAGGGTCGCGAAGTCTCCCCGAATCAGCATGACTGTCGAGGAAAAGACCACGCTGTAGATGAGCAGCCGGCTCTTGCTGGCCGGACACCTTAGTCGGTAGCTCACCACCCCGCGCAAGGCCACTCCCTCCACGAAAGTCACGAGCACGGATCCCAGGATGCCAAAGTTCAAATATCCCTCGGCGATCAGCGCATAGCTGTATCCGCCCCCTGCCGCGGCGGTGACAGGATCCACCAGGTTCACGAACCATTGAGCCGGTGTAAGCGGTCGGTTGGGATGAATCGGAAACGGAATCAAGGTCTCAAACGCGTCAATGAACGTTTGTCCGAGTCGAAATCCCTCCTGAGCGGGAACCTGCTCCATCGTCTCAGTCAGGGCAAGGAGGACCGTCACGGGCTCGGCGAGTGCATATATGGGATTCCAGAAGGTGAATTCATAAGAAAAGTATTCCAGAACTCTGTCGAATCCTTCGCCCGAATATGAGCGCGCCTGCCCGATCGCCATGAAGATCACAAACGAAACCACGGCTCCAATAACCAGAGTCAGTTTCCGGACTCGTCGAGCCTGGAAATGATGAATCGCAAGCAGAGCTAATGCCGTTTCTAGGACAACGCGCCGTCGTCCAACTCGAAACATCACTACCGTTAACAGCAAAAACAACAGAATCGGCACGAGCGGTGGTGATTTCCCGCGTTCCGTCATCGCCAGATAGAGGACGATCAGTCCCAGCTGACACAGAATGACGCCCGCGGCCAAGAGGCCTAATCCCGCCTCTGCTTCGAAGCCACTCACGTACGCGCTCGAGAGGTACGTGTCCGGGCCCACGCGTGCGACGAGAGCCCCCACGAGTGCTGTCCCCACCAGCAAGAGCGCACTCGCGATCAGCACACCTTCGGAGCGTCGCCAGATTCCGTCGACTCGCGGGGCGGAGTTCCCGAGAGCTTGCCCAACTGGCAATGCATAGCCAAGGACAAAGCCGAATAACGCGGCTATGGCCACCGTAACGACCTCGGGTTCGAAGTGGCCGATCAGCTGCCCGCCCAGCATCCCCACAGCCTCTTGCAAAGCGACGAAAGTAACGATTGGAACGACCACGTACATCCCGAAGAACGCGAGGTAAACTGTGTCGATCTCCAAGGGATCGTGATGATGGAGCATGGTGCGATGCCAGAGGATGGTGAGGTACGCTACTAGTAGCGCGCCCAGCAGCAAGTGGGTGAGCGACAGGGGCACGACGAGCGCTACCACCATCGCGGTCAACAGGAGGACGTTTAGGACCGCCAGCGAACTTGCCCATGACGACAGACCGGTTCTCACGGTGTCACCCACAGCAGCCGGCGCAGTGAGCGGATCCACTCCACTGCGCTTCTCGTCATAACGATAAGGAATAGGAGGGCAGCGAAGGGGAGAAACGCCACCATTCCGACAAGGAGGTATCGCTCCGGCAGAAGCTCACGCAGGACGACGCCTCCCGCGCCAAGCAACGCCGTCGAAGCAATCGCTCTCCAGGGTTTCAATGCCAAGAGGCTCAGGCCATGCGCTCGACTCAAGTAGCGGAGGGTCATGCTGGCGAGAGTAAGCCGCGAGGCGAGATACGCCACGCCAAGAGAGGCGACGCCCAAGATTCGCAGCCAGCCTGAGAGACCAGCGAACGCAACGAAGACGAGGACCGCTATACAGAGGTTCACTGTGTTCACGGCCCGCTCGGTTTCGCCGTCGATCAAGCCCCGGAGGCATGCGTAGAGGAACGACGGCGCCAAGGACAAGCACACGATGGCGGCGACGCCAGCTGCCGGCGCGAAGTCCGGACCCAACCACAGTCGGATGAGCAGGTCGACCCAGACTACCATCTGAAAGGTCATGAAGAGGCCCGCGTGGAGCGCCCACTCCGCGATCTGCCGGATCCGAGTTGCATGGACCTCGAACTCCTGTCGGGCCACGGCAGTGGCCGACTCTGGGAGCAGTACCTGGCTCAACGCACCGCTGATCGGGTTGAGGGGACGCATCAGTGCCAGGCCGATCGCAAGATAACCGGCACCGGCCAAGCCGGCACCGGAGACGATAGCCATCCATGGCAGTACGAGGTCGAGCGCCGGCTCGAGGGCGCTCGCCGGGACACGTGGCATGCCGTAACGCAGCAAGACCTGGGCTTCGCGCCTCACGTCGTGGACTCCGTGCGCGATGGCCCAACCGAAAATCTGGACGAGCGACGGTGCCGTTGCCGCGGCTGCGAGGACGGCGGTCCACCCGATGACCGCCGGCAAGGACATGTTTGGGAAGACGACGACGCAGAAGAGCGGGGCCAGTCCGTAGGCCCCGACAGTGACCGCAACCGATTCCGAAACGCGTCCCCGCGCAAGTTGGATGAAGCTGACCATGGTGGCGAATGCCTGCGCGTAGGTCAGCAGCATAAAGGCGCGCCACAGCTCCGTAGCCGTCGGATGATCGAGGAATCGGGCGATCGCCCCTGCAAACGCGGCGCTCGCTGCGCATGCTAAGCCCAAGCTTCCGACCGCGATGCCGAGCCCGGCGATGGCAGCAGTCCCGGCACGGCTCGGTGTCAAGCCCAGGTACGCGACGGTTCGTTGGAGCGCGATGGGCATTCCGAGCGCACCGCAGGCGAGGAGCAGCGATCCGTAGAGGCGGAATATGAGCACGGCCGAGCCCTCCGACGCTCCGTAGCGGTCGGCGTAGAGACGTATCACTACTAGACTGCACACGGCCGTGGCCAAGCTGCCCGCGCCGACAAGAAGCGTTCTTCGCAGCACCAGATTCAAACGGGGCGAAATCTCCCGCGGAGGGTTCTCGATAGGGCGCCAAACGTCGCCAGGCTCGGTAACTGGCGCGGTGGCCAAGATGTCTAAAGCGCAGCTTCGCTCTCTCGGTCCCAGTAGTAGACCCTCCCCGGCAGCGGGCACCGATCGCTGCTAGGGCCTACGCCTACGCCACGTAATCTTAGTAGGACTCCCAGAGGGGCGAGCAATTTTTTTCGACGCCGTGGGGCGGCACCGGTGCACGCTATGCTCGCAACAGTCCTAAACCCGAGGACAATGAAAGACTCCGAGGACCATGCATATGAGAACACGTACGAACTCGCGGAATGCGTTCGCAGGTTTACTCGGCTTTTTCGGAATAGGCATCGCCATGCTCTCCAGCACCTCGAATGCGTCGGGGCAAATCTCCTTGTCGCCCGGGATCGCAAACGTCAGGGACTTCCAGGCTGCAGGCGACGGAGTGACCGACGACACCGTATCAGTCAAGCAGGCGCTCGCTGCTGCGCTCCGAGCCAAGGGCACAGTCTATTTCCCTCCGGGGACCTATGTCCTCAGCGACACTCTCGAAGTCACCGACACGGTCGCGCTCGTCGGCGCCGGCTGGGGTTCAACTCTTAGGCTCAAGAGCGGCGTTCGCAAGGTAATGATCCTCGTGCAAGGTATGTCGTCTACTGGCGAGACGTTCGGATTCCATGCGTCAAACTTTGTCCTTGATGGCAGTCAAGGTGGACAGCTCGATGCCGGCCTGCTGCAGATCAACAGCGCTGTCGGGTTCGTCGTCGACCATCTCTGGGTAAGGAACGGCGGCCGGCCCGGAGAATCGCGTTCACAGGGAGTCGGCGGCATCGCGATTGCCGTGAAGTCGCTGCGCAATCGCGTCAGTAGTCGCGGCGTGGTGCTGAACTCCCTGATCGAAGAGACGACGAAGCCCGGAATCGTTTGGAGCACCCACGCGACCGACGGGCTCATCTCAGGGAACGTCATTCGTGGTGCAAGCGGAAATTCCCAGACCCCGTGCCTGGCGATCTCGGAGGGACGGAACGTCACGGTCGTCGGCAACTCGGTCAGCAGATGCGAGGGTTCGGGCATATCGATCGCCAACGGAAGCAACAATGTCGCTCCGCTCCACGCTATCGTTGCCAACAATCATGCGTATGCGAACGGTACCGGTCTGGTCGAGGGCAACGGGATCCAGGTCGTGAACGCGGCGCCAGATCGTACTGCGTTCATTGAGATCACTGGCAACGTGCTCTATGAGAACAGCGGGGCTGGTGATGGATACGGGATTCTCGTGCAAAACGTCGATCATGTCGTCGTCAAGGGGAACATCGTCAGGAACAACAAGCGAAGCGGGATCGTTCTGTACAATGTGTCGGGTGGGATCGTCGAGGGCAACTACGTCTTTGGCAACAACAAGCTGGGGACTCCAGAACACTCGGGAATCATGCTTCACCAGGTCCGTCGCATCCAGCTTACCGGCAATTTCGTGTCCGACGATGAGTCGATGCCCACCCAAGCCTACGGCCTTTTCTTTAGCGGGACGACGCCGAGCGATCGCGTATGGGTGTCAAATAACGTCCTCTATCCGAACAAGCATGGGGCTTGGCGGGGGCACTCGGTGCCTTCCAATACGGTTTTTCTCGGGAATCGGACCGGAGACGACTCCCAACTGGTCCTCGGCCCACCGACCCCCGGCGGCCAACTCGAGATCACCGCAACGACATCCGGCGCTCCCGCCGCGACTGGCGGTGCGGCAGCCGGGCCGAGCCTTCCCGCGCTCTACTTGGATGTCAAATACGGGGGAAAGATCTACAAGGTGCCGCTCTACAATCCCTGACCTCCCTAATGATCACCCATCGGCTCAGAGACCGCAGAGCGAGCGCTAGCCAGCGACGCCGGCCACAGTCCTCTGTTCAACGCTGCACTCCATTGCGGGGACTAATAGCTAAGCCTTGGTCCCACGGCGCAGGAGACGGTTGCCCTTGCACATGACCGATCGGAAATCGCAAGTGAAGGATCATTGGGAACGCGAGGTGTGTGGTTCGCGATATGGCACAGGCGGCGCAGCAGACCGGAAGCACTTCTTCGAAGAAATCGAGAGAGCTCGCTACAAACAAGATTACATGTTGCGGAGCTTCGCTCGATTCGAAGAGGCGAGGGGGAAGCGCGTGTTGGAAGTCGGCCTAGGCGCCGGGACCGACTTTATCCAGTGGGTCCGCAACGGCGCCGTCGCCTACGGCCGCGACCTCACGGCTGCTTCTATCTACACCGTGAAGGAGCGGCTGGAGCTCGAGGGTCTTTCTGCGGACGTTGCTCAGGGAGACGCCGAGTCGCTCTCGGAGTTCCCCGAGAATTTCTTTGACATCTATTACTCATGGGGAGTACTACACCATACGCCGAACCCCGAGCGCGCTTTCGCTGAGGCATACCGCGTATTGAAACCCCGCGGAGTTTTCAGAATCATGCTCTATCATTTTCCGAGTGTCGGCGCCCTCCTAGTCTGGCTGCTCCACGGTCCGCTTCGATTCCGGTTCGTTGGTCCGCGAGAGACTTACGCTCGGCACGTGGAGAGCCCCGGCACCCAGGTGTTCTCCGTTTGTCAGGCGAGGTCGTTGCTGGAGAGATGCTTTCGTTCCGATTCGATCGCCTGCCGCACCTATCTCGGCTCGGGTGACCTCCTTACCCAGAAGCTCTCAGCCCGGTATCCGGGTCGTCGCTGGCAGCTTGTCCAAGCGCTCTATCCGCGCTGGTTCGTGAGGCACGTCGTCGGTCACCGCTTTGGTACCGTCCTCACCATCGAAGCGGTGAAGTGACAAGACAAGGGGCCAGGCGGACCCCGTCGTGATGGTTCCGAAGAGAACGGATCACCCTAGAGAACGGATCACCCTATTGAAGGGTCAAAAGCACGAGCACCTCGCTCTGTCCGTTATCAAGACGCTCGAGCGCTTTGCCGAGCAGCGTCCCCGGCTGGTGGATCCCTGCGCCGCCGATGTTCACTGGCACAGAACGCATCGCATGGCCTGGTGTGGGGCTCGTTACCAGCAAGTCACCGATGGCTACAGCTCCGTAGCCTGCATCTACCTTGACCTTGACTCGACCCATGTGGGCGACCTTAACCTGGTTCTCGCCGCCTTCGCCCAAGAGAACGCCGGGCTTGTCTGAAACTACGCCAGCTACGCGCGTGTCATACGGCTGGTTACTCGGAGTGACCTCGTTTGGACGCGTTGCGTCCAGAACGACGACCGTGCCGGCCTCAATCTTCTTTGCCGCGGGGACCCATTCGGCGACGTCCTGGTATTTCGCCGCTATGTTTCCGTCCACCTGGACGTTGCCTGCCACATGGAGCATCGCCGCTGGCGCATTGGTCCCGATGCCGACGTTTCCGTTCGTACCCACCACCACACGGGGAGAGCTACTGTTTGTGTAAATAGCAACCGGCATGTTCGTTCGCGAGCCGATATGAAGTCCGGTGACGCCGCCAGAGCTACCCGCGAAGAACTCGGCAGCGTCAGTGCCCTGCGAGAGTCGGAAACGCCCGACCACCTCGAGGGGGGTCATTGGGTTCAGCGTGCCGACCCCGGCGAAGCCGGTTGGCTGTAGTGTGTTCTGCGCCGACGCTTCACCCACGCCCGTTACGGCCAGCACCGCGATCACAGCCGAGACACTCCAGATCTTCGTTACCAAACCAACCTCCTTTTGTTTGCCGGGGTCTTCGCCCCCGAGTGATTCTTCTCTGAACCAACCCTCCGCGGTTCGGCTGATCGTCGCCTCAGTTCATGGCCGCACCCTGGTTGGTAGCCGGGGCATTTAAGTTATCATCGTCCTGATGTCTCTTCGGCATTCGACGTGTGTCCGCTCGACAGCACCGGGCCCCTCCCAGGGGGGCGCAATTCGCCCGCTCGTCCCAAGCGACAACACAAAACCATAACTTTCAACCCTTTGGTCTAGGGTCCCTCCTCATTGATTTCAGAACCACTGCAATCCGCTCGCCAGCGTTCCCATCTCAGAGGGAACCTGTAAACTTTGTTCGACAGGTCAGGCCGCCGTTGGCCCCGCGCCTGAACGACTTCCCCTGTTCGTTGACCAGGGAGAACAGATGATTCGCGTAACCGGCGTACACCTGCGCGCGGTCGACGGCCGTGAACGAGAAGACGCCACGCGGTGGCGCGCCCTCCGAGAGCCGGACGCCCAGCCCGGCCAGCTCGACCTTGAGATCCTCCATCAAGCGATCGAGAACGGGCTCGAGATCGCGCCGCGTGTTGAGGCCGCCTGACTCGTCACGGCGGATGCGCTCG
>JAHFDK010000182.1 GCA_023249095.1 Candidatus Rokuibacteriota bacterium | reverse complement strand
CTGTAGCGGGGGCCGTGACTGTAGCGGGGGCCGTGAGCCCGGGGCGACCGCGGGTGGCCTGAGAGCGGTGCGGGCCGGCGTCATTTGTAGCGGGGGCCGTGAGCCCGGGGCGACCGCGGGTGGCCTGAGAGCGGTGCGGGCCGGCGTCATTTGTAGCGGGGGCCGTGAGCCCGGGGCGGCCGAGGGCGGCCTGAGAGCGGTGCGGGCCGGCTTCATTTCAGCTTCCGGTATTTGCGCCCGACGGGGCAGACGCGCATGCACTCGAAGCACTGGGCGATCGAGTCGCGGAAGAAGCCGACGGACTGAAGGCTCTTTGTGAAGAAGTCGCTGTAAATCATCGTCCGGCGCCGGTCCGCATCGTCCTCGTTCACGATCTGGAGCAGCCCCTTCTGCAAGGAGCCGATGCCATAGGTCTGCGCGCGCGAGTGGCAGCGCTCGCGGTCGTACGTCGATTCCTGGATGCGTCCATCGCTCACTTTCCCGGCCAGGCACGCGGGGCACACGCGCAAACACGGCGTCGTCCCGATGCGCTTGTACATGGCGGCGCAGCCCGGGTGCGGGCACGCGGGTTCGGCGAGCGGCGGGTCGGGCTCGAGCGGCAGCGTCGTGATCAGCGCCGCGTAGTAGAGCAGGCCGTACTCGGGGTTCAGGATGATGTGCGCCGCGAGCGAGCGCGTGCCGAGCCCCGCGAGCTCGGCGGCGTGCATCATCGACATCGGCGGCTCGTGACCGTGGACGGGCAGAGATGGCGCCTGGATCGCGTGGTGGGACAGCGTGCCCTCGATGAAGTCGCACATCGCATGGACCGCGACGTTCTCGCGGAGATCGTAGCCGGTGATCTCCATCACCCGATGATCGGGGCAGCGCCACGCGCCCGCGGTCGGCCCGTCGCCGCCGGCGACGACGACGCTCCTGGCCCCCGGCAGGATGTCCTCCGGGCGATAGCCTTCGGGCACCTTCTCGCGGAACGCCTCGACCGGCGCGATCCCGACCACGCGCGCGCCGGCCTTGAGGCCGACGGCTTTCACCTGCTCCTCACGCGTCATGACGGCCCCAGGATAATCCCCTCCGGTATAATCCGCCCGGCATGAATTTCGAGGCGCTGCGCGCGAGCACCCTGCCGGGCTTGCTCGTCGAGCGCGCGCGGACGCAGCCGGATCGCGTGGCCTTCCGCTCGAAGGAGCTCGGCATCTGGCGCGAGACGACGTGGCGGGGGCTCGCCGAACGCGTCGCGGCGCTGGCGAGCGGCTTCGCACGCGAGTACCGCATCGGCCGGGGCGAGACGGTGGCGATCGTCGGCAACCCGTGTCCGGAGTGGACGATCGCCGATCTCGCGGCGCAGGCGCTGGGCGCGATCACCTACGGCATCTATCCGACGAGCGCGCCGGGCGAGGTGCGCCACCTGCTCCAGCACGGCGGCGCGTCCCTGATCGTCGCCGAGGATCAGGAGCACCTCGACAAGACGCTCGAGGTGCTGGACGAGTGCCCGAACGTCCGCGCCGTCCTGGTGATCGACACCCGTGCGCTCTTCATGTACCGGCACCCTCGCGTCCGTCCGCTGGCCGAGGTCGAGGGCCGTGGGCGTGAAATGCTGGCCGCCGAGCCTGACGCGCTCGGTCGCCTCGCGCGGTCGCTGTCGCCCGATGCCCCGGCGACGATCATCTACACGTCGGGGACCACGGGGCACCCGAAGGGCGCGGTCTATCGGCACGGCCCGCACCTGGCCGCGTGCGCCAACATCATCGAGCACTATCCGATCCTGGCGGGCGGCGAGCACCGCGCCGTCGCGATGCTGCCGCTCTGTCACGCGATGGGCCGGAACCTCGCCATTACCATGCCGCTCATCGCCGACGTCGTGCCGCACTACCCGGAATCCGTCGATACCTTCGTCGACGCGCTCTACGAGATCCAGCCGACGTTCGTGTTCACGGTCCCGCGCTACCTCCAGAAGTTCGCCGCGCATCTGCTGGTCGGGCTCGACCAGAGCTCCTGGATCAAGCGCGCGGCCTATCACGCGGCGATGAGGGTCGGACGGCGGGCACTCGACCGACGGTGGAGCAAGCGGCGCCCGGCGCGCGCCTGGGCGCTGCTCGCCGGGCTCGCGCGTGTGCTGGTGTTCCGTTGGCTTCTCGAGAAGGTCGGATTCGCACGGGTGGAGCTCGTGATCTCGAGTGGCGCGCCGTTGCCGGCGCCCGTCGCCACGCTGTGGCAAGCGTGGGGAGTGAACCTCTGCGAGGCGTACGGCCAGACCGAGACGGGCGGCGCGCTCGTCTCAGGCCAGCGTGGGCCCTATCCGGTGCCGGGCGACGTCGGCGTCGCTGCGCCGAACATGGTTGTCGAGCTCGACCCGGACGGCGAGATTCTCGTGACCGCCCGCGAGTGTTTCGGAGGATACTGGCGCGACCCGGACGCGACGGAGGCCCTCTATCGCGACGGGAAGCTCGCGACGGGCGACGTCGGCGAGTGGACCACGGAACGCTCGCTCAGGCTCGTCGATCGGAAGAAGGACATCCTGATCACCGCGGGTGGGAAGAACGTGAGCCCCGCGCATGTCGAGAACCGTCTGCGCGCGAGCCCGTACGTCAGCGAGGCCGCCGTGTTCGGCGAGGGGCGGAAGTATCTGGTGGCGTTGCTCGAAGCGGACGGCGAGACGGTGGCCGAGTGGGCCCGCGAACGCGGCGTGGTGTACACGGGCTATGCCTCGCTGGCGGCCCACCCCGAGGTGATCGGCTTGATCGGGGCCGAGGTGAAGCGCGCGAACGACGATCTCACGCGTGTCGAGCAGGTGAAGGCCTTTCGCCTCCTGCCGCGCGAGCTCGATCCCGAGCTGGAGGGCGAGCCCGTGACGCCGACGCGGAAGGTGAAGCGGCGGCTCATGGCCGAGCGGTACGACACGCTGGTGGAGTCGATGTACGCCGGGGACGAAGAACGAAGGATCGCCGCCGAGGTGGCGAGCCTTTCAACGGAGGAGTGACATGCGGACGCTCTCTCTCACGCTGTTCCTTCTGCTCCTCACGGTCACGTCCGTTCCGGCGGCGGCGCAGTACCGCATCGGCATGAGCGCGGCCATCACCGGGCCCGCGTCGTCCACCTACGCGCCGACGTACGAGGCGTACAGGGTCTACTTCAAGCGCGTCAACGACGCCGGCGGAATCAACGGCCAGAAAGTGGAGATCGCCTTCGAGGACGACCGCGGCGAGCCCCAGCGCGCGGCGGCCAACGCCAAGAAGCTGGGCGAGACCTCGATCCTCATGGTCAATTCGTCGACCTCCGCGACCTACAAGCCCTTCATGACCGAATCGGAGACCGGGAAGGTCCCGCTCATGTTCGGCGGCGGCGTCTGCCCGCGCGAGGCTTTTCCGCCCGCGAGCCCGCTGATCTTCTGCTCGACCTCGTTCGGCTCGAAGTGGGACAGCCGCTTCGCGCTCGGCTTCATCAAGGAGCAGGCGGGGGGCAAGAAGGTGAAGATCGGCTTCGCGGCGCAGGACATCCCGCTCTCGCGCATCGAGCTCGAGTTTGCGGAGCAGCTCGCGAAGGACATGGGCCTCGAGCCGATCCCGGTCGTGGTCGTGCCGGGCAACACGCCGGATTTCACGCCCTTTGCCCAGAAGCTGAAGGATGCCGGCGCCGACTGGGTGCTCTCGTGGGCGCTGTGGCACGTCGAGGTGGGCGTCTTCGAGGCGCTCCAGCGCATCGGCTGGACGGGGAGCTATCTCTTGTACGGCCACCAGCAGACGCAGGACGAGCTGGCGCGCCTGAGGGCGCCCAACCTCAACGCCTTCGGCGGCAACACGCTCTTCATGGAGAACCTGCCGATCCATGCTGAGATCACCAATCTGGTCAAGGGCCAGACGACGCATCCGGCGCACTACATGGCCGAGGGCTGGTCTTCCTGATCGTCTTTGACATCCTTGGGTAGGCGCCGCCGGACCTCGTCCCACGTGACGTGCGCCGCCTTGCCCTTGGCCGCGGCCCGCCTGACGTCCTGCACGGCGTTCCAGCCGGCCGCGGTGAAGGCCTGCAGTAACTCCGGGCCGAACACCTCCTCGACGATCTTCGAGTAATCGGCGTCGATCTTCGCGGTCCACTGCTTGCTCTTCAGCGACGGCGGCGGGTAGATCTTGATCCGACGCCCGGCCGTGAGCTTCCGGATGACCTGCTGCGCCCGTGCCGTGTTCGACTTCAGGTGGCCGCGCCAGTTCTTCAGCAGGTCGCCGATCTCCTTCCACGCCGCGGCACGTCGAACTTCTTCGCGAGCGGCACCTCGGCGGCGAGGAGCTGTCCCTGCAGGTGCTCGATGTGCGCCTTCGTGTCGGCGGCCCGCTTCTCGAGGTCCGACGTCAGCGCGGTCTTGCGATCGCCGATGGCCTCGACCCATCCCGTGATCTTGTTCTCCAGCTCGCGGATCTCCTGCCGGATCGGCGCGGGGTCGATCCTGGCGTCCTTCACCGCGTCGAGCCGACGCCGGAAGACGTCCGCGAAGGCTTGGTACACCAGCGCCTCGTCGTAGGCCTTGGTGACCTCGCGGTCGGCCAGCTCCATCGGCAGGCCGCGCGTGTTCGTGCACCCAGCCCGGCCGTGCAGGTGGTAGTTCGTGCAGCGGTAGTACCGCTTGCCGCTCGTCGACGGCCACGCGAACATCGACCCGCCGCACTTGGCGCACATGAGGAGCGGCGCGAGCAGCCACGGACTCGGCCCCGCCTTGGCCACCAGCCTGCGCCCGTCCTTGCTCCTGAGGGTGCGCCCGGCCGACGCCTTGATGTTCGCGTGGGCCCGCTTCCAGAGGTCGTCCTTGATGAGGCGCGGGCACGGGCGGGTCTTGCCCTTGCGCTCCTGCACGCCGACGGCCGCGCGGTTGAACAGGACCCCGCGCACCGACGACTGGCCCCAGATGCCGCGCGACACCCGGCCGAGCTTGTACACCTTGCCCGCCCTCGGGGCCGGGACCTTGTCGGCGTTCAGCCGCGCGGCGGTCACCCAGTAGCCCGGGTTCTCGTCCGACGCCTTCATCGCGAAGATCCGCCGGACCACCTTCGCCTCCCTCTCGATGATCTCCATGTTCTTGTCGAACCCGTACGGCGGGCGCCCGACGACCTCGCCCTTGTCGAACTTGGCGTCGAGCTTCGCCGTCACGCGCTTGCTGATCATCTCGATCTCCGCGCCCGACCTGAACGCGGACGCCGACTCGACGAAGTCGTCCATCGCCGAGCCGAGCCTCACCTCGCGCCCGTGCTCGCGCGCGCCGCCCCAGCAGACGATGCGCACCCCGCCGCGCTTGGTGACCTGGCGCAGCCAGTAGCTCCGGTCCGCGCCGCGGCCGAACCTATCCTCGTCGAACAGCAGGAGGACGTCGAGCTTGCCGTGCGTCTGCTTCGGCCGCTCGTCGAGCACGTACCGGATCATGGACTGGAACCCTGGGCGACGGTCGTCGAAGACCTCGCCCGACCGCGCGTCGTCAGACCAGGTGTACTTGTCCTCGAGACGCCATCCCTGCCGCGTCGCGAATTCCCGCGCGCCGTCGATCTGCAGGCGGACGTTCGACTCGATCAGTTCCGATTCGGTGGGCTTGCGGCCGCCCTTGTCCTTGTCCTTGTCCTTGCCCTTGCCCTTCTTCACGTTCGTGATCCGAGCGTAGACCCCTGCGGTCATCGCGACCCCCCTTTCAAAATGAGAACACGACGGTGGCGGTCCCGTCGTGTTCTGTTTCACCCCTGCTGCCCAACGGTCTACAACTTGACGGACGTCGCGGAGCAGTACATCGCGCTGTCGCCGAGCTGGAGCCTCACGTCGAACCCGGCCGCCGCGTCCTTGTTCACCCGGACGGCTTTCAGCTCGACCATGCGCCCGGTGAACTTCTTGTTGCGGCCGACGTACCGGACGCGTTTGCCGACCAGCTTCTCGAGGACGGCCTTCGCGGGGACGTGCGCCTTCGCCACCTTCATCTTCGGTGTAGGCTTCGGCTTCGCGGTGGGTTTCGGGTTCTCGCTGCTGTTCGTTGCGGTCTTCGCTGCGGTTTCCATCTGGCACCCCCGTGTGTCTGTTTCAGCCCATGTCGGGCTGTTGGTCCAGATCATCACATTCCAGGGGTGTCAGATCAACATAAACAACCACCCAAAGTTCGTGATGGTTTTCGACGCGGGGACGGGATCGCACAGTTCGCCTCAGGGAACGGGCAGCGCGGAAAACGCAGGGACTACGCGTCCAGGGGCTGAACTTGCGTTCCTGGGGCGATCCTGACGATGGAGGAACGAATCTGAGGGCCGCGCTCGGGGCTGTCATCAGGTGTCATCAGGGAAGAGTGCCCAGCTTGGTAGGGCAGGCGCGCCCGGAGCGGGCCACTGCAGTCATGGGAGCGGGAAACCCGCCTGAGCGGCGCCTGTGACCGCATGCGCGATGGCGGGGAACGGCCTCGGAGGACGACTGGGCTTACTGTCCTAGACTTCTCGATCCGGTCACGAAGCCATGCTGGCCATGCAAGTCCGCGAACGTCCCGACGACTTGCCCCCTGTCGTTGATTCCCGTCGCTTGAGTGGACAATGCCCCAGGAACGTCAATAGTCACGAATCGGCCCTGAGAGAGAAGAAATCCGTGCTCACTGGTGCCTCGGGAGATACCGACAATCTCACCGGCATTGTTGATGTTCTGAGCGTTTGTGCTGGACGCTCCCGGCACATCAATGGTGACGAAGCTCCCCTGAGTGAGAAGAAAGCCATGGAATGTGCCCCCGTCACTGGTGAAGGTACCGACGATGTCACCGTGATCGTTGATTCCAAGCGCAGCAGTCAGGAGAGCACCCGGAACGGTGATGCGGGTGAACCCAGCCTCCGACAGTAGAAAGGCGTCATTGCCGGTGGCGTCGCGGAAGTGCCCGACAATCTGCCCCGAGTTGTTGATCCCAAAAGCATCCGTCAGGAACGCGCCTGGGATGTCGATGGGGGTAAATGTGCCGCGCGCCAGAAGGAAACCATGTTCCCCGGAACTATCGAAGAACTTCCCTACGATGTTGCCCTTATCGTTCAGCCCGTACGCTTCGGTGTCTGAAGCTCCTGGAATCACGTCGATGGTCGCAAACTCGCCTTTCGAGAGGAGGAAGCCATGTGTTCCCAACGCGTCTCGGAACAGCCCCACGATCTGCCCTCTGTTGTTGATTCCGGTTGCAACCGTCGGGCCCGCATTGGGTACATCAAAGGACTCAAAAACGAGTGGCTGCTGCCCTATGCTGGCGACGGGTAGGCCAAGCATGACCAGGGTGAAGATCACGACAACTGTGAGCGTCCGCATATGCTCCCGCCACCGTCGGTCGGGATCGCTTCTACCGCGCAATCGACGCCGTTCGCTTGAGGGCCGCGGCGTCGAGAACCTTCCTTCAGAGCGACGAGATCCTGAGAAAACGTTGATCCGCATGACGCTCCTCCGTGAAGCCAATGGTCGGGGCGGTGCGCAATCATGTTCTCCGCCGATACGTGAGTCAAGATTCAAGGCACACAAGGCGACTAATTTCCGGAATCGCTCGTTCGCAATCTTTGCGGAGCTGCGTTTGCTGACGATCTTCTACCGCATGTCGTTGTCCTGTCGCGTCGCCCCTTCGTGGCCCTCTGTCGAAATCAGAAGCAGCCTCCTAATGGTTCGCTTCCGTTCCTCGTGAGGTAGGAGGAGCCCTTAGCCTCAAGGATCAGGGGAGGTTAACTTAGATCTTCATCCCAGGAGTTGCTCTCGTTAGACACGCCGGGCTTGTACCGATCCTCCCAGATGGTGATGAGGACTTCCGGGACGTGAGCGGTGTAGCGGCGCTGTTTGACGATCCGCGACCAGGGCGTCGCAAGTGCAGCTCCGCCACGCTCTACGAGGTCCACGGCGACGGTGCAGGTGCCCGCGATGTCGCTCGGCGACAGCTCGAACACGTCGGTGAAGTGCGCGGGGTCGCACACCGCCATCGCGCCGCGGGCGGCTTTGAGCGTGATGGGCGTCATCGTCAGCTGCACAGTGCCTTTGAAGTTGGCGTCCGGCTTCGCGCGCTGTCTCTTCCAGTGCAGGCGGCCAAATCCCTTCAAGTTGAACCGGCCGCCGGCGTGGAGGCTGGCGTGGGCGTCGACGCTGTGATCGGGGCGTGGGATCATCATGAAGAACTCGTTCTTCTCGGGGGAGTGGCGCACCCACGTGTACAGCCACAGATCCGCGCCATCCCGCACCACCACGGCGTAGAGGTTGTCAGTCGGACTGCTCCGCGCGCGAGGCGTCCACCGAGCCACCTCGGGGGCAGACGCGACCACCTGCTCATAGGTTGAACGCACGACCGCCAGCTGCTCGGCGGTTAGATCGGCGACGGGGGGAAACTTCTGCTCCACCAGCCAATCGTCGAACGTGAGCCGTCCCATGGACGCGAGCGTACCACGTCGGCAGGCTGCGTCTTCATCGGCCGAAGTTGGGCCGCCCCCGGAAAATGTTCTCGGGGCCGTCAATCAGCGCGGCCCGGATAGCCGCCTGTGAATCACGTCTCAGTGCGGCGACGCTGACGTTCCCGGTCGTGCCGCGCGTCGATCGCCCTCTGCCAACACTCGACGAGGAAGCCGCCAACCAAGATGCCGACCGCCGCGCCGGTCATGCCCCAAATCAAGTAGCCGATCGCCGCGGCGCTCAACATTCCCTCGATGTTCCTGAACCCGGCGCCGACCGCGTTCTCGATGTCCCACAGGCTGCTCTCAGTGTCAAACTCTTTCATTGCCGCCCGCTCCTCCTCACTGTGACCGCTCACCTCAGGGGAACTCCCAATTCTTCGACTCCGTTCGAGCGTCGATGCCCTCGGACGCGAGGAGCGTCGCGAAGCGGTCGACGTGCTGTGCCCCCAGAACAAAGGCGCAGCGCGTGAAGTTGACCTCGCGCAGCTTCTGCCACCAGCGGCGCTCGCGCGCAGCCCATCCTTCCTTTCCGGACGGGATGCCGAGGCGGGTTCGTTCCACTGAGTCTGGATCGCAGAACAGATGCCGAACCCCAAGTCGCATGGCCACGTCCCTTGGCACCGAGCCCGTGGCACCTTCGTCGCGAAAGAGCCGCAGTCCTTCCTCACTCATCTCCTCGGCGACAAGGTCGGTCTTTTCGACCCGGCAGAAGTGAAACAGGTACGCATCGAACGCCGCCCAATCCATCTCCGAAGAGCCGCGGAGCTGGTAACCGTGATTGAGGCCGATCAGGTGAACAGTCACACGTTGCCGCACGTCTCGCAGCATAGCGCGGCGGGCGCCCGAGGATCGCCCTACAGACGAGGCAGGGTCCCAGGCGTGTGTCACACGCTCAGGCGTGCCGAACGGTGATCCTGGGCGAACTGTGCGATGGTGGGGCGTGTCGCAGGGACGTGCTGCGGGGCGGGATCAGCTCAGCTCTCGGGCCTCGTCGACGAAGTGTCGGACCGCGCGCCGGCGTTCCTCGGTCACGTCCGGGTCGTCGAGGAGTTTGTCCACCTCTGCGAAGACCCTGTTCTCGTAGCGGTCGAGCGCGCGCAGCGCTTTCAAGTCGGCCGCCGTGGGCTTGCGCTGCGTGGGCTTCTTCTGCTTCGCGGCCATCAGAGTATTTTCGCCGGAAGCACGGGGCCGGGTCGGGGGGAACAGAAGTAAAGCCCCGTTGGTCCGCCCGCGACGGTTCGCGCACGCGGGGTCGACGTTCACCCCGTGCCCCGACGAAAATCTTTCGGCAAGGGCAGCCCAGTCTCCTGACCGAGCTGCCCTGCCGCCCATCGGCGACCGAGGTATCAAGTGGGCTGTCCCTTGAGGAGGCATCTCTCCCCGGGGAATTCCCAACCTCGCCGCCACGGGAACCATCACCCCTCGACCTTCTCGCCATCGTCGGGCGGCCCGGGCTGCCCGGGGTCCGGCCCGCGGCGGAGCATGTCCTCGAGGCTGTCGACCGAGACGACCACCTTGCCGCCCGCCAGCCTGATCAGCGTCGGCCACTGGTTGGGCTCGAACTGCACGAGATCGTCGGCGTTGAGCACGTCAGGGCTGATCTCGAACTCAACCAGCCTCTGCCTCGCTTCACGCATCCGCGCTTCGCCCACGTTCGCCATCTTAAGCCGACGGTTGTCGTCGCGGAGCTGCTTGTTCTCTTTCGCGAGCGCCTTCGCCGACCGCTTCATGCGGGCACGTCGGCCTTCGAGATCCCGAACGAGCGGTGCAGGTGGTCGCTCAGCGCGGTCTGCGACACGTCGGCGATCGGGCCCGACGACACGACGACGGCGGGCGGGGCGGGCTTGGGCTCCAGCGCCTTGATCTGCTCGACGAACGCGTGCTTGGCCTCGGCGTCGACCGCGGCGCCCTGCAGGTACAGACCTGCCAGCTTCCAGAACGTCACCGCCTTCTGCTCGCCCGCGAGGTCCTTCACGGCACGCCGGACCACGGCCAGGCTCTCGACCGAGTACACCCGGCGCGTCAGCGCGTACTCGACCTGTTCGGTGACGCTGTGCCCCGGCACGCTGTTCGCGTTGTTCCACGCCTGCTCGTACGACGTCCTGTACCTGTCGTCGCTCATCGCTCTCCTCCTTGTGTGGGTTGCTTACTCGTCGCCCGCGTCTGAGTCGCGGCGGTGGTCGCCTGGGTTCACCTTGCCCGGCAAGGGCCGGTAGCCTTCGGTCTCGCGACGCACGGCCGCCTTGTACCGGGCCTCGGCCTCGCGGCGCTCCTTGGCGTTGCGCGCCAGCCGGAGTTCCTTCGCGTAACGAGCCTTGAGCGCCTCGATCTTGCGCTCGGCCTCGGTGAACGGCGAGTTGTACTCGACCCGGAACGCCGCGACCGCATCACTCACCTTGATCCTGTCGCTCTCTCTCATGGAACCTTCCCCTTTCTCGAACCAGTCGCACGTGTCGGTCTTCTGGATCATCCCCGCGACCAGCTCGCAGCCGGCTGGCTCGACAAAGTGCCGGCACTCGCCGCAGGACCGCGCGGGGTCCGACGCGTAGCGGTAGTTCGCACGCACCTTGTCGGATTCGCTGTCGCCCGGGTCGGCCTGGTCGGCCTGGTCGGCTTCGTACAAACCATCACCGCGTCCCGTGCCGACCGGTCGCCCCGCGAAGCTGTAGC
Organism: Candidatus Rokuibacteriota bacterium; assembly: GCA_023249095.1. Taxonomy (GTDB): domain Bacteria; phylum Methylomirabilota; class Methylomirabilia; order Rokubacteriales; family CSP1-6; genus AR31. The sequence goes on along the minus strand of JAHFDK010000182.1, from coordinate 957 downwards.
CGTTCTGCTCCAGCGCGGCGTTCAGCCGCTCCTCGGCCTCGGAGTTCATCAGCATCTCGGCCTCGATCTTCTCGGCCCCGCGCAGGAGTCCGCTGATCTCGCCCGAGGCGCCGACGCTTTGGCGTTTCATGACTTTGCGGATCTTCAACTTCCTCCTCACGTCGTCGACGAACGAGCGCTCGGGCACGTCGTGCCGCTTGGCCTTGGCCTTGAGCAGGATCGCCTCCACGGCCTTCTGACCCAGCGCCCGCTTGATGACCTTCGCCCTGGCCGGGTCGACCTTCATCGACCGGATGCGTTCCGAGCGCTGCTTCGGCGACTCGACGCGGATGGGTTCATCGGGCTCGTGCTCGGCGGGTGCGAACTTGCTCTTGCCCTTCTTCTTGTACTGGTTGCTACCGTCTCCCTCGTAGCCGCTGCCGCCGTCGGCCATGCCCCACTCGGGCTTCTTGGACTCCCGCGAACAGCGGTCGCAGGTGCCGCCGCACGAGCACGTCATCGATTCGAGGATCGCGCTGCAGGACCCGTCGTCGCCGTCCCTGCACGCCTTGTACGCGGCCTCGAGGAAAAGCACCGCCTTCTCCAGCCGATTGTTCTTCCGTGCCTCGATTTTCTCGAAACGCTTCGCGAGCCGGGCGCGGACGACGTTCAAGTTGCTCATTTCTTCTTCCTCACCGCGCCGCCCCCGTGAACCGCGTCAGCCAGTCCTTCACGGCCCGCTCGATGATGTCGGTCACCGTGACGTCGGCGGCCGCGGACACCTCGCGCATCGACCGCACGAGGTTGATGTTCAACCGCGCCGTGATCGTGATCGTCTCCGGCTTCCTCTTCATGGTTTCCCCGGACCATCGCAAGGATCGGCCGGGATCGGGGAGGTTGGGGATAATGCGCGTTTTATGGGGCCCATCAGAAACCCGCCCGGAGATCGCGAGAGAACGCCGGAGAATGGCCGGAGAA
>JAHFDK010000181.1 GCA_023249095.1 Candidatus Rokuibacteriota bacterium | reverse complement strand
GGGCGCGGAGTTCGTCGCCCTGCCCGGGGCCGACGAGTGTTGTGGCTTCGGCGGCTCGTTCGCCGTGCGACTGCCCGAAGTCTCCTCGCAGATCCTCGCCAAGAAGCTCGCGAACGTCGAGGCCACCGGCGCCGGCTGCCTCGTCGCCTGCGACGCCGGCTGCCTCATGCAGATGAGCGGGGGTCTCAAGCGCCGGAAGTCGCGCGTGCGCGCGCTGCATCTCGCCGAGCTGCTCGACGGAAGCCGGCCGTGAGCGACGGCGAGCTCGCGATCCCGTTCCGGCAGCGCGCCGGCAGCGCCCTGAAAGACGCGTTTCTCCAGGAAGCCTTGACGATCGCCACGACCAAGTTCATCGACCTCCGCCGCGAGGCCTTCGAGGATTTCCCCGAGGGCGAGGCCCTCCGGGACCGCGCGCGGGCGATCAAGGAAGCCACCCTCCAGCGCCTCGACCACTATCTGGAGACGCTCATCGCGAACATCGAGCGGCTCGGCGGCCACGTCCACTACGCGAAGACGTCCGAAGAGGCGCGCGCGATCGTCGTCGACATCGCGCGCCGAACGGGCGCCCGCATGGCCGTGAAGTCGAAGTCGATGGCGACCGAGGAGATCCACCTCAACGAGGCGCTCGAGCACGCGGGGATCACGCCGGTCGAGACAGACCTCGGCGAGTACATCATCCAGCTCGCCCACGAGCGCCCCTCGCACATCATCGCGCCGGCGATCCACAAGACGAAGGGGCAGGTGGCCGACCTGTTCGGCCGCGAGTTCAAGCGCCGGGTGGAGGCCGATCCCGAGGTGCTGACGAAGATCGCCCGCGACGAGCTCCGAGAGAAGTTCTTGCAGGCGGATCTCGGGATCACCGGCGCCAACTTCGCGGTGGCCGACACGGGGACGGTCGTCCTCGTCACGAACGAGGGCAACGGCCGGATGGTCACCTCGTTGCCGCGGGTCCACGTGGCGCTGATGGGAGTCGAGAAAGTCGTGCCCTCACTGACCGACCTCATGGTCTTCCTCGCGATTCTCGCGAAGAGCGCGACGGGCCAGAAGCTCTCCGTGTACACAACGCTCGTCCGAGGACCGCGGCGGGCGGAGGAGCTCGAAGGCCCCGACGAGTTCCACCTGGTCCTGCTCGACAACGGGCGGATCGCTCAGCTCGGAGGCCCGCTGCGCGAGGCGCTCTCCTGCCTGCGCTGCGGCGCGTGCCTGAACGTGTGTCCCGTGTACCAGCAGATCGGCGGCCACGCGTACGGCTACACGTATCCCGGCCCGATCGGCATCCTCCTCACGGCCATGCTCGAGGGGACACGCTCGGTGAGGGATCTCGCCCATGCCTCCTCGCTCTGCGGCGCCTGCGCCGACGCGTGCCCGGTCCGCATCGATATCCCGCGGATGCTCATCGCGCTGCGCCGCGAGGTGGACGAAAAGAAGATTGCGCCGTGGGTCGAGCGCGTCGCGTTCACGCTGCTGGCCCGGTTGCTCACGCGCCCGGCGCTGTATCGGCTCGCGGTCAGCGCCGGCCGCGTGCTGCAGCGCCCCTTCGTCCGCGAGGGAACGATCAGCCGGCTTCCGTTCTTCCTGAACGACTGGACGCGGACGCGCGACCTGCCCGCGGTGGCGGCGCGCACCTTCCAGGAGCGCTGGGCCGCGGAGCAGGGCCGCACGCCGTGACCACCAAGGGAGAGTTCCTCGCGAGCATCCGTGCGCAGATGCGCACGGCGCGGGACCTGTTCTCCGCCTCGGTCGCCAAGCGCCCCGAGCATCCGGCCGCCGAGGCCGACACCATCCGCCGGGAGCTCGCCGAGCGGTGGCCCGCGATTCTGGAAAGGTTCCGCGTGGAGTTCGAGCGCGTCGGCGGTGTCTTCTATCGCGTCACCTCTCTCGACGAGGTGCCCGCGGTCGTCGGCCGCCTCGCCCGCGAGCGCGAGGCGCGCGGGCTGGTGGCCTGGCATGCCGCGGCGCTCGGCGCCGATCTGGCGCCGGCGCTCGAGGCGCGGGGACTGGACGTCCACGAGATGCCGGCAGGCGAGACCGCCGCCGCGGCCGAGCGAGAGCGACTCCGCGCGATCACGGCCGGGGCCGATTTCGGGCTCACCGGCGTCGATCTCGCCGTCGCCGAGACCGGCACCCTGATCCTGGTGTCGGGCGCCGGACGCCCCCGCTCGACGTCGTTGCTGCCGCCCTGTCACATCGCCGTCTTCGATCGCACCGCGCTCGTCGAATCGCTGCGCCAGGTCGGCGTCTTGCTCGAGGCCTGGCACCGGGATGGCGCGCCGCCCGCGACGGGCGCCGTCATCAACTTCATCACCGGGCCGAGCCGGACGGCGGACATCGAGCTCACCCTGACGCGCGGCGTTCACGGGCCCAAGGAAGTGCACGCGATCTTCGTCGAGCAGGGCATCCGTGGCTGAACGGTACTTCACGGCGGCCGAAGTGGAGGCGCTGATCCCGAGGCTCGCGCGGGTCATGGAACGCGTGATGGCGGCGCACACCGAAGCGGGCGCAGCGCGGGATCGACTGCAGGCCGAACAGCGACGGATCGCCGGCGCCGGCGGCGCCATGCTCGACCGGCGGGCCTGGCGCGCCGAGCAGGAGGGCATCGAGCGGCTGACGCGCGAGATCCAGCGCGGTCTCGACGAGATCCAGAAGCTCGGCGGCGTGCCCAAGGACCTCGGCCTCGGGCTGGTCGACTTTCCTCACCTCCGCCGGAGCGAAGAAGTCAACCTCTGCTGGAAATACGGCGAGCGCGAGATCCGCTACTGGCACGGACTGGACGAAGGTTATACCGAGAGGAAGCCGCTCTGAGGCCCTACGCCGCCGTTCTCTTCGACCTCTTCGACACGCTGGTCCGCTTCGATCGTGAGCGGATGCCCGAGATCCAGATCAGCGGGCGCACCGTGCGCTCCTCGGCCGGGATGCTGCACGCGATCTTGAAAACGCAGGCACCCCACATCGGTCTCGAGGCTTGCTACGAAGCGCTCGGGGACAGCTGGCGGGAGGCGGAGCGCCTGCGCGCGATCGACCATCGCGAGGTGGCGGCCCCGGAGCGTTTCGCGCACTTCTTCCGCCGGCTCGGGCTGGACGAGACGGCGCTGCCGGTTGGGTTCGGACGGACGCTGATCGACGCCCACCGTGGGGCGCTCGGACGCGCCGCCGAGTTCCCGGCGCACCACGGCCCACTGCTGCGCCGGCTCGCCGAGCGCTATCGACTCGCGGTCGTCTCGAACTTCGACTACACACCGACGGCGCTCGATATTCTCGAGCGCGCGGGCGTCGTGGAGCTGTTCGACGCCGTCGTCGTGTCGGACGAGGTCGGCTGGCGCAAGCCGAGGCGCGACATCTTCGATGCCGCGTTTGTTCGCCTGGGCGTACGCCCAGAGGAGTCGCTATTCGTCGGCGATCGCGCCGACATGGACGTGCTCGGCGCCCAGCAGCTCGGGATGGATGCCGCCTGGATCAACCGGGACGGTGAGCCGCTGCCGCCAGGGGTCGCGCCGCCGACCTACGAGATCCGCGACCTCGCCGAGCTGGCCCCCATCCTGAACCTCTGAGGGGCCCGCCAGTATCCTATGAGAAGGAGGAGCCGCGACAACACATGCGTAAGGTGATCATCATCGGCTCGGGACCCGCCGGTTACACGGCGGCCGTCTACGCCGCACGCGCCAACCTGGCGCCCCTCATGCTGACCGGCCTGCAGGCCGGGGGCCAGCTCACGCTCACCACGCTCGTCGAGAACTACCCGGGCTTCCCCGACGGCATCCAGGGGCCCGAGCTGATGGAGACGATGAAGAAGCAGGCCGAGCGCTTCGGCACCGAGATGATCGCCGAGGACGCGACGGCGGTGGACTTCCGGCGCCAACCGTTCGTGGTGCGCGCCGGCGATGCGAGCTACGAAAGCCACACGGTGATCATCGCCACCGGGGCCACCGCGAAGCTTCTCGGGCTCGATGCGGAGACCAAGCTGATGGGGCGGGGCGTGTCGACCTGCGCCACGTGCGACGGCTTCTTCTTCAAGGACCAGAACATCATGGTCGTGGGCGGCGGCGACTCCGCGATGGAGGAAGCACTCTTCCTCTCGCGACTCGGGCGGAAGGTCGACGTGGTCCACCGACGCGACCGACTCCGCGCCTCCAAGATCATGCAGGAGCGCGCCCTGAAGAATCCGAAGATCGATTTCCTCTGGAACAGTGGCGTCGAGGACATCATGGACGTGAATCAGGGTAAAGTCACTGGCGTGCGTTTGAAGAACTTCAAGACCGGCGTTGTCGACGAACGTCCGGTCGACGGCGTTTTTATAGCGATCGGGCATCAGCCGAACACGCAGATCTTCCGCGGCCAGATCGAGCTCCTGCCCAACGAGTACATCAAGGTCGTCCCGGGCACGACCCAAACCTCGGTGCCGGGCGTCTTCGCCGCCGGCGACGCCCAGGACCATGTCTACCGTCAGGCCGTGACCGCGGCCGCTACGGGCTGCATGGCCGCGCTCGAGGCCGAGCGCCACTTGGAGACCGCGCTGGCGCGCTAGCTGCTGTATCATGTGAGCGACTGCAGAGAGAATCGGGGCGAACGTGCTTGCGCGAAAGGAGAGCGACACCATGGCCACGCCGGTCACCGTCTACAGCAACATCGGCTGAGGGGCCTGCCACAAAGCGATGGAGTATCTATCGCAAAAGGGCATCCCGTTCACCGAGCGGAACGTCGGCCGCGACCCCAAGGCGCGCGAGGAGTTGATGGCGCTCGGGCTCACGTCGTTGCCGGTGCTCCTCATCGGCGACAAGCGGCTCACCGGCTTCAACCCGGCCCAGATCGATGCGGCCCTGAGCGCGTCGTAGGCGCGGAGGCGGCATGGACGAACCCTCAGCGGCCAACATCAACAAGATGTGGGCGTATGCTCGCAAGTACGCCGAGAAGTCGGGCACGTCGCTTCACCCCGACCGGACCGTCACCGAGACGGTCGTGACGGGACTCGCGCGGCACATCGAGCAGGTCGGCAAGCCTCTTTGCCCCTGCAACTTCTACCCGGATCCGGCGGCCGAGGCGAAGCAGCGCCGCTGGATATGCGCCTGCGACGAGATGCAGAAGTACAAGTACTGCCACTGCCTGCTCTTCGTCACGCCCGAGGGTTTGCCCATCACCGAGTACCTGCCCGAAGACCACGAGGGGCGTCAGGCGTACGGCGTCGTGCCGGACCCTGTTCCCGGCAAGGGACGAGCGATGGCGCGGGTCCTCGAGCGACACCAGGCGGAGACCTCGACGGGCGGGTAGTACCCAGCACGCGGGCTCCATCGCGGCTCCCGGCCCTGTGTGTCACCGTCGTAACGGCAAGGAGGGCGACATCCCCGTGCGACGACTACGGCTCACGCCGCTCCTGTTGGTGAGCGCGGTCGCGGCGCTCCTCCTCATCGCCTGCGATCGGAATCCGGGCGCCAATGTCACGTCGATCAAGGTCGTGATCGCCGACTACAGCAGGGATCACACGCGGCCCTTCTGGCAGATCCTGTCCGAGACATACACGAAGCAGACCGGCGTGAAGGTTGACCTGCAGGTCGTTGATTGGAACTCGATCGACCAGCAGATCACCACGATGATCCAGAACAACCAGCCGCCGGACGTGCTGAATCTGAACTCCTTTTCCAGCTACGCGAAGGACGGGCTGCTTCATTCGGCCGACCAGGTCATGTCGGTCAAAACCAAGGACGATTTCCTGGCGACGTTCACCCGGGGCGGCGAGTACCAGGGCAAGCTCTATGGCTTCCCGATCCTCTCGAGCGCGCGGGCCTTCTTCTACAACAAGGATCTGCTCGCCCGGGCCGGCGTCGGGGCACCCCCGAAAACCTGGGACGAGTTCGTCAGGGCCGCGCAGAGAGTCCAAGCTCTCGGCAAGGGGACGATCGGCTACGCGCTGCCCCTGGGCCCCGAGGAGGCCCAGGCCGAGTGGTCGGTCTGGATGTGGAACAACGGCGGCGACTGGAAGTCCGGCGATCGGTGGATGATCAACAGCGACAAGAACCTCCAGACGCTGCAGTTCCTCTCGGACCTCGCCAACAAGCACAAGGTGACCCAGGTGAACCCGGGGAAGACCAACCGGACCGACGGCGCCTTCCAGCTCTTCAAGGACGGCAAGGTCGGCATGGTGATGGGCTTCAGTCCGCTGGCCAAACAGCTCGACGCCGAGGGCAAGGTCAACTACGGCGTCGCCGAGATGCCGACGAACGCAGGCACTGCCGTGACCCTGGCCGTCGAGGACTATCTCATGGCCTTCAAGAAGCCCGGGAATCAAGAGGCCGTGACGAAGTTCCTCGAGCTTTACTACCAGCCCGAAACCATCACCCGGTGGATCACCGCCGAAGGCTTCCTTCCCGTCACCAAGTCCGGCCTGGACCGGATGCGCGCGGACCCCAAGGTCAAGCCCTACCTCGACGCGCTACCGAACGCGAAGCTGGTCCCGACGACTGATGCCGCATGGGACAAGGTGAAGCTCGATGTTCAGCAGAACATCGGGCTGGCGGTGCAACCGGGCGGCAACCCCAAGCAGGTCCTCGACCAGCTCCAGCGGAACGCCACCGCCGCGGCGGGCGGTCGCTGACGGTGCGCGGTCCTCGCCGCGCGCGGCGAGCGACCGGCTGGCAGGCGCTCCTTTGGCTCGGGCCGAGCCTCGCGCTCATCGGCGGCGTCGTGGCGTATCCGGCGGCGCAGCTCATCAGGGCATCGCTCAGCCAGTACTCGGTCACGGGTCTCTACCAGGGATCCGTCGGCCTCCGGAACTACGCGCGGCTGCTCCGGCAGGAGGCGCTGACCACGGTCGTGGCGAACACCGTGGTCTGGGTGACGGTCATCGTCGTGGTCGCCCTCCTGATGTCGCTGGGGCTCGCGCAGTTCCTCGACAAGCGCTTCCCGGGTCGGCGGCTGGTCCGCTGGGCGCTCATCGTGCCGTGGGCGGCGTCGCTGATCATGACCTCGAAGCTCTTCGTGTGGATCTACGATTACTACTTCGGGATCCTCAACCCGGTGCTCCAGTCGCTCGGCGTCCTCGACCACCCGGTGGACTGGCTCGGCGACGACTCGACCGTGATGGGCGCGATGATCACGGTGGGAATCTTCGTGTCGCTCCCGTTCACGACGTACGTCTTGCTCGCCGGGCTCCAGGCGATCCCCCCGGACGTGTTCGAGGCGGCGCGAGTCGACGGCGCCTCGGCGTGGCGGACGTACCGGTTGGTGACGTTCCCGTTGCTGCGGCCGGCCCTGCTGGTGGCCGCCGTGCTGAACATCATTTACGTCTTCAACTCGTTTCCGATCGTGTGGACGCTCAACGACCGCAACCCCGGCTTCGGGCACGACACGATGATCACGTACATGTACAAAATCGCGTTCAAGAGCTCGCTCCGCGACGTCGGGCTCGCCGCGGCGCTCGGCGTGGTCAACGTCCTGCTCATCCTGCTGGCCGTGCTCGTGTACCTCCGCAGCGTGCGCTGGCACGCGCAGGAGGCGTGATGGCGGTCGAGATCGTGGACCCCGGCGCGCGCGGCGCGCTCCGACGGGCGCGGCTGGCCTGCGCGGGTCTGCTGTTGGCCCTCGTCTTCACCGCGCCCTACGGGGTGATGCTCTTCACGGCGGCGAAGCCGGCGGGTGAGTTGCGAACGAGTCCGCCGCGGCTCACCCCCGTGGACTGGCACTGGGGCACTTTCGTCGAAGTCCTCCGCGACCCCGGCTTCCAGAGCTGGCTATGGGTGTCCCTCACCGTCGCGCTCGCGTCGACGGCGCTCGTGGTGCTCGCCGCCGTGCCGGCGGCCTATTACACGGCGCGCCATCGGTTCCGCGGCCGCACCGCCTTCCTCGTCCTCGTGCTAGTGACCCAGATGTTCTCGCCGACGACCCTGGTCGTCGGCCTGCACCGTGAGTTTTTCGAGCTTGGCCTCATCAACACGTACGCCGCGCTCATCCTCACCAACGCGGCGTTCAATCTCGCCTTCGCCATTTGGATCCTGCGTGCGTTCTTCGCCTCCATCCCCCGGGAGATCGAGGACGCGGCCGCGATCGACGGCTGTGGCCGCCTGCGCGTGCTCGTCCGGATCGTGCTCCCACTGTCGCGGCCCGGCGTCGTGACCGCGGTGATCTTCGCGTTCATCGCGGCGTGGAACGAGTACATCGTTGCGCTCACCCTCATGACCGACCCGGACAAGCGGCCGCTGACCGTCGGGATCACCTCGTACGTCACGGCGTACGTTCAGCACTGGAACTCGCTCTTCGCGGCGTCGATCATCACGATCGTACCCGTCGTCGTGCTCTTCGCGCTCATCGAGCGCCACCTCGTCGGCGGCCTCACCGCGGGCAGCGTCAAATAGGGAAATCGAGGGATGGCGCGCCGCTAGGTCCCGACGCGGAGGGGCGCTCCCAACTCCCTGAGTAACGCGATGGTCGACATGTAGGAGAGTTTGCCGGTCCGCGGATTCTCCGAGGGGACGTTTTCGATCTCGACGGCGAGCCGCCCGAACTCGCCCTGCACGGTGATTCGGTGGCGGTTCAGCGGCTGCTCGGGCGAGGCGAAGATCCTGATTCGCGTCTTCTCGGGGCCGATGCCGGCCAGCGAGAGCGCGGCCACGACGTTCACGTTCGCCGGGAACGCGCGGCAGGCCTCGGTCGCGGACCCCTCGAAGATCAGCGTCTCGCGCGTGATCGCGTCGAGATCGATCCTCTGCTGCTCGATCCACGGCGCACCCGCGAGCCCGCGCGGCGGCTTGCGGCTCTCCATCGTGACAGACGTGATCGCACCGATCCGCGCGCCTTTGACGCCGTCGAGGCCGGCGATGGCGCCCGAGGGGACGAGGATGCGACAGCGGTTGGCCGCCGCGAGGTCCACCCAGTCCTGGCGGCCGAGGAGCCCACCACAGGAGAGCACGACGAGGTCGCGGCCCGCCTTGAGCGTTGTGGGGGCGATCTCCTCGAGGTGCTTCTGCGTCGACGCCTCGACGACGATGCTCGAGGCCTCGACGAGGTCGTCGAGCGAGAGGAACGGGGCGGGCGAGCCCAGGCGCTTGAGGAAGCGCTCGGCCTTCTCGCGATCGCGCGCGGTCGCGCCGACGAGCCGGAGGCCCGGAAGACCCTGGTCGAGGGCGAGGCAGACCTGCCGACCGATAGCGCCGAGCCCGGCGATGCCCACGTCCATGCTGCGCGCATGGTATCATGCGCCAGGCACTCGAATGACGGCAGCGCATGATCTGCGACAGCCGCTCGAGCGGCTCTACCACGAGTTCGACTACAGCGCCCGGGTCGAGCTCGACGCGATCCGATTTCCGCTCCGCTACGGGGACCCGCGCGACCGCGAGATCGTCGGTCTCCTCAGTGCCTGCCTGGCCTACGGCCGCGTCGATCTCTTCGGTCGCGCCCTCCAGGGAGTGCTGGCCTCGATGGGGCCCTCGCCTTCGGTCTTCGTGGCCGACTTCGCGCCGCGCCGCGACGCCGACGCGTTCAAGGATTTCTGGTATCGCTTCAACCGCCCGCGCGACCTCGTCGCCTTTTGCATCGCCGCGCGTGATCTGCTCGCGCGCTTTGGCACGCTGGAGAAGTGCTTCGTGGCCGGCGACGAAGGTGGAAGCGCCTCGATCGGCCCGGCGCTGGAGCGATTCGCCCGGGCGTTTCTCGAAGCCGACCTGCGCGACGTGTTCCCCCGCGGGACGATCTCGCGCGGTTACCGCCATCTCTTCCCACTGCCCTCCGTGGGCGGCCCGTGCAAGCGCCTCCACCTCTTCCTGCGCTGGATGGTGCGCCGGGAGCCGCCGGACTTCGGCCTCTGGACCTCGGTGTCGCCATCGCGACTCATGATGCCGGTGGACACCCACGTCGAGAACATCAGCCGATCGATCGGCTTGACGCGCCGACGCTCGCGCACCTGGCGGATGGCCGAGGAGATCACGCGGAAGCTCGCCACGATCGATCCCGCCGATCCGGTGAAGTTCGATTTCGCGCTCTGCCACAAGCGCATGTCCGGGGATTGCCTCGACCGGCGCGATACCGTCGTCTGCGCTCCCTGCGGCTTCAAGGGCGTCTGCCGCCACTGGCGCGCCATCCGGCGCCGTGCCTGACCCCACGCTGGTCGTCATCGGACTCGTCCTGGGCGCCGTCTTCGCGTGGCTCGTGGCGCGCTCGCACTTCGGCGCGAAGCTCGCGTCGCTCGAGGCACTTGTCAAAGAACTCAAGGACCAGCGGAGCACGCGGGAGGGCGACGTCGCCGCGCTCCGGATGCGCCTCGAGCAGGTACAGCGCGAGCGGGCCGAGGCCGGCACGCGGCTCGAGGCGACCCGACAGAACCTCGAGGAGCAGCGGCGGTTGCTGGACGAGGCAGGTGAGGGCCTCGCCAAGACGTTCGACGCGCTGAGCAGCAATGTCCTTCGTCGAACGAACGACGAGTTCCTGAGACTCGCGGAAGAGCGGCTGGGCCATCGGCAAAAGGAGATCGAGGCCAGTGTCACGCCCCTGAAGGATGCGCTCGCACGCTACGACACGGGGATCCGGGAGCTTGAGAAGGCACGAGATCAGTCGTACGGGAGCCTCAAGACCGAGGTGGAGACGCTGGCGAACCTCAGCGAGCGGCTCCGCGGCGAGACCAGCAACCTCGTGAGCGCGCTCCGCTCGCCTCAGGTACGAGGCCGATGGGGTGAGGTCACGCTCCACCGGGTCGTCGAGCTGGCGGGGATGATGGAGCACTGCGATTACGTCGAGCAGGTCACGGTCGAGGGAGAGGAGGGGCGTCTGCGCCCCGACATGATCGTCCACCTGCCGGGAGGGCGCGACATCATCGTGGACGCGAAGGTGCCGCTCGCCGCATACCTGGAATCGGTGGCCGCCGCGAGCGACGAGGAGCGGACGGCCGCGCTGGCTCGGCACGCGAAGCAGGTCCGTGAGCACATGACGGTTCTGGCCGCCAAGGCGTACTGGGAGCAGTTCCCGGCGGCGCCCGAGCTCGTGGTCATGTTCATTCCCGGCGAGTCGTTCGTCGGCGCGGCGGCGGTCGCGGATCCCACCCTCATCGAGGACGGCATGGCGAAGCGGGTCGTCGTCTCGACGCCCACGACGCTCATCGCGTTGCTGCGCGCCATCGCCTACGGGTGGCGCCAGGAGCAGGTCGCCGTCAACGCCGAGCGGATCCGGGACCTCGGCAACCAGCTGTACGACCGTCTCCGGACGCTGGCGGGCCACTTCGACTCGCTCGGCGGGGCGCTCGGGCGTGCCGTGAACGCCTACAATAGCTTCGTCGGCTCGATGGAGACGCGCGTGCTGCCGGCGGCCCGTCGGTTCCGCGACCTCGGCGTCAGCGCTGGTGAGGAGATCGGGCCGCTACCAGCGGTCGAGCAGGCGCCGCGCCAGCCGGACGCGCCCGAATTCCCGCGCCAGCTCACGACGAGCGACGCCCCCCGCCAGGACGCCGTGTGACCCTGAATGGTATGATCGGTCCATGACGCCTCCGATCCCAATCCAGGTGTACGGAATCAACCTCCTGGTGCGTTTGATGGTCGAAGGACCCGCCGACGTTCGCGTGCACTGTCCGAAGGGCTCGCCGATCCGTTACGGCGAGGTGATCGCGCGCGGTGACGGCTTCGACGAGGGCGCCAACGCGTTCCGCGAGATGCCCGAGCTGAAGGTCGTCGTCGCCTTCGAGGAGTCGGCCGAAGAGGTCGAGGGACACTACTTCTACATCGCTGGCGAGGAGTACCGCGTCATCCGTCTCGACTCGGTCATCCTGTCCTTTCCCCACGAGTAGTCCGCCGTGGCCCGCGCGGGCGTCGCGGCAGTCCAAGCGGCCCTGTCCTGCATCGACAACGAGGAACTGATCGAGCTCACCCGCGATCTCATCCGTATCCCCAGCGTGGTGCGGCCGGGCGACCCGGCCGCCACCGAGGCCGCCGTCGCTCGCCAGGTCGAAGTCTGGCTCGCGAAGCAGGGGTTCGACCTCGAGGTGCAGGAGATCGCGCCCGGACGTCCGAACGTGGTGGCCTGGCTGGGCGAGCGGGGAGGCGGACGCAGTCTCCTGCTCGAGGGTC
>JAHFDK010000452.1 GCA_023249095.1 Candidatus Rokuibacteriota bacterium | reverse complement strand
TAACTAGGCCGATGCCGCGCCGCGCGAACTCCGGCGCCAGGGCAGCAACCTCATCGACGAGCGGCCGGGTCATGCGCTTGTAGAGGATCGCAGGGGGGTCGATACCGAGGCCGGCCGCGACGTGTGCCAACCGAGTCTCGACCGTACCGAGGCTCGTCTCCCAATCGAGAAAGGCCGCCGGCACCGCCCGCACGGGTTTCAGACCGGAGGGCAGCGCGACATTGGCCTGGACAGCCGCGGCGATCGCGAGAGCGACGAGAGACTTCCCTGTTTCGCCATCGGCGATCACCGAGGTCGGCTCGCCCTCATAGAGAAATCCTGGGACGAGCTCCCGCGTCGGCGAAATATTCTGGCCCGTCAGCGTCACGAGCGGCTCGCCCTGCCGCGCGGCCTGGGTGAAGCGCCACGCCGCGTCTTCGAGATAGCCGGCCCACGGCACGTCGGGCGCGATCGCCTCGAGCTTCTTGCGGAGCGTCTCCCGCGCCTGGGCGCTCGGCAGCGAGAAGGCCGTCCACGACAATCGGCGGCCGCCACGGGTGACGGTCAGCTCACTCCGGACGCCGTCGCGGCCCTCGCGGATGGCGGTGAGAACGAACTGAACGCCATCCGGCCAGACGAGCGCGAGGTCGAGTCCCTCGCGCCGGAGCTCGGGCTCGTCGCTGGCCGCTTCATTTGTGGCCGGCTCCTCGTCAGCGGATGTGAACAGCGGTGCGGCGTCCACGAGGGCCTCGAGTTGCTGGCGGGTGCCGCCTGAAGCCAGCCAATCCACCACGTCGCCGTGGTCGGTGAGCCCTGGTAGGCGCACCACCTTGACGCGGAGCCCGCGCGCGAGATAACCGCGGCTCACGTTCGCGCCGTACTTCTCGCCGGGCGCGTCGTAGTCGGGCAGCACGATCGCCTCGGCGACGCCGGCCGCTTTCACTTGGTCGGCGAATTCGTCCCGCCAGGATTGCGCGCCGCCCGCGGTCGTGGTCGCGCGCAGCCCGAGCGCCACGAGCGCGTCGGCGCACTTCTCGCCCTCGACGTGGTACACGCGCGAGGCTTCCGCCAGCTCGGGCAGGCGATAGACGACGCGGCGCACGCCCGCCATGGTCCACGCCCAGCCGCCGCGGCCGTCGGGCCGTCGCATCCGAAAATCCTTCGGCTCGTAGCGGACGTTCTGGTAGCGCAGCGCGCCGCGTTCGTCGCAGTAGTCGTAGATCGTGCTGATCACTGGCGACGCTCGGTGGCCATTGTTGTGGAAGAGTGCGCTGAGGTCGAGATTCAGCGCCTTCAAGATCCGGTCATCCGTGCAGCCGGCCCGACACTTCAGAATCAGCCGGCGATCGCCGTCCGTGAAGCTCAGCGAGGCACTATGGTCTTCGTGGCCGGGACAGAGACCGTCCCACCATTCGCCGCGGCGGCGCGGCCGTTTCGGGAGGAGCTCGGCGAACTCGGCCGCGGTCATCCCGCCCCCGCGCAGGACGGACATTCGACGACCGGCGCGACCGGCGCACCCGCGCAGAACACTTCGATGACCTGCGCGATGCCGCGCGTGAGACTCGGGTCGTGGCTCACGAGGTGCTCACCGATCCGGCACCCGGTCTCGTCCATGACGCCGTCGCAGGCGGGGCACCGTCCGCCGAGCGGTGCTGCAGTTGCGAGAAGCGCGACGTAGCGCTCGGGGCTCATGAGGAGGTGGCCTCCTCAAGCACGAGGAGCGCGTCGGCCCAGAGCGAGAGTTGGGGCATCCACGGCCAGCCGCTCGAACTCGCGACCGCGTCGAGCGCGTCCTCGATCTCACGCCGCGCGCCGCGGGCCTGATCGCGGCGGATCATCAGCCAGCCTCCCTCGTGGGCGGCGGCGCGAGCGCCTGCTGGCGCCGGGTCACTTGCTCGGCGTCGTTCTCACGTCCACTCGTCAAGAATCTCCAGACCGACGCAAACTCGGTCGGAGACGGGACGTCGATGCCACGCTCGAAAGACGACAATCTCCAGGTCGGCACGCCGGTCCCGGCCGCGATCTGGCCCAAGGTCATGGCGCGAATCAGCCGGGCGGTCCTCAGCGCGATCGCGAATTCGGCCGGTACGGTTTCCACGTCACAACCTTACGGGGGGCGAAACTACGACTTTGCGCAAACCCGTACGAAAAGTGAAAGTCGCGTCGGGCGCGCGCGGCGGGGCTGGACGGCTACAGGCGGAGCGAGCTCATGAAGCTGGAGAGCGTGCTGAAGGCGACGGGGACGACACGGCCGCGACGATCCCGGACGTGCCAGTGCTGCCCTCGCGGATGGGCGCGTTCCGAGCCGTCGTCGCACGCCGGGTCGGCGCTGCTCTCGACGACCTTGATGATGATGGGGTCGGGCGTGGTGATGATCTTCCCCTCGCGCTCGCGGGCCTTCTTGTCGCGCTTGGCTTCAGCGACGACGGCGCGCGCGTGCGCCCAGACCTCTGGAACCGTCGCCCACCCCGCGTGCGCCCATTCGCGAACGAGCCCGTGCCAGGGGACGCGCCCGGCACCGCGCCCGCGTCGGAATTCCGGCAGAAGGTTCTTGAGGAGGCGCGTGTCGAGCAGCGGCGTGCGACAGGCCCTCCTCGACCAGGCCGACGCGGGCGATGTCTCGTGCCTTTTTCTTGACGATCGGCGCGCCGCCGACCGTGCGACCGACGATGCTCTCTTGTTGGGGAGGCTTGTGGTGGGTCTTCGGTTTGGACAAATGGCCCTTGACTGACGGTCAGTGCTTTTGGGCCATCGCCAGCCGGCGCGGCACGATCCGTACATCCAGCATGGCCCCCGTGGCCGCCGCAATCTTGGCGAGGGTTGTCACGGTGTACCCGGTATAGTCCGCGCGCTCCATCCTGGCCACGGTCGGCTGTTTGGTGCCAATGCGATCGGCGAGCGCCCGCTGGCTGAGGCCGCGCTTTTGTCGCGCGGTCGTGATCTGGTTGGCCAGCTTCAAGCGCGCAAGTTCGCGCTGGAACGCCGCGTTGAGTTCGGCGTCTGCGCCGAGCGTTTTATCCATGTAGGCGGTGAAGCTTTCCGTTTTCTTGGCCACGATGTCCCCTCCTCTAGTCGCCAAGGTCGCCCATCCGTTGCCGCGCTAAGTTGAGCTCTCGCGGTGGCGTCTGCTGCGTCCGCTTGGCGATCGCGTGCAGCAAAACGATCCTGCGTTCAGGCCTGAAGCAGTAGAACAGCCGGAACGGCCCCTCGGGATGCCCGATCCGAAGTTCATATAGCCCCTTGCCCATCGCTCGCGACTGCGGGAACGCCAATCGGTGGGCGTGCTCTCTGAGCATCTGCACCGCGGCGAACACCCGCGCCTGCGCGGCCTTCGACAGCCCCTCGATGAAGGCCCGAACTGGCAGGTTCCCCTGCGGTGTCCGGTACTCTTCGACGGTCCAGGGGCCGTCGCTCACGAATGGACTATAGCAAGGATGCTATCGGCTGTAAATAGCAACTTTGCTATGTCGACCCTGTCTAGACTGGCGGCGCCACTCGCGGCGCTAACCGAGGGCGTTTAGGGGCTTTTGAGGGCGTTTCCAGGCATTCGCTCCGCGTCGTGCAAAGCCCCGATAACCCGCGGAAACCCTTGGATTTTTAGGTGGCGGCCCCAACGGGATTCGAACCCGTGTTTGAGTCGCGACCACGTTTTCGCCAATGTCGTCCAGCACTTGGACAGCAGCACACCTGCAACAAGGGGACGCGACTAAAACACGCAGCCTGAGG
>JAHFDK010000026.1 GCA_023249095.1 Candidatus Rokuibacteriota bacterium | reverse complement strand
GTGGAACTCCTCGAAGGTGGCCTGATGGTGCTTGAAGGCGTGCATCTCGGTGAAGTTGTCGTGCACGACGATCTGGGCCAGCCGGCTGATCAGCGCATCCGGGTCGTACCCGAGGTCGGCATACTGCTGCGCCAGGTTCACGGTGTTCTTCACCTCGGGCACCGCGCGCATCTGCCCGAGATTCGTAACCTTCGACCAGTCGGTTGGCGGCTGTGTGTAGATGCTCTCCTCGAGCGCGTCGAGCAACGCCGCCTGAGTGCGATGGGGCAGCGCGGCGACAGCCTCCGGATTCGGCTGGGGCGGTGGCTCCATGCGGTTCTGCGTCGAGCGCACCTCGGGTCCTGTGTGCCACGTCAGCAGCGCCAGCAGCTTGTTGCGCAGGCTCACGCCTTCGAGCTTCAAGAGATACCGGCGCAGGTTCGCGCCCGTGTGCAGGTGCACGTCCATCGGATTCCCCGTGAGCGATCGCATGAACAGGCCGGCGGCCCCGATCGACAAGGCTTCGCCTGTGCCCTGGAGCGACAGACCGTCCGCGAGGGCCTTCGCGAGCATCCTCGGGATCTCCGCATAGGTGTCGCATCCGGTGATCGCCTCGCCCAGGAGGCCGATCGCCGGTGTTTCATCCGGGCTCGTGTGGAACCCCAGCGGGCGCTTCAGGAGCTCGTACTCCTCGAGCAGCGGCTCGATGTCTCGCAGCGGAGGCGGCGTGGGGAACCGGCTGACGTACCGGACGGCGGGGCGCATCAGGAACGGCGTGTACTCGCGTCCCAGCCAGTCGAGGGCGCGCCACGTGAACATGGGAAAGATGAAGTAGTGATCGTCGAGCATGTTCTTCGGGATCGCCACGGTCAGCAGCAGGTCCAGCGCCTCGGCATGCGGGATGTTGTCCCAGAGCCAGAGGAAGGCGTGATCCGCGGCGTTGTACAGGCCGCGATCCACGGCGGCGAAAAACGCCTTCTTCGTGCCTTCAACGCCGCCCGACTCCACGGGCTTGGCATCCGCCAGGATGTACGGGCCCATGCCGGGGTGATTGATGTGCTTGTTCGACAGCGCGACGTGCTGAAGGATCGGCAGGAACCGCTGTTCGCCCGACACGCGCTCCACGGTGTGGTGGAGTGCATGAAGCCCGACGAGTGGGTGCAGCGGCCCGCCATGGTGGCCGGGCGGCAAGTCCGAGGAACGAGTGACCGCGAGCGCCGACGCGGTCAGGAGCTTCTTGACCGACAGGCCTTCGCGTAGCTTGCCCAGGGTGGCTTCGAGGATCCGGCTGGGGTCGGTCTCCTCGATGAACTGCACCAACGGCTCGATGTCATCGCCAAACCGTACGGGCCTGTGCATGATCTCTCTCCTCTCGTTCCATAGAGAGCGCGTGGCGCCTGAATCCTACCGCGTAGCCGGATCCTGCGCAGCAATCTTGTCGGCGCGCCCTTTCGCCGTTGCCACCCGATTCCCCCCTGCCCCTGCCGCGCGCCACGATCGCGCCCCGGCGGCCGAAGTCAAGCGCCTCCGGGAGGGCGAGCGAGGGGCGATGACCCTCGACGGCCCTCTGGAGAAGACGCCCGGCACGGCAAGAGCCAGAACGAAGCCGGGAGGCAGACGAAGGCGCGCGGTCCGGATCCGTCGGGCCGAGGGCATGGCGAGAACGAGTGCCGGGGCGACCGCCGCCGGAGGGTGCTAAAGTTGCCTACGCTCAATGCGGCGCGCGCGCCCTTGACACCCGGCGCATATTGCAGCCACGGTTGGGATAACAGGCTGAAGTGGAGGATGAGGCGATGGATTTCGGGATCTTCAATCTGATGGGGTCGCGCGAAGCGGACAAGCCGACGGCGCAGGTGTTTGGCGAAGTCGCCGAGCAGACGAGGCTGGCCGACGCGCTCGGCTACACGATCGCCTGGTTCGCCGAGCACCATTTCTCGAATTATTGCCTGTGTGCGTCACCATTGATGATGGTGGCGCATTGCGCCTCGATCACCAAAAAGATCCGGCTCGGCACCGCGGTCGTGGTATTGCCCTTGTACAACCCGGCTCGGCTCGCCGCCGAGATCGCCACTGCCGACGCATTGTCGAATGGCCGACTGATGCTCGGCATCGGCGCCGGTTATCAGCCCTACGAATTCGAGCGGTTCGGCACCGACATCGCCCAGAATCTCGAAATGACCGACGAGTTCTGCGACATCCTCGACCTGGCCTTGAGCCGGGATTTCTTCAGCTACAACGGCAAGCACTACCAGATGCCGAAAACTCATATCCCGGCCCGCCCGGTGCAAAACCCGCTGCCGATCTACGTCGCCGGCCATACCCAGGCGATGTTCCGCGCCGCCGCACGCCATGGCTATCGGGTACTGACGTCGGGCCGGGTCGGCGGCGTCAAATTGTTGGCCGAGCAGTATGCCGACATCGTCGCCGCGTTTACCGCCGAGAATACGCACATGTCGCGGGCGCATATCACTGTCAACCGCTTCGCCCACATCACCGACAGCCGCGAGGATGGGATGCGCTTTGCCGAGAACGCGCGCTATCAGTCGCGGCTCGCGTCGAGCCTCAGGCGCCGGCAGGAGGTCATGCAGGGGACCGTATTGGTCGATGTGCCGTTCCCCGACGAACCGCCGCTCGAAACCATCTGCAACGATCTGCTGATCGGCGATGTCGAGACGGTTGCCGAAAAGCTCGTCGCCGAGATCCGCGCGACCAAGCCCGTGCATGTGTGCTTTTCGTTCAAGGTCGGCAACACGCCGCACACGGCGGCGATGCGCTCGATGGAACTGATGATCGGCGAGGTCAAACCGAGGGTCGAAAAGGCGCTCGGGCCGCTCGGACGAGTCGCGGCGGAGTGAGTGGCCGTCGACCGCCTGACCATCAATCCGAATGGGCGACTCAGATCAATCCGCCGGCGCGCGCGAGCCCAGCGAGGTGATGGTCGCTACGCCAAAGGTTGATTCCATCGCGGTGAAATGGTGGCCCCAACGGGACGCGATCGAACTTGCAGAATTCAAGTACGCGATTTCATTGCCCGCTGATTCGGACGGCGATGGGGCCGCCGGAAGAGACCAGAGGAGCGCGTACCGATGGCGCGAGCTGCCCGTCTGATTGGAATCACGTGGTACCTCAACGATGCGTCGGTTCAGACGACGCCACCTAGGCCGTGGCTCCGTAAGCGGCGAGCCACGCGCGCCGAATGCGACGAAGCATAGCCGGGTAGAGGATGCGTCGAAACGGGGCGATTGCCGTCAGGTACGGTCGCGTGAGCCAGGAAACGGGGATCACGTATACCCCCCCAGTACAGCCGGTACCCGCTGGTGGTGCGCGCCAGTGCCGTGCACACGAACCCGTGTACCGTGGCATTGCGGGTCTCACCCAACGTCTCGCCGGGAAATTGGTACAGCAAAAGGAACGAACCAACGGGAGTGCCAGGAGCAATTTCGGAGTCGCGGCGGTCGCGCTCCGACAGCCGCGGCAGCAGCGAGTCTTCGGGCCGCATCTGCACGCGGTCCCAGCCGAACACGCGCCCGAAGAAATGTCGCAGACCATAAATAGTATTCGCGACGAGGCTTGGCGCAGCGGCGGATTCGAGCGCGCGGATGTCGGCTACGCTCCGTCCGGCACCGCCGCCCGGAAGATCCACGACCGAGACGTCGTACAAGGGCACGTCGCGTAGCAGGTCGTGGGCACGAAGGTCCAGGCGCAGATACTCGGCGGGGGACCCACATGCGGCGATCTGTATCAGATTCGATCGGACGCGCGCAACGTTTGATCCAAGCTGCGTCCACACTGCACTTCGTCACGAGGCGAAGATACAGGCGCTCCGGGACTGTCACGCGTCACTCACCCCCCGCGAACGGGAGGTCATGGCGTTGGTCGTCTCCGGCCTGTTGAATAAACAGGTCGGAGCTCGGCATCAGCGAGATCACGGTGAAGGCACACCGAGGCAAGGTGATGCTAAAGATGAAGGCCGACTCTCTCGCCGACCTGGTGAAAATGGACGCGAGACTCCGCCTCGCACCTGCGCCGAAAGGCTGACACTCCACCGACCGGGTGGTTGCGGATCCTGTTGTCCTAAAGAAGTCCTAGAGTCACGACTCCCTCCTTCGATTTCCTGGAAGCGGAAACGATTCCCAGCCAACACTTCGCCTCTACGATGGACACCACTGATTTCGAGGGGGTCTTTCAACGTATGAAAGCTGACGGTCTTCCCAACAGCGGGACTCCATGGGATAAAGCAGTATTCAAGGTCCTGGGATGACGCATGGCGCCCGAGGGCTGGGCAAAGCCGTCTACTTCAGTGATCCCAGCGTGCACTCGCTGGAAATCAAGACCTGCTGGCCCCGGCGCCGTCGAGGGACAACATCTTCCCTGCAGAGGGGCGAGGCTGCTGTGAATAGAGGCCCAGCCTGCGGCTGGAACAGGAGGGAATCAGAATGAGCGCACCCAAAGAGATCGGGCATATCGTCCTCAACGTCACCGACGTCGAACGGTCCACCAGGTTCTATCGGGATGTGGTGGGGTTCCAGGTGTCTCGGTATCGCCCTGACGGGACGGGCGCCTTTTTGACCTGCGGCGTGGTGCATCACAACCTCGCCCTGTTCAAAGCGCCCGCGGGGGCCCGGCCGACAGAGAAGGGCGCGATCGGCCTGAATCACTTTGCGTTCAAGGTGGAAAGCTATCGGGCTCTGCAAGCGGCCCACAAACGGTTGGTGGAGGCTCGGGCCACCATCGACCACATCGTGGACCACGGCATGACCCGCAGCGTCTACTTTCTGGATCCGGACGGGATCGAGATGGAGCTTTTCGCCGATACCTATGCCACCGAGGAGGAAGGATTGGCCTACATGAAATCCACCCGCGGAGGGGCTGTCCCGATGGACATCACCGCAGCGGAGCCCCCGGGAGCGGAGATCCCCAAGGCTGACTTTACCCGGGTCGGCTAGCTTGGACTTCGGGCTCTTCATCGAGTTCCCCTGCCGTGAGGGGATGACGGACCGTGAGGCCTTTGCCGAGTGCTTTGCGCTGGTTGATGCCGCCGAGGCCCTGGGCGTCAACTCGGTGTGGCTGGCGGAGTACCATTTCTCCCCGATCAGCGTCTTGTCCTCCCCCATCACGATCGCCAGCGCCATCGCCGCTCGGACCCAACGCATCCGCATTGGCCTGGCGGTGGTCCTCTTACCTCTGGCCCATCCGATCCACATCGCCGAGGATATCGCCACCGTGGACCACATCAGTCAGGGCCGGGTCGAGCTCGGCGTGGGGCGGGGCACTTTTCCTGACACGCATGATGGCTTCAACTCCCCCTTCGCCGAGAGCCGAGAGCGGTTCGACGAGTACCTGGAGATCATCCTCAAGGCGTGGACCCAGGAGCGCTTCTCCTTCACGGGCAAGCATTATCGGTGCGATAACCTGTGGGTCCGGCCCAAACCGCTGCAGCAGCCCCACCCACCGGTCCGCGTCGGTATCACCTCGGAAGTCACCTTCCCCCTAATCGGACGTCTGGGGTTTCCCATCATCATCAACCCCTCCAGGGTGTTTGCCCTCTCCGAGCTGGCACCGCCCATCCAGCAGTACCGGGAGGCCTGGCACGAGGCTGGCCATGCAGGGGCTCCCCAGGTGGGTCTCAGGGTGCCACTGTACGTGGCCAAGACGGCCGAACGTGCCTATGCAGAGCCTGAGGCCAGCACTATGGCTGCCGTGAAAGGCTTGGGCGATCGCGTGGCAGGCAGCGCCTCCCGAGTGGGCACGACCGGTGACTGGAACGTTCAGGCCGAACGCGTGCGACGCATGAGTTACGAGGATTGGCTGCGGGACAAGGTGGTCTACGGTATCCCGGAGGCCGTGGTTGACCGGCTCCAACAGCTGCGAGAGGAGCTCGACCTGACGCAGATTCTGTATGAGGTCAACTACGGGCGCCAGATTCCCTATGCGCTGCAATTGGAAAACCTACGGCTGATCAACGAGCGCGTGATTCCGCAGTTCAAATAGCGCATTGGAATGGAGGAAGCCATGCC
Organism: Candidatus Rokuibacteriota bacterium; assembly: GCA_023249095.1. Classification (GTDB taxonomy): domain Bacteria; phylum Methylomirabilota; class Methylomirabilia; order Rokubacteriales; family CSP1-6; genus AR31. The sequence continues at coordinate 33,294 of JAHFDK010000026.1, read as the reverse complement.
TTTCCCGAGACTCAGTGATGTCGCCGTTGCACGGGAGACACTGGTCACTATAGGCCGCGAGCAGCGGATTTCTGCCGACTCGCACATGACAGAGCCGCCGGACCTCTGGGAGAAGCGGCTACCACCCGCGCTACGAGACCGCGCACCGCGCTTTCCGAATCGCGGCGATGCCGGCGGCAACGTGCGCGTTGGCGGCTGGGACCCCTGTGAGCGGCTGAAGGACCAGGCGTACGACAGCGTCAGCGCAGAGGTGCTCTATCCCACCCGAGGCACTGTCGCCTGGGTGACGGGTGACCCAGAGCTCGAGGAAGCGTGTTGCCGCGTCTACAACGACTGGCTGATCGAATTCTGCAGTGCGGCTCCTCAACGTCTCTGGGGCCTGGCCATGATCTCGTTGTGGAACATCGAGCACGCGGCTCAGGAACTCGAGCGGTGCCGCAAGGGAGGCCTGCGGGGAGCGACCATCGGGCTAGTACCGGCGGAAGACTTGCCCTACGGCTCGGACCACTACGAGCGATTCTGGGCCGCCTGCCAGGACCTGGCGATGTCGGTCAACCTGCACATCAATTCGGGCCCGGGCCGTATGAAGTTCTCCCCGCAGCAGCGCAGCGGGCTCATGCCCGATGGCGCGGCAGGCCACAAGTGGGATTGTATGAAGGCCGTGGGCAACATGGTTGCCGCGGGTGTTTTCGAGCGATACCCCGGCCTGAACCTGGTGGTCGCAGAGGCTGGCGTGGGGTGGATCCCGTTCTTCGCCCAGGAGTTCGACTACTACCAGATGAGCTTCGGTCCGTCGCCCATCGGTCTGGGGCGGCAGCGCGACATTCCCCGGCCGCCCAGCGAGTACATCTATCGGCAGGTCTACGGGGCGTTCATTCAGGACCCGGTCGGCTGCAAGCTGCTTCCCGAGTATGGCTCCGACACCTTTATGTGGTCCAACGACTACCCGCACAGTGCCTGCATCTGGCCGGGGGCAACCCGATTCATCGCGCAGGATCTGGGACACCTCGTGCCGGAGGCCCGAGCTAAGGTGCTCTGCGGGAATGCGGCCCGGTTGTACAACAATGACCAGCTACCGCCGCCCGCCGACCCGCCGGGTGACGTGAAAGATCTGGAGGCGTGGAACAAGGTCCACTGGCACGAGTAGGCGCGCTGTCCCCTCTAGGGGAGGACCGGCGTTGCCGTCTGGTGCGAGAGCAGGACTTCCCGGCGCTCTTGGGCCGAGGCCAGCACGGCGAGGCACACCTCTAGATTAGCCTTCCCCCAGCGTCCGCCGTGGGCCGGGACTCGAGCCTTGACCACCGCGTCGTACAGCTCGCGAACCACCGCGTCTCGCCCCGTGTCGCCGGTCGAGAGCGGTACCTCACGCCGCTCGTCCTCGCCGTAGACGTAGACGCCGTGCGCTGACTGCCGGATGTCGCCCTTCTCGCAGCTCACGAGGGTGAGCCCGAAGAAGGACGGATGCGGCGCCGGCCCTGCCGAGCGCGGGGCGCGATTCCCGCCGTACCGGACCGCACGCTTGAGGCCCAGCTCCGCGTCCCGACTTCCCACCTTCTGGAGCGTCTGCCGGGCGCGGCCGTAGGCCGTGGGGTCGACGCGCTGCCCTTGCTCTCCGATCCCGAACGCCAGCTCCGTGGTGTGGAAGTGATCGGCGCCGCTGTACACGGCGCTCGCGGGCGTGCCGTCCTCGAACTCCATGTAGACCACGTGCGCGTCCTCGGTGGGGCGCTGCGCGTCTCCGCGCCCCGTCATCGCGCGGACGCTACGGAGCAGGCCACCGCCGATGAATCTCAGGATGTCGAACTGGTGCGACCCCTGCCGGAACGTCACGCCGCCGCCCAGGCGGGTGTCGAGCTCCTCGGTGTTGCGAGGGCGGTAGAGCCAATCCGTGAAGCACCAGTTGTGCAACATGCGGACCCGGCCGAGAGCACCGCTCTGAGCGATCTCCCGGATCTTGCGGATCGGCGGCTCGAAGCTGTGCGAGTGGCCCACCACGAGCTGCCGGCCGTGCGCCTCGGCCGCCCGGATCACCCGATCGGCATCGTCGAGACTGAGAGCCATGGGCTTTTCGATGACGACGTGCTTGCCATGCTCGAGGGCGAGGAGAACGTGCTCGGTGTGGTACTGCGTCGGGGTCGCGATGTAGATCGCGTCGACGCGCGGGCTCGCGCACAGCGCCTCGACGCTCGAGTATGTCTCGGCCTGGAAGTCGCGCGCGAACGATGCGACTGCCCCGGCGTCGGCATCGGCCGCCGCCGTGAGCCTGGCGTGCGGATGCCTGAGGATGGCCGGCAGCATCATGCATCCCGCGGTCCCCAGGCCGGCGACGGCCCATCGCAGGACGGGCGCCGACTCTGGCACGCCCCTGATCTCCGACCGCGGGCCTAGCCGGCGCTCTCCGGCGCCCTGGCCCAGGCGTTTTCCACAGTGTCGAGCAGCGCGCTCCAGGGCGCCTGGCCAGTGGCGAGACGACGGGCGCGCGCGGCCTCGATCAGGCTGTACTCCACGGGGATGTCGATGCACTTGTTGGTCGCGGCGTCGCGGAAGATGTTCATCGGGTCACCGCCGGCCTCGACGACCGCGAGCTGTTCGCGCAGGAGGCGGCGGAACAGGATCACTCCCTGGTCCGAGTCGCACAGCTTCTCGAGGTCGCGCTCGGCGACCGGCCCCTGGGTCACCCACGCCATCATGTCCTGGCCCAGCACGAAGTTCGTGATGTGCTCGCCGCGCTCGTCCGTGATCGGGATCTGGTAGACCGGAACGCGCTCCTGCGTCGGCTCCGCCCCCGGCGGCGCGGGCAGGACCTGATACATCACATGATAGGTATGGGTGTCGTCCGTCGGCACGCGGAACTGGAACGTCCAGCCGACGCGCAGGATGTTCGGGAACAGGATGGGGTGCCCGATCCGCCACGCCGGATCGTCCTCCGACCCGCCGAGCCGCACGCGCCGCTTGACGATCCCGTGGGCGAACACGTCGAACCCAATCTTCAGGTGGTGACCGATGACGCGCTCCACCATCCGCTCGCCGCCCGTGTCGTTCCCGGCGTTACGGCTCATGACGTACTCGTAGTAGCGGCCGTGGAGCCACTCGGTGTGGACCGGGTCCAGAGAATTCTCCATGCACTGCATCCAGTTGCAGGGGATCACCGTCACACCGATGTCGCGCCAGACGTTGTCCATCACCAGGAGGTCCCACCGCGGTAGCAACGGAGCGGGCTCGGGACCGAGGTACGCGAACACGAGGCCGCCGAGCTCTTCCACCGGATAGGCTGGCGTCCGCACGCGGTCCTTGAAGGTGCTTCCGGGAAGCTCGGCCGGCATCTCGACGCAGCGCCCCTGGCCGTCGAACATCCAGCCGTGGTAGCAGCACCGGAGGCCGTCCTCCTCGGGGATGCCGTAACGCATCGACACCCGGCGGTGGGGACAGCGCTCGCCGATCAGACCAAGCCGGCCCCGCCGGTCGCGAAACAGCACCAGATCCTCTCCGAGGAGCTTGATCGCCTTGACCGGATTGGCGTCCAGATCAGCCGTGGCGGCGATGGGGAACCAGTACCGGCGCAGCAACGTGCCCATGGGCGTCCCAGGCCCAACCCGCGTCAATCGTTCGTTCTCTTCGCGGCTCAGCATCGGCGTCCTCCCTTCCGCGCCGGCTGACCGGCTCGGCGCCCATAGTCTACTTCCTCTGCCGGCCTTTGACACCGACGGCGCACCCGGGGTGTTCAGGTCCGTGAGCTGCGAACCCAAGGCGCTGCATTAACCCAAGGCGTGTTCCGCAAGTCGCCACACCGATCGTGTGTTTTCAGCGCTCACGGAAAGGCCTGAAGCGGCGGGGGCGCCGGAGAACTCGACCTCACGTCACAATCGCTCCCTTTCATTTTCGCTACTTCGCTGGTTGCGGGGGTCGAACTGGGACGGAGGCGCTACGTCCACGGCCGCATCTTCGGGCCGATGCCGCCGAGTCGATCGACCTTGACGCGCACGATCAAGCGCTTCTCGCCGGGTTGACGGTACGGGTACTTGTCCACCCCGAGGAACCGTTTCGCGAGTTTGTCGGCGTGGGCGTCGGCTCCGGTCTCCGTCACCGTCGCGGTGCCGTTGATGACGAGATAGGACTGCGGTTCGGTACGATTCTGAACAGAGATGATGATCCGAGGGTCGCGCTGGAGGTTCTGCGGCTTCTTGCGCCCTTCCGCCGTGTTGAACAATGCCTCATTGCCCTCAACGTCCATCCAGACCATCGTCACTTGCGGTCGCCCATTCGAGTTGAGCGTGACGACGTGACCGTACGCCTTGTCCTCTAGCACTTTCTTTACCGACTCCGGCAATGCGATAGGCATGGCTCTCCTCCATCGCTTAGGGCCTGGTTGAGCTTAGGCCAGCGACATTTACATCGTAAGGACGACACGAAACTCCGCCTTCCCGCTCATCATCCGCGCGTACGCTTCTCCCGCTTTCGCCAGCGGATACTTCTCGATCATCGGTCGCACGCCCGTCAGCTCTGCAAACCGCAGGGTGTCCTCCGAATCGGTCGGGATTCCCGACGCCCAGCCCTGAATGCTCCGCATGCCGAAAATCAACTGAACAGGCGTCACCTCTATCGGATCCCCCGTCGCTCCCACCACCATCATCTTGCCATTCATCCCCAGTCCGTCTATCAGCGACGACATCGCTTTCGAGCTGGGCGCAGTCGCCAGGATCACGCGTGCCCCACCGAGTTTCTGCAACTCTGCCGCTGCGTTCGACCCAGCGCTGTCGATGTATACGCTCGCTCCCAGCTTCTTTGCGAGCGCAGCATTCTCTGGCCCGCGCCCAATTGCGGCTACCTGGTAGCCAAACTTCTGCGCGAACTGAATTCCCAGATGGCCGAGCCCGCCGATCCCCTGGACGGCCACCAAGTCACTCGGCAGCGCACCGCTGTGGCGCAGCGCGTTGAACGTCGTAATCCCCGCACACATCAGCGGCGCGGCTTCCGCCGCACCGAGCGACTCCGGCATCCGCGCGACCGCTTCCGCCGGGGCGATCATGTACTCCTGATACCCGCCGTCGTAACTGAGTCCTGTGATCTTCAAGTTCGCGCAGTTCGCGAAGTCGCCCCGCCTGCACGCGAGGCAGCTTCCGTCCTGACCGCCGTGCCAGCCAACGCCGACTCTTTGACCTTTCCTCCACTGCGTCACACCCGCGCCCGATTCGTCGATCACACCAGCTACTTCGTGCCCCGGGACGCGCGGGTACTCAAGGCCCGGCCAGCCGCCTTCCTTGGTGAGTACATCGCTGTGACAGACTCCGCACGCCTGAACGCGAATCCTCACTTGCCCCGGCCCCGGCTGCGGGATGTCCCGCTCAACAATCTCGAAGTCCCCGCCTGCCTTCGCTACCTGCGCCACTTTCATCTTCGCCATCGCTTCTCTTCTCCGATCATGGATTGCCTTTCATTTCGGAGCCCTGAACCGGCGTAGCCGCTCGCGGTCAGCGTCGGTCACCTTCCCGTGAGACTCACGCTCGAACAGCTCGTGCTCCTCGCGTGCAAGCTCGTTGATCCGGCCGAGGACCTCGGTATCGTCCATAACGCCTCCTTGCCTTCGGTAGTCAACTGTCCGTCGTCTTCCAGGAATCATGGTACCGCCGCACGGACCCCCAGCTCCGGCCAGGTGCCGCAAGACGATCCGCTCCAGCCCTGTGCACGTTCGCGTACGCGGCGTCGTGGACCTGGCAGGTCGGCGGCCGTCTCGGCTAGGATGGCCGGCGTGGAGCCAGTCGTGACGGCGCGTAAGCGATTCGTCAGCCGAATCGCCGCGCGCTTCTTCGTTCGCTTCCGCCAGCGGAACCTTCGACGGCTCGGTCGACGAGGCCCCTGGGAAGGGAGGCGGGGACTGGATCTCGCTCGACCTCGACGACGGGTTCGTCTTCGTCGTCGCACTGCTGGTGCTCGTCGCCTTCTTCGGCGGCGCTGCCGTCTGGCTGGTGTGGCGTGAACGGCGCCAGCACCAGCAGCTCGCGGACATCGGCCTGCTTCTTCGTGTGAACGCCGAGTGCCGCGGCCGATCCGAGATCGAGGGCGGCGGCCAGCGACAGGACGAACGGCAGCGGCAGGAAATGCGCGAGCACGGGGACCGTGATCGGTGACGCGCCGAATCCTGTCACGCCGAACACCGTGTAGCCGGCGAAGACGATCAGCGCCGCCAGGAGCAGCGTTTCCGTCCTACAGTCCCCGGGTTCGACGGTGGCGGATACACTGCCGCCGGTTCACGGAGCGCTCAAGAAGTACTGCAACGATGCGTTGTTCCTCGACGATCTCGATGCATGATGCCCCGACCGATTCCTCGAAGCAAGCCGCCCAATCAAACAATTCAAGGCGAGGTTAGATCCGCGTCTAAGACGACCCCGCGGGCACGCTTTCAAGGGACCGGGGGGCCCTGAGGCCCCCCGTCTCAACAGCTCAGGGCGTGACGCCGGCCGCCTTGTGCAGCTCCGCGAGCGGAACCATGCGGCCGTGTAGCGGAAGAATCTGGTCGACCGCGAGCCCCTGCTTCGTGATGTTCTCCACGAGACTGACGTTGAAGGGGCTCGGCGGACTCATCGGCGCCGTGTTCGGCGCCGGCGGCGTGTAGGCGTCCGCTTCGATCAGGACTTTCTCCTTCGGCAGATAGACCATCAGCATGTCATCGGCGTGGAGAATGCCGGCGATCTGACGGATCTCGACGGTCCGCGTCCCGTCAGTCAGCACGCGGCGGTCGCGAACGCCTTCCACCGCGGCTTTGCGGCCGGACTTGGCGAGATGGTCCGGACTCACAGTCGCCGGCGCCGCGACGATCCGCTCGAAGTGCTGTCGGCTGGCGTCATGGGTGATCAGCGTCGCGCCCTCGCCCGCGAACGCGCGCACGCCGCCCGAGTGGTCGAAGTGGTGATGGCTGACGACGAGGTACTTGATCGGCTTGTTCGGCACGTGCGTGCGCGCTTCCTTGATGACGGCCAGCGCGCGGTCGTCGTTCAGCGGTCCCTCGACGACGATCATGTGGTCCTTCATCTCGATCACCACGCTGTGATGCGAGCCGCCGGTCACGTACCACAGCCCGTCGGCAGCCTTCTGGCTCGTGACGCGCACGTAGGGATTGGTCGCCTGCTTGACGTTGTCCGGGACCGCGATGTCGGCGGCGACGTTGGGCTTGACCTCTGTCACCGTGAGGTCGAGCGCGGGGAATCCGCCGTAGCTCTGCCGGATCTTCGTCGGAAACTTCACGCCGCCGAAGTCGCGATAGTCGGCGTAGCTCACCGTGACTGCCATATCGCCGAGGACGGGATTCGTCATCGTCGCCTCGACGCGCTCGACCAGGTTGGCGGCGTCGAGGGTCGCGGTCGCCTTGAAGCTGCCCGGGACCCCGAAGGCGATCGTGCGGCCCTGAATCGTGCCCCTGCCCGCCATCGCGGCCTTGATGACGCCGTGCGGGGTCGACCAGAGCTGGAATTGACGGTCCGCAAGCGTGATCGGCGCCGGCGTCGCCGCGTCGCCCATCACGTTCCAGGCGTGGTCGCCGCTGAGGACGAAGATCTGCTTGTGCTCACCCCGAACGTACGGCCCGCCCCCCTTGGGCGGCTCCAGCGCCCGCGTGCGAAGGATTTCGTCCCGGAGCGAGGCCGTGTCGTAGTTCACCACGCGCGTGAAACTCCGCACGTTGAACTGCGGCCAGGCTGTGCCCGCGGTGTAGCTCTGCCCGACCTGGAAGACCGCGCCGCCGCCCTGGATCTCGATCGACTTCAGACCGGTGGCGCCGAGAGCCTTCGAGACGACCTCGAGTGCCGCGCGGCTATCCTGAGCGTCGGCAGTGATCGGCGAGAACAACAGGATTGAGGCCAACAGAAATATCAGCGTTCGCATTCCTGACCTCCCTTGGGATCGTCGGGTTGGATCGGTCGCCGGGTGGATCGTTGGCCGAGATAGGAGCCGCCGGAGCTCCATCTTCGCGGGCTCCCCCTCGGGCGCGGCGCGGAGCCGTCGCAGGAGTTATCAGATGATGTCCTGGGCCTTGAGATCCTCCAGGTCGCGCGCGGTCAGGCCCAGCCACTCGGCATAGATCTTGGCATTGTGCTCGCCGAGCAGCGGTGAGCGATCCACTTCGACGTGCGATTCGGACATCTTCACCGGCCACCCGGGCAAGGTGAATTTGCCGCGCTTGGGATGGTCGACGGTCACGATCATCTCGCGCTTCTGCAGGGCAAGATCCTGCGTGATCTCCATCGTGTCGTAGACCGCCCCGGCGGGCACACCAGCGTCGCCCAGGATCTGCATGACCTCGACCTTGGTACGGCTCTGGGTGAACTCGCTCAGAATGCGGTCCACCTCGTCGTGATTGGTCCAGCGCCTCTCCGGCGAGTTGAAGCGTTCGTCACCGATCAGGTCGTCTCGGCCGATGGCCTTCAGCAGGCGGTCCCAGTGCCGGTTGCCGGCGCGGCTGGTGTAGATGAAGCAGTAGTCATTGAGACCTCCCCCCTTGCACTTGTAGAGACCGCTGGGGGCGGTCGTGCCCAGCGCGCTGCGGTTGCCCGAGCGCACCGCCGCCTTGCCGCTGGCAGCCTGTCGCGCGAAGGCGATGCGGCTGAAGTTGATCACGGCGTCCTGCATGGCCACTTTGATGTGCTGGCCCCGGCCCGTGCGCTCGCGCTGATGCAGAGCGGCCAGGATGCCGATGGCGCAGTGCAGCCCGGTGCCCGTGTCGCCGATGGTCGGTCCGGGCTTCAGGGGCTCGGTATCCACGGTGCCCGTGAGGCTCAGGGCTCCGCCCACGGACTGAGCGATCATGTCGAAGCTCACGTAGTTCTCGTATGGGCCCTCGCCAAAGCCCTTGACCTGCGCGTAGATGAGACGGGGATTGATCTCCCGCACAACGTCATAGCCGAAACCCAGCCGCTCGATGGCGCCGGGGGCGAAATTCTCGATCATGACGTCCGCCTTCTTCAGCATCTCAGTGAAGATCTGGCGACCCCGTGGGCTGCCGAGGTTCAGCGTGACGCTGCGCTTGTTGGCGTTGAGCAGCATGAAGTAGTGCGAATCCACCCCCTGCTGGTCGGTGGACGCACCGCGCCCCTGGTCGCCGCCCCGGGGATTCTCGACTTTGATGACATCGGCCCCCAGCCATGCGAGCGCCTCAGTGCATGAGGTTCCGGCCTCAAACTGGGTCAGATCAAGGACCTTAACGTCCTCTAACGCAGTCTTCTGTGACATGGTGTGGGCTCTCCTGTTAGCGCGAACGGTTCGGTGCGTGCGCGCTTTCTCCCTCACGCCGGCGCCTGGCGGAATCGGTGCGCCCCATCCGCGCTCCGCGGTAGGGTCGTTACGCGACGCCGATCCTATCACGACTGAACTCTCTGCAGGTGAATCCGCTCGCTGTCAGACCGGATTCTAGTCCGACCCGCGACCGGAGTGGCGTTCGTGATGATTCTGCGCTCTACTTGGGCCGTGCCAGAGAACCAATCACGCAAGCTCGCCGCAGTCCTGGCCGCCGACATCGCGGGCTACAGCGCGCTGATGGGCGCCGACGAGCCGCGCACGGTGCGCGACCTCAAGGGACACCAGGCGGTCGTGCTGCCGATGATCGGCGAGTACAGCGGGCGCATCATCGACACGGCCGGCGGCATCCTCGCCGAGTTCGCCAGCGTCGTGAACGCGCTCGACTGTGCGGTCGCCATCCAGAGGAGGATGGCGGAGCGGAACGCCACCGTCGAGCCGGAGCGGCACATGCAGTTCCGGATCGGCATCAACATCGGCGACGTGATCTACGACGAGGCGCGCATCTACGGCGATGGGATCAACATCGCGGCCCGCCTGGAAGGCATCGCTGAGCCGGGAGGCGTCTTCATCTCCCGTCAGGTTTACGACCAGGTCGATGGCAAGGTCGCGCTCAGCTTCCGCAAGCTCGGCCCACAGAATCTGAAGAACATCGTGAAGCCGGTCGAGGTCTTCGCGGTCGAGGGCATCGGTGGGCCGATCACGGCGGCCGGCCTCCTCGACACGGCCACGCTGAAGCAGGAGATCAAGTACTGCCGCACGCGTGACGGGGTGCGTCTGGCCTATGCGATCGCCGGCAGCGGGCCGCCGCTCGTCAAGGCCGGAAACTGGATGAATCATCTCGAATACGATTGGGAAAGCCCAGTGTGGCGGCACGTTTTTCGCGGGCTGGCAAAGGACCACACGCTGATTCGCTATGACGCTCGGGGCAACGGACTGTCTGATTGGGACGTCGACGAAGTGTCGCTCGACGCCTGGGTCAACGATCTCGAAACCGTAGTGGACGCCGCCGGCGTCGAACGCTTTCCGCTGCTCGGAATCTCACAAGGCTGCGCCGTCTCTGTCGCGTATGCCGTTCGACACCCCGAGCGCGTGTCCCACCTCATCCTGTACGGCGGCTTCGCGGTGGGCGGCAAGAAGAACGATTCACCGGACGTTCGAGAACAGTTCAAGGCGATGAGCACGCTCATCCGCCTCGGATGGGGCGCGGATAATCCGGCGTTCCGACAGATCTTCACGGGGCTCTTCATGCCAGGCGCCAGCCAGGAGCAGATGGATTTCTTCAACGAGCTGCAACGCAGGACCACGTCACCCGAATGTGCCTTTCGCTACCGGGAAGTCGTGGGCGATTTCGACGTGCGCGACCTTCTTCCCCGAGTATCCGCGCCCACGCTCGTGATGCACGTGCGCGGCGATGCCGTGGTCCCCTTCGAGAGCGGCCGCACGCTGGCAGCGAGCATTCCCGGCGCCCGGTTCGTGGCCGTCCAGGGCCAGAACCATCTGTTCCTGGAGAACGAGCCGGCGTCTCAGCGGTTCTTCGAGGAGATCGAGCTCTTCCTGAAGAGCTGACGGAGTCGTCTTACTCGCGAACCAACGAGGCGGCGGCCGCGGGGTCATCCAGCTCCAGGCCGAGGCCGGGCGCATCCGGCGGCATGAAGAAGAGCGCATAGGAAACGCAAAGCCCCATTCTCAGCAGTCACCGCTCACCGGCAAAGGGCCTTCGTGGTTGCGGGGGCATGTCTGGTATTTCGTCCTCTGCCACGCGAACACGCACTTGGCGCGCGACGCTCAGGCCATCGACTGGTGCCTCAAGTCGATTGCGACCGGTAAGACGTTCTGGTTCGCGTACGTTGATCTCGCCTCTGCCTACGCTTGGCGCGGGCAGCAGGCAGAGGCGGCGGCCGCGGTTGCGGAGCTCCTCAAGCTGGGGCCAGGGTACACGGTGCAGACACTGGTGCAGGAAGGATCAGGAGTTTCCGACAATCCAGCCTTCCGCAAGGAATTCCAGCGGATTGTCGAGGGAGCACGTAAGGCTGGGTTGCCAGAAAGCTAACGCGAATCCGAAGGTGGCTACCACGTCCCGTGCCCCGTCCCGCGCCCGGCCGAGCGCTGGGTGTCCGCGACGCCCTGATTCGCCGCAGATCGTCACGTTGGTTCGAGCGCGCCACAGCCGGCGTCAGGCAGCGACATCACGCGATATCTCGACTACCTAGGCTCCACGAAGGACAGGCGGCCCAGTTCCACCGCAGGACTTCAATCCGCGCGTGGATCGGGTAGTATTGCGGTACGAACTCAGAGGAGGCCTCCATGATGAACAACGCGAGCACGCCGAGCGGACAGCTGGCAGCCGTGAACCCCCCGGGCAAGCTGGCGTACGCGACGCCGACCACCGCCCCCCTGGTAGCGGGCCGGCGCTCCTTCTTTAAGTACCGCGACCTCGGCGTCACAGCCGCGAGCAGCGGGAAGATCCGCGCCCAGGTAACGATTGGAGCCGAGGGGATGACGCAGCCGACGGGGTGGCACTACCACGTCTGCGAGGGCCAGTTCGTGTACATGCTTAGTGGATGGGTTGACCTGGAGTTCGAGGACGGCCAGAAACTGCGTATCCAGTCGGGCGAGTCACTCTACATCCCGGGCGGCCTGCGGCACAACGAGACGGCGGCATCAAGAGACCTGGAGCTCCTGGAGCTCTCCGTTCCCGCGGACATGGGCACCGTGGCCTGCGATCCGCCCGAGGGATGGTCCAAGAGCGCGTGACGCCGCGCTGACGGCGATCCCGCTCAAGGCAAGGCGTCCGAGACCGTCGTCTTGTGCCCGCTGATGGCCATGGCGAGCCCCTTGGGAATCCGGCCGGCCAACGACCGACGATGAGCGGATCGGAGACGAGCCCGACCAGGTGACCGTCACGAACCCCCGGTCCTCGGGTTGGGGTGACGTGTAACGGCGGGCGCGGGCCGAAGAGGATACGATGCGGCTTACCGTTGCTGACGCGATCTCTCCTTCCTACTTCGTGGCCATCGCTGCCGTGCAGCTCGGGTTCTTCCAACAGGAAGGCGTCGACATGGAGTTCGTCTTCGCGCCGCCGAATCCATCGCAGGCCCTGAAGGACGGGGCTATCGACTTCTTCGGCGGGTCTCCCTACACCGGCCTGCGAACCTTCCCCGGCTGGCGGGGTGGCGTCCTCCTGTGCGCTCTTTCCCAATACAACTACTGGTTCCTGGCCGTCCGCTCCGACATCAAATGCGAACGGGGCGACGTCAGTGCGGTGAAAGGGTTGCGCCTGAGCGCGTCGGCCGACCCCGGCCTCACGATGAAACGGTTGCTGGAGGAAGCGGGCATCGACCTCCAGAGAGATAACGTCCGGATCGTTCCCAGTCCTCGGCGTACCAGCCCCAACTGGGCATGGGATGGAGTCGATGCCATCGAGCAGGGCGTCTCAGACGGCTACTGGGGCAACGGACTGCGGGCGGACCTGGGGGTGAAGCGGGGCATCGCCAAGATCCTGCTCGACGTGCGGCGAGGCGACGGGCCGCCCGCGGCCCGCCACTGGACCTTCCCGGCGCTCGCAACCACGGAGCGGCTTGTCAAGGAGCATCCGGACATCGCCGCAGGGGCCGTGCGGGCCATCGTGAAAACCCAGCGGGCGCTCCGGGCCGACCCGCAGTTGGCCGCGAAGGCCGCGCAACGCCTGTTTCCAGCCGAGGAGGCGAGTCTCATCGCCTACGAGGTGGCACGAGATGCTCCCTTCTACAACCCGACCATAAGCGAGGAGATGGTCGCCCATATCAGCCGATTCGCTCGCGAGATCGGCGCCCTGCAAGGGGAGGTCCGGTACGGCGAACTGGTCGCGACCCAGTTTGCCGGTCTCTGGCACGGGTAGGGTCGTCAAAACAAGCGGCTTACTTCTGGCGCGCCGCCGCCTGTTCGCGGATCCGTTGTTCCTGCTCGCGGAGCTCCGGCGTGAACTCCGCGCCGAAGTCCTCGGCCTCGAACACCGGGCGGATTTCGACCTCCGTCTCCTCGTTGTGCGGGTTCGGGCACCGCTTCAGCCACTCGACGGCCTCGTCCATCGACTTAACCTGCCACAGCCAGAAACCGGCGATGAGCTCTTTGGTCTCGATGAACGGCCCATCGATGACGGCGCGCTGCGCGCCGGAGAATCGCACGCGCTTGCCCCTGGAAGACGGGTGCAGCCCTTCGCCCGCGACAAGAATGCCTGCCTTGACCAGCTCCTCGTTGTAGTTGCCCATTTCGGCAAGCATCCGCTCGTCGGGCATCACTCCGGCTTCGGACGCCTTCGTTGCCTTCACGATCACCATGACACGCATCGTCTTTGCCTCCTGTTCGCGCCAGTGCCAACCAGCTTCTCACTCCTGGAGCCAGACGGACACCGAGCCTTCCGGGCACGGGAACTCGGCCCAGCCCGAGCCGTCGGCGGTCACCCGGTGAGCAAAATGGCCAGTGCGGTCGCGAAAGCGGGCGTTGGGGCGGAACGTGTTCATCCACTTTCTGCCGGTCGACCCGTTGGTCATGACCACAGCCATCGTGCCGGGGTGCTCGGCGTCGCCGGTGCGCAGCCAGCCGATGGTGTTGGGGTGGTCGAAGTAATCGTGCTGGTCGCCGAAGCAGTAGTTACGCCGGGCGAACAGGAAGTGGTCGATCAGGAACCGGTGCGAGTACATCGTGACGTTCCGGCCCTTGTCGGTGTACTGCCCGCCGTTGTAGTCGCCGTGGAACACGCACGGGTAGCCTTCCCGCCGGAGCAGGATCAGCGCGTAGGCCAGCGGCTTGAACCACGGCTCGACCCACGATTCGAGCGACTGGCAGGGCTGGCTGTCGTGGTTGTCCACGAACGTGATGGCCTTGGCCGGCTGCTGGCCGGTCAGCGTCCCGTCGAAGATCGTCCGCATGTCGTAGCTGTTTCCGGAGAGGCTGGCCTCGCGGAAGCGGTAGTGCAGGGCCACATCGAACAGGCTCATCACCCCCTCGGTGGCGGTGATGTAGCGGTGGAGGTCGGCGACGTTGCCGGACCAGTACTCGCCGACGGCGAACAGCTCCCGCCCTCCGAAGTGGACGCGCAGGTGGTTCATCCAGTCGCGGAAGAAGCTTGATCGGACGTGTTTCACGGCGTCGATGCGGAACCCGTTGACGCCGGTCGTGTCAACGATCCACCGGCCCCACCAGCGCAGCTCGCCGTCGACCTGGGGGTGGCGGGTGTCCAGGTCGCACGCCATCAGGTAGTCGTAGTTGCCGTGCTCATGGCTGACTTCGGTCTCGAACTGCTTATCCTTGATCCGGTACAGGCGGGAGCCGTCGCGCGTGTCGGCGTTGAAGCTCAGCGCGTCGAAGTGGTCCGCGTGCCAGTGCATGCTCGAGTGGACGGCGCCGCGGCCGGGGAAGGTAAAGCGCGTCCAGGCGCCGATCTCGTGCCAGTCGCTGCGAACGTCGTTGCGGTTACCCCAGTCAACGATCTGGGCGCGGACGCGCTCGACGTGGTCGGCGCCGTCCTTGTGGTTGAACACGACGTCGGCATAGGCCTGCATGCCGGCCGCCTGGACGGCCATGACTGCCGCAAGGAACTGCTGACGCGTGCCGTACTTCGTGCGGCGGGTCCCTTTCTGGTCGAACTCCCCAAGGTCGAACAGGTCGTAGACGCCGTAGCCAACGTCGTACTGGCTCTGTCCCTTGTAGGCCGGCGGGAACCACACGGCCGTGAAGCCCGCGTCCGCCAACTCCTGTGCGACGGTGGCGAGCTGGGCCCACAGCGAGCCGTCGGGCGGCAGGTACCATTGGAACGATTGAAAGATGACCCCGTTTGCCAGCGCCACGGCTCAATCTCCGCCGCGGGTTGAGACGTAAATCAAGGCGGTCGTGACAGGTGCCATGACAGCGGACCGTGTGCCGGATGCTACCGCGGCGCCCAGCCTGCCGCCAGCGGGGCGCATCACGATGTAGAGGGACCTGGGTAATTCCTGGGTGAAGTCTTGGTGGTCACGGCAACAGCGCTCCAGTCCGAATCGTTCCGAAGCGTTCAGTGGAGGCCCGACATGCAGTGCCCGCGGTGCCAGCAAGAGAACCCGCCCGGGGCTCGCTTCTGCCTCGCTCACGTGGGGATCTCCCCTCAGGGCCGAGCCCCGGCCCCGCCCCATCCGAGCTCGGCGCCGCCGCGCCCTGATCTGATTCTCGAGGGCGCGGCGGACGCGGTCGCGCCTGCGCGGCGAGGCGTTATCCGCGCTGATCCGGCCGGTCCACTTGCCGATTGACGGAGGCGGTGTGCCCGCATAGCATGCCGCTCAGCCGTGCTGAAGGAGAGGACATGCTGATCGTCGACGCGCAGGTCCACCTGTGGAATGCGGGGAACCCCACCAGCGCCACTCACCGGCAGGTGCCCGCCTACCTGAGGGACGACGCGCTCAAGGAAATGGACGCCGGCGGAGTCGATGCCGCCCTGCTCACCCCGCACACGCCGTGGGATCCGAACGCGAACGAGCTGGCCATCGAGGCCGCGCGCCAGCACCCCGATCGCTTCGCGATCCTCGGCAACTTCCCGCTCGACAAGCCCGAGAGTCGTGCCCTGGTGGATACGTGGAAGCAACGCCCGGGGATGCTCGGCTGCCGCTTCACGTTCCCGCCCCCACACCAGAGTAAGTGGCCGACGGACGGGACCATTGACTGGCTGTGGCCGGCGGCGGAACGCGCCGGCCTGCCCATCGCGCTGATGGCGGCGAACTTCCTTCCGAAGGTCGGCGAGGTCGCGCAGCGGCATCCGAACCTCAAGCTGATCCTCGATCATCTCGGCCGACCCTCCGGCGTGACGAGCCCGAATGAGCGCTGGGCAAATCTCCAGGAAGTTCTTGCGCTCGCGAAGTACCCCAACGTCGCGATGAAGGCCACGGGCGCGCCGAGCTACTCCGACCAGCCGTACCCGTACCGCGACATCCACGACAAGCTGCGCCAGCTTTATGACGCCTTTGGCCCCGCGCGCTGGTTCTGGGGCACCGACATCACGCGCATGCCCTGCCCGTGGCGCCAGTGCGTGACGCTGTTCACCGAAGAGCTGCCGTGGCTCCGCGGGCGTGATCTCGAGCTCGTCATGGGCCGCGCCGTTTGCGACTGGCTCGGCTGGAGGCGGTGAAGACCAGAGAGAAAATTCCCACGTTGCAGCCACGGCTCTAGCGTCCGCGAAGCTTCTCGATCGTTCGGGTCAACTGCGCAACGCCGCGGCGAATTTCGGATTCACGGATGGCGGCGAATCCAAGCAGCAATCCGCGAATGTCCCGGCGGGCGATGGTGTATCGGTCCAGCGCCACGACTTCAACACCGTCTTCCTCCGCGGCACCGACTACCTTCGCGGGCGATGCGCCCTTACGCAGGAATGCGGCCGCGTGCAAGCCGGCGGGAATTTCGGGCACGTCCAGAAAGCCCCCTGCCGTTTCGCGCACGCAGTGGATGAACGCCTGGAAGCGCCCGGAATAGCAGTCGCGCATCCGTCGCAGGTGCCGTCCGAAATGCCCCTCGGTTATGAAGTCGCATAGGATCGCTTGGTCGAGCGTTGGGCAATACCTGTCGGCGTTGAACCTGAGGGCAGCCATCGGCTCGACCAGTTTGCCGGGCAACACGGCATATCCGATACGCAGTGAAGGAAACAGCACTTTGTTGAAGCTGCCCAGAAACACCACGGAACCGCTCGTGTCTAAGCCTTGCAGGGCCGGCAGCGGACTCCCGGTGTACCGGAATTCGCTGTCGTAATCGTCTTCCAGGATGACGGCGCCGCTGCGATGGGCCCATGCGAGCAAAGCCATACGCTGCTGGACCGGCATCATCATGCCCAACGGGAACTGATGCGCGGGGCTGACGTAGACCGCCTTCGCATCAGGAGACAGCTGCCGGCCCAAGTGGACGTCGAGGCCCAACTCGCCTACCTGAACGGGCACGATCCTTGCGCCCACCGATTCAAATGCGGCTTTGGCTCCCGGATAGCCGGGGTCTTCCATCCATACCGCATCGCCGCGTTTCAGGACGAGCCGGGTCACCAAGTCGAGCGCCTGCTGTACACCGGAGACAACGATCACTTGATCGGAAGTGCATCGCACGCCCCGCGACAATCCCAAATAAGCCGCGATTGCCTCCCGTAGCGGCGCGTAACCGCGCGCGTCTCCATTCGCTAACAACAGGCGGGAGGCGCGCCGCAGCCTGCGCGCCGCCACACGCGTCCATAATTCCATGGGGAATTGATCCAGAGCCGGCTCAAAGCATCGGAAGGCGCGTGGCAGTGTGGCGAAAGCCTTGGGAGCCGGGTCGTGCCGCGAACCCGTTTGCAGTACCCTTCCGGGACGAACCTGCAAGAAGCTGTCCGGAAGAGTTTCGGTCACGATCGTTCCCGACCCTACCTTGCTTGTTATGTAGCCCTCTGCCCGCAACTGCTCAAACACAACGACAACAATTCCGCGCGATACAGAATAAAGGCGGGCCAGATCACGGGTCGAGGGCAGCCGTTGCCCAGCCTTCAGGCGCGACTGGAGAATCGCGCCACGCAACCCGTCGTACAACCACTGGCCGAGCGGCGTGTTCCGGCCTCGAGCCGGGAGGGCCAGATCAAAAGCTGCCGCGCGTTTGGGCATGCGAATGGTCCAGTCTAAACAACGAAAATGGACCTACGGAAGATACCATATCTCGGTTACGCTGAGCCCGTGACAACCACTCAGATTACTCAGCCAGCGGGGAGGTCACTCATGTCTGCCCAGCCACGCATCAGTCCGGTCGACGCCGACACCGCGGAAGGGGCCTTGAAGGAAATCGTCGACGGGAATCGAAGCAGGTGGGGCAAGCCGCTCCTGCCATACCTCTTGTACGCGCGCAGCCCGGCGATCTTCAAGGGCACGATGGCGATGTGGGACGCCGTGCGCAGCTTCGAGAAGATCGACGCCCAGCTCAAGAGGTTGGTCAACCGCCGCGTCGCGTGGTGGAACGGCTGCCAATTCTGACAGGACGTCAATGCTGCCGTCGGCAGCCAACTCGGGATCTCGACGGAGAAGTTGAACGCGCTCCACGACTACGCGAAGAGCCCGCTCTTCAACGCGGCCGAGCGCGTGGCGCTCGAGTACGCCGACGCGATGACGGACACCGCGCGCGACGTCGACGATGCACTGTTCGCGCGGGTGCGCGAGCACTTCGACGAGGAGCAGATCGCGGAGCTCACGATGCTGATCGCGTGGGAGAACGCGAGCTCGCGCTTCAACCGGGCGCTCCGCGTGCCCTCCGCGGAGCTCTGGAAGCCGGCCTGACGCGAGAGCCTAGGCACCGCGCGTGCTCCCCTATGGCCCGGAGGCGCCACATGCGGTGCTGGGCCTGCTCCCAAGGCATCACGCGGACCGATCTGGTGAACAAATGACCCTTATCGGTCGCGCGCAGCTGGCGGCGCGGGTGCCCGCGCCGCTCCTCGGCCCCAGGAATGCCCCTCGCAGCCGCGGCCTCTCCGGCACGAGCCCGTTAATTGGCACGAGGATTGTCGGGCAGCAGCAGGAGAGCCCGTCAAGCGCCTCCCCGCGCGGGGCAGACGGCGACTAGGCCGCGCCACCGAAGCGCGTCAGGAGTGCACGGCGGGGCTGGGGGTTACGGCAGCGCGAGCGGCGTGGCCGTGGCCGAGGCCAGGGCCGCCGGAGTGGTGAGTCGTGTCTGAGGAACCGAGTGCGGTAATTCCGCACGCTCGTTCTGTGAGGGGAAGCGACCGGTCATCACGCTGGTGGCCGTGCTGACCTTCCCTACTCGGGCGCCGAACGCTGCAACACCACCAGGTGCTTCACCACGCCGAACCGCGAGATCGCCAGATCGGATTCGAGATCGGAGATGGACAGGTCGCGACGCTTCCTCAGAGCTTCCAATGCTGCGCCGCTGTGCACTGGTCGGAGCGGTGGAAACCTGGTCGCCGAGGTCGTCGTGCCCCGTCCGTCTCAAGCCATTGTGAGGTAAGCCACGCCGAGAGCCACCAGAGCGAGCGAAAGGACCAGTTCATATCGCATTCGCAGCGGAGGCGCGAACTTGTAGATGAGGACGACGATGCCCAGGATCACCGCCCACCACAGACTGGACATCCCGATAAGGACCATGGCCATCATGAGCGCCGCGCTGCATCCAAGGCAGCTGAGGCCGTAGCGCGCGCCTGCGACAGCGGCGCTCCGCATCAGGTTGAAGGGCAGCGGCCCATGCAGCGCGCACAGCTCGCGGCAGCGAGCCTGGCTCGCCCGTTTGATCGGACTGACGGAGTAGACGCCGGCCAGAGCCAGAGCCAGTCCAACCACCACACCCTGGTTGGGCCAGGGCATTCTCGCGGCCGTGTAGATCGCATAGCACACCACGCCGAACATCAGCCACACGCCCAGGTACGTGACCGCAAGCACTCCCGTGGCGACCTGCCATCCCCTTCGCCCTTCGGCCGTTCGTGCGAACTCGAGGACCACCGGGATCGCGGAGGGCAACATCATCGCCGCCATCATCACGACCCAGGTCGCAGCGAAGGACTCGATCGGGCCGAGGCCCATGTCCATTCCGGCCATGGCGCGCGAATGGTGGACCATGGCCGCCCAGGCAACGCCGGCGCCAGCGAGGACGACCAAGGCGGCCACCATGGGCTTGGCCAGTTCCTGTCTGGCGTCGCGGGCCTTCATCAGCACTCGGCACGCTGGACAGAATCCGCCCGGCCTCGCTTGCCTGACGAGCCCGATCGCCCCAAGGAGCCGGCCGCCGTACATCAGTCCTGATACTCGTCGCGACGGCGAACCCACCGATCCGCGCCGGAGTCGCCCTCATCGCGGCCCTTCGGCACGAGATCCATGTAGTGATAGGCGACGTTCAACATGTCGAGCCCACGCTCATAGGTTGAGTACGTGTGGTAGATCTGGCCGCCGTCCTTCAGGAACACGCTGATGCCGGGTGCCTCAGTCAGCCCCCACGGGCGGAGCCGGTAGTTGTAGTCGACCTTCTCGGCCTTCAGCTCCTCATCGGTGAAAGAGACGCGATAGTCCAGGTTGAAGTCGCTGCCGAGCGATGACAGCCACGGAAAGCCCCAGCCCATCCGTTTTTTGTAGGCGGCAAGCTTCGGGTAGGGAGCCCGTGAGACCGCGGCCATTGTGATGTCGCGGTGGTTCAGGTGGACGGTGATGCCGTTGAAGTTGTCCATCCAGAAGGAGCAGACGAAGCACGGCGCGTCGGCCGTCCAGGTCGTATGAGGCCCCGCGGTGTCGGGATTGAACATCGCGTGATAGACAACCAGCTGGCCGCGTCCCTCGAAGACGTCGCTGAGCGTCTGCGTCCCGCGCTCGCCCTGGAAGGTGTATTGCTTTTCGACGAGCTCCCAGGGCAGATCGCGCCGCTCCCGGCTCAGCTGGTCACGCATCCGGGTGAACTCCTTCTCCTTCGCCAGGTGCTTCTTCCGTGCCGCGAGCCACTCGTCGTGCTTCACCACCTTGTGGGTTGTCATGTGATCCCTCCTTTTCAAGCTCTCCCGACGTGGGTCTTCAGGAGTCCGAGCAGCGCCGGGTGGCGAACTCCTCGCTCGGTTCCGGCACTCTCGCGGTCCCGGCTCCTCACCGCAGCCCTTTGATCTTCTCGGCCAGGATGCCGGTGAAGTGCTTCCAGCCCTCCTCGTGGCCGCGGCCCATTTCGTCGTCGGGGAGCCCGTTGTGCGTCAACACCAGGTCGGTGGCGCCGCGGGACAGCGTCATCTCGACGGTCACCCGGGACTCGAGCCCGCGCGTCGCTTCCGACATCCACGCGAACTCCAACAGCCGCGGGCGCTCCACGCACAGGTAGCGGCAGTAGTGTGCCCACAGACGGCCGGCATGGTCCGCCTCCCAATACCAAAGCTCGTCGACCGCGGCCTTGCGGAGAATGGCCCGGTGCGGCTCGAACCAGCGCCTGAACAGGTCGGGTTCGGCCCACGCGTCGAAGACCTCCTCGGGCGAAGCTTCGATCCGGCGGGGGACCGTGATCCGGAGGCGGGGGGTGGTCGGGCTCGTTCCGGCAGTAGGCATCGTCAATCTCTCTTTCTGTTCGCTTTGAGGAATGCCTCGAGCTTGTCGAGGCGGTCGCTCCAAAACCGCTCGTAGCGGGAGGCCCAGCCCGCGATGCGCCGGATCGGCTTCGGATCGAGGGCGATATGGTGCTCGCGGCCTGCCCGCGTGCGCCGCACCAGCCCGGCGCGCTCGAGCACCATCACGTGCTTCGAGACGGCGTTGAACGACATGTCGAAGGGCTGGGCGAGGTCGGTCACACGCGCGGCGCCCTTCGCCAGCCGTTGGACGATCTCTCGGCGCGTCGGGTCCGAGAGCGCCGCGAAGGCGAGGTCGAGAACAGGGGTCGTCATATATTCAACCTATGGGTTGAATATAGCAACTGGCCCGCCCTTGTCAAGCGATCGGAGGTAACCCCTTGATGAGAACCCGCCCGGGAGCTCGCTTCTGCAACTCATGTGGTGTCGGTCTCGAGCTCGCGGCCGGCGATCCTCGGCGCGAGGATACTGCTCGGCGCTGTGTTCACGTTCTCGGCCTAGTGCGCAGTCGCGGCTATCGATCCGACTCCGCGAAAGGCTCTACAATGCGAGCGACATGAAGGCGTCTTCACAATGACCCTGGCGCACGGCACAGACCCGCTGGAGTCGGCTCGCCTCGTGCTGCGCCGGATCGCGCCGGACGATCTGCCGTTCTTCACTCGCCTCCACGCGCTCCCCGTAGTCGCGCAGCATCTTTATCCCGGAGGCCGGCCGCGCTCTCCCGAAGAGACGGCCGCATGGTTGCAGTACACTCTCGCGAGCTATGAGCAGCTCGCGCTCGGCTCTCTCGCGGTCCTGCGCAAGGAAGACGGAGCGCTCATCGGGCGCTGCGGCTTGATGGACCTCGTTGTCGAATCCGCGGCACCCGAGCACGGGATTCGCAGAGGATGGTTCGGGCGCGCACAGGCGCCCGCTGGCGTCGCGCTGACCTTCGAGTGTGAGCTCGGCTACACGTTCGACCCCGCCGTCTGGGGCCAGGGTTTCGCGACCGAAGCGGCGCGTTGCGTTCGCGACTACGCGCGCGACGTTCTGCGGCTGTCGTACGCGATCTCGGCCATTCTTCCGCAGAACGCCCGCTCGCGGCGCGTCGCCGAACGGTCGGGCGCGCGAGCCGCCGGCCAAGTGGAAGTGGTCGGTCTCACGTGGGATCGCTACGTGTGGCCGCTCGCGACAAGCGGCGCGGCTCGGCTCCAGCCGGCATCCACGAAATAGGCGTGGCCGGTACAGGCGCGCGCGGAGGCGCTGGAAGCCCAGCAGCACCCGCACGAACACGCCGAGCACCGTGCGCGCCAGCGCGTGGTCCCACGCCAGCAGATAGCGAAGACGATACGGAAGACTCAGCACCCACTGGCGCACGGGCACCCAGCGGCAGCACCTCGTCGACGAGGCGGGCGGCGCACTCCGTCATGCGCCGTCCGCCGCAACTCGGGCAGAACCCCGGCTCTTGCAGGAGAAGGGGACGAGTCGCTCGAACGCGCAGTCGGTGCACCGCAGGCGCGCGAAGCCGTGGCAGCCGCGTGCGTCCGCAACGTTGGTTCCAACCGTTCGAGGCGCACCCAGCCCAGCGAACCGTTTCCTGGGTGAAGTCTGGGTAAACGAAAGGGGTTAGCGGCTGCAAGGTCCGCTAACCCCTCGTCGTTCATGGTTGCGGGGGCTGGATTTGAACCCGCGACCTTTGGGTTATGAGCCCTTTCCAAATCAAGACTGGAGCCAAGGCGCCACAAACAACGCCTCGTAAATTAGAGCTTCTCACGGCGTCGCCTTTGGGCCTCTTTGGTTCTCGTTGGGAGCAACTTCCTGGATAATTCCTGGGTGAAGTCTGGGTGCCGCGAGGAAGCAATCGTGACTTGCTCGCTGTGAATGGCGTCGAGTAACAATCCGCGCGGCGTCCGTTGTCTGCATTCCGCTGGTGCCCGGCACGGCGAGCGCCCTTCGACCCCGACCAACCTGCGGCGGTCGCCGCCGCCGGCGCGCGAGCGGTCCGCGGCAGGCGAGCGTGCATTGTATGATGCGCCCGTGAGCGGCGAGCCGCATATCCGCAAGGTCCGGCCGGACGACCTCGAGGAGGTCTGGCGGGTGCACGTCGCCTCGAGCAACGACCTCCTGGTGCGCAGAGGCCGGCCGGCGGCGAGGCCTGCCGACGCCCCGGTGGCGAGCGATGCCCGGGCGGGGCTGGCCAGCGACCCCGACGGCTACTTCTGCGCCGTCGAGGAGGGGCGGATCCGTGGCATGGTCTCGGCCCTGGTCCGCGGCCGGGTGTGGTACCTGTCCATGTTCTTCGTGCTTCCCGGCAACCAGGGGCGGGGCCTGGGGCGGGCCTTGCTCGAGCGGGCCTTGGCCTACGGTGAGGCGCGCGGTGCGGAGGTGCGCTGCACCTGGGCCACGCTCGACCCGCGCGCCCAGGCCCGCTACGTGATGGCCGGGATGGCGCCGCGCTGGCCGATCTACCGCCTGGAGGGGGATGCCGCGGCGGTGGCGCGGCTCAGGGCGCGGGTCGGGCTCGACGCGCGGGAGCGGGAGTTGCCGTGCGATCCCGGCGCCGCTGAGAAGCTGACCGCCGAGGCCTTCGGCCACGGCCGCGCCGACGACCTGGCCCACTGGCGGGGCGACGCCAGCGCGGCGGTGGCGATCGAGCGCGGCGGCGAGCTCACTGCCTTCGCCTATCGGCGGGGGGAGCGGATCGGACCGGCGGCGGGGCGCGACGAGACGGCGCTCCTCCAGGCGGTGGCGGCGGCCGCAAACGCGGGCGGCGGGGGAAACGTGACGGTGCGCGTCCCCGGCGCCTGCGCTTCCCTGCTCGAGGCGCTGGTCGGCTGCGGCTTCCGAATCGGCGAGCTCGCGGTCTTCCTCGCCTCGCGGCCGTTCGGCCGGCCTGAGCTCTACCTCCCCTCGGGGCCCATCCTCTATTAGATCCATTGGATGTTAGAGAGGCGGCCGAGCGGCATGTACCGGCGGGCGCGAAAGGCGCTCTTCCTCCTGGCCCGGGGAGAAGGCGAATCAGCGGGAGAGCTTCTCCGCGCGGACGCCGATGAGGCGGAGCTTGCGGTGCCGGGGATTCTCGCGGTCGTCGAGGACGGGCAGGAGTAGGTCGAGCGCCTCCGCGCACAGGGCCTCCGCGCTCGTCCACGCCTCGCGGCCGGTCCGCGAACGCGCGAAGGTGATGAAATTCTCGAAGCGGACGGTCACCGTGACCGTCCGCGGGCCTTGGCGAAGAGGTCCTCGCCCCAGCGGCCGAACCACTCCGCGAGCTGCGCCCGCTCGAGCGTCCTGAGATCGGCGACGGTCCGGATGTGACGCTCGTGCAGAAAACGCTCGGTCTTGGGTCCGATCCCCGGGATGACCCGGATCCGCAACGGATCGAGAAACGGCTGGACCTCCTCCGCTCGCACGACCGTGAGCCCGTCGGGCTTCTGAAAATCGGACGCGATCTTGGCGACGAGCTTGTTGGGGCCTATACCCACCGAGGCGGTCAGGCCTTCCTGGCTCACGATCTCCGCCTTGAGCTGGCGGGCGCGCTCGACTGCGGCGTCGAAGCTGCCGAGCGACGAGAGCTCGAGATATGCTTCGTCGACGCTGGTCTTCTGGAAGGCGTCGCCGGCGGGGACGAGGATCGCCATGATCCGCGCTGAGACTTCCCGGTAGAGCGCGTGATCGTCACGGACGAAGATCGTCTCGGGCTCGCCGCGGCGACGCGCGGCCTCCGCCAGGCGCCAGGCTCGCGAGATCGGCAAGGCCGAGCGGATGCCGTACCGTCTGGCCGCGTAGCTCGCCGCCGTCACGACGCCTCGGCCGTGGCCCTCCTTGGGATCGGCTCCGACAACGAGCGGCCGATCTCGTAGCGCAGGATTCCGCTGCGCGACGGCGGCATAGAAGGCGTCCATGTCCACATGCGCGACGATCCTCACCGAGCCGAGGATAATGGCCGCGCCCGCGAACCGCATCCCGCGATCGGGAAAGAGGAGATGGTGAGTTCTCCTTCGGACGCCGAGGTGATCGGCCGCTCGCTGGACCAGCCCGAGGCCTTCGGGCTCATCTACGACCGCCACGCCGCCACCGTGCTTCGCTTTCTGGGCCGCCGGGTGGGCGCCGAAGTCGCGGAAGGGCTGATCGGCGAGCTGTTCCGGATCGCGTTCGAGCGGCGCAAGACGTTCGACACGTCGCGCGTGAGTGCGCTCCCGTGGCTGTACGGGATCGGCTCGAATCTATTGTTGAAGCACCGGCGTGGCGAGGCTCGGCGGCTGCGCGCGAACGCCCGGATGGCGGCGACTGACGAGGCGGCGGACAGGCGCGCGAGCGCCGGGGCGCTCGATGCCCGCCTGCTCTTCCCGCGCGTGGCCGACGCGATCGAGGCTCTGCCGGACGGCGAGCGCGAGGCGCTCCTGCTCTTCGCGTGGGAAGACCTCTCGTACCAGAGCGTGGCCGAGACTCTCGAGCTGCCGATCGGCACGGTGCGCTCGCGACTCAACCGCGCCCGCACGCAGCTACGCGAACTGCTCGAGCCAGGCGGGGAAAAGAGGAAGAGGTCGAGATGAAGCCGGTGGATCTGGTGAGGAAGCTGCGGCGCGATGCCGCGTTCGAGTCGGCGACGCTCGACCGAGGAAAGGAACTGCTCATGGCGGCCATCCGGCAGGAGGTCGAGCCCCGGCGCCGACCGACGATCGTTCCCCAGCTTCCGTATCAGGACATCCGCGCCGCGCTCTCGTTCCTGGAGCGCGCGTTCGGGTTCCGCGAAATCCCGACCGCGCGGCGCGTGAGCGCGGAGGGCGTGATCGGCCACTCGATGGTCGAGTTCGGCGACGGCGTGATTGGAATCGGCACGCAGGGCGCGCACGGCGCGATCAGCCCTAAGACTGCCGGTACCGCGAGCCACTACATCAGCGTGTACATCGGCGACATCGATGCGCACTACCAGCGCGCGCTCGCCGCAGGTGCACAGATCGCAAGTGTGCCGCACGACCATCGCTCGGACTACCGGGCCTACGAGGCGCTCGACCTCGAGGGCCACCGCTGGCGCTTCGTCCAGTGGCTGCACGAGGTGGCGCGTTGACGCTGTCCAGCTGGACCATCGATCCGGTGCACTCGAGCGTCGAGTTCTCGCTCGACTACATGGGCTTCTCGACGTACCGCACGGGCTTTCGTGCGCTCGAGGGATCGCTCCAATTCGATGCGGCCCGGCCCGCCGCGTCGTCGGTCACCGCGTCGATCCCGGTGGCCAGCGTCGACGTGACCAACGATCGCCTCATGAGCCGTCTCATGGACGCCGACCTGCTCGGCGGCAACGAACATCCGACGATCACCTTCAGGAGCACCCGCGTCGAGGCCGTTGAGCCGGCGCACTGGAAGGTGACGGGCGACCTCACCATTCACGGCGGTGCGCGGCCGGTCGTCCTAGACACACGCTATCTCGGCCAGGCCAACCACCCGTTCAGCAAAAAGATCGCCGCGGCGTTCCGGGCGGAGACGGCGATCGACCGGCGCGACTTCGGGGTGACCTGGAACGCCGCGATGGACACGGGTGCCGCGTACCTCGGTGAGCGGGTGCAGATCTCCCTCGCGATCATGGCCGTCCGCCAAGACCCGTGAAGTTCAAGGGAAACGGCGCGAAGCTCCGCGCCATGATGGGAGCGTGAGCATGGCGGCGAACGGCATCGTGCGGGATGTGCTGGGCGACCTGGACGCGCGGCTCGACCACTGGAAGCAGACGCTGGTGGACCTCTGCTGCATCCCGAGCATATCCGCCGCCGGCTTTCCCCCGGAGGAGGTGCGCCGCTCCGCGCAGGCGGTGGCGCAGGCGCTCCGCGACGCGGGCGTGGAGCACGTCGAGGTGCTGGAGATCCCCGGCGTGCATCCCTACGTGTACGGGGACTGGCTGCATCGGCCGGACGCGCCCACCGTGCTCCTCTACGGGCATCACGACGTGATGCCCCCCGGCCGCGCGGAGAAGTGGCTCTCGCCCGCCTTCGAGCCCACCGAGCGCGGCGGCCGTCTCTACGGCCGGGGCACCGCCGACGACAAGGGCGGGGTCATGGCCCACGTGGCCGCCGTCGGCTCGTACCTGAGCGCGGCCAAGACGCTCCCGCTCAACGTGAAGTTCATCATCGAGGGCGAGGAGGAGATCGGCTCGAGGAACCTGGGCCGCTTCCTCGAGCAGTACCGGGCGAAGATGGCCGCGGACTTCATCGTGCTCACCGACACCCGCAACTACGACGTCGGCCACCCCGCGCTCACCTATCAGCTCCGCGGCATCTGCCAGGTGGACGTGGAGGTGCAGGGCCTCCACCAGCCGCTGCACAGCGGCCTCAGCGGGCCCGTGCCCGATCCCGTGCAGATCCTCTGCGCCATGATCGCCGACCTCCGCAAGCCGAACGGCGCCCTGAACGTGCCCGGCCTCTACGCCAAGGTGGCGCGCCCCAGCGCGAAGCAGCTCGCGCGCATCCGGAAGCTGCCGCTGTCGGAGGCCAAGTTCAAGAAGGACTCCGGCATGCTCCCCGGCGTGCGGCTGTGGGGCGAGAGCCAGTTCTCACTGCTCGAGCGCATGTGGACGCGGCCGGCGCTCACCGTGATCGCGCTGGAGGCGCACCCGTTCCTCGGCTCGTCCAACCAGATCATCGAGGCGGCCCGTGCGCGGCTGTCGCTCCGCACCGTCCCCGGCATGGACGCGGGCGAGGCCGGCCGCCTCATCGTGAAGAAGCTCACCACCAAGCCGCCCTACGGCGTGAGGGTCACCGCGAAGATCAACGGCACCACGCCGTGGTGGACCACCGACCCCGAGGGGCCGGCCTTCGAGGCCGCGCGCAGCGCCCTCAAGGCGGGCTTCGGCAAGGAGACGGCCATGGTCGGCGCGGGCGGCACCATCGGCTTCGTGCAGCCGTTCGCCGATCTCCTCAAGGGCGCGCCCTGCATCCTGATGGGCGTGGCCGATCCCAACACCCAGGCCCACTCGGAGAACGAGAGCCTCCACCTGGGCGACTGGGTGAAGGCGATGCGCTCGACCATCCACCTCTACGACGCGCTCGCGCGCCTGCCGCGGCGGTAGCGCGGCGGCGCTCGGGGCGGACCTTCGCCATGACTGATCGCAGCGATCACGCCTTCGGTCACACCGGCCCGTGAACAGGAACATCAAGCTCCTCTACGGGTTCTCCTTCTTCGATCAGTTCATGATCGTGATCGCCTTGTGGGTCCCCTATTTCGCGACAAAGGGGATCGGCATGCGGCAGTTCATGGAGCTGCAGGCCGTGTTCGCGATCGTGATCCTCTGCGGCGAAGTGCCGTCAGGGTTGCTCTCGGACCTGTGGGGAAGGCAGAAGACACTGCTGCTGGGCTCCACGCTCAAGGCGGTCAGCTTTTCCCTCCTCCCGCTGTGGAGCAGCTACGAGGGCTTCCTCTTCTACCACCTCACGATGGGGATCGCCCTCAGCATGATCTCGGGAGGCGACGTGGCGCTCCTCTGGGACTCGTATCTCGCGGAGGGCGGCGAGAAGTCCCGGGGAGCCGCCGTCCTCGGCAATGCGACGCTCGCGGCGCAAATGGGGACGACGGTGAGCGCGCTCCTGGGGGGCGCGGTCGTCACCCTGTCGTATGGGCATCTGCTGTGGGCCAACGCGATCCTGAGCTGGATTCCGGTGCTCCTCGTGCTGTGCATCGCTGAGCCGCCGGCGAGCTACGAACGGCCGAAGAAGTGGGCCCAGAACCTCAAAGAGGTACTGTCCGCCACCCTCGTACGGGACACCGCAACGCGGCTCGTCTTCCTCAATCTGGTCGTTTGGGGGAGCGGCGCGCTGGTGATGTTCTGGGTGAACCAGAAATACTGGCAGGAGACCGCGGTGCCCCTGCCATGGTTCGGAGTCCTGCTGGCTGCCTACAACCTCATCGACGGCTTCGCGGCGAAATCCGCCGCTTTCGGCGCGACGAGATACGGCCGGCGACCGTTGCTCGCCGTCGTCGGCGTGTTGCCCATCGTCGCGTATTTCGGGATGGCGTCGTTCTTTGGTTGGGGCGGGATCTTGTTCGGGTTCCTGTTCAAGATCGGCCGGGGCGTCCTCTCCCTGTCGCAGCTCGGACTCCGCGCCTCCTTCTGTCTGCTGGGCCCCCTCGTGGGCTATGGGATCGATGCGTGGGGATTACCGTCCGTCCTGTCGGCGCTCGGCATCCTGTTCTCGATCGCCTTCGTCTGCCTGCTCCTGCCGCTGGCCCTTCGCGAAACGGCTCTGATCACGAAGGAGGCTTCACCATGACCCTGGCCCACGGCACAGACCGGCTGGAATCGGATCGCCTCGTGCTGCGGCGGGTCACGCCGGACGATCTGCCGTTCTACACGCGCCTCCACGCACTCCCGAAAGTCGCGGAGCACCTGTATCCCGAAGGCCGGCCGCGCTCGCCCGAAGAGACGAAAGCATTCATGGAGTACACGCTCGCGAGCTATGAGCAGCTCGCGCTCGGCTATCTCGCGGTCGTGCGCAAGGCAGACGGAGCGCTGATCGGGCGCTGCGGCTTGATGGACATGGTGGTCGAACCCGCGCAACCCGAGCACGGGATGCGCAGAGGATGGTTCGGGCGCGAACGGGCGCCCGCTGACGTCGCGCTGACCTATGAGACCGAGCTCGGCTACACGTTGGACCCCGCCGCCTGGGGCCAGGGTTTCGCGAGCGAAGCGGCGCGTTGCGTTCGCGACTACGCGCGCGACGTGCTGCGGCTGTCGTACGCGGTTTCGGCCATTCTTCCGTCGAACGCCCGATCGCGGCGCGTCGCCGAACGCGGGGGCGCGCGCGCTGACGGCCAGATGCACGTGGTCGGTCTCGCGTGGGATCGCTGGGTGTGGCCGCTCGGAACAGGCGGCGCGCCTCAGCCCCAGCCGGCATCGACGACCTAGGCATGGCCGAGCGGCTGCCTGTCGCGTAACTACGGCGGAAGGATCTCGAGATCAGTCGCAGACGCCACACAGGGAGGGACATCAATATGGACGCGACCAAAGGCTTTGTCGTACCCGCGGGCGGTGGGAAGCATCTCGACATGGCGACGCCTGGCCGCTTCGCCGCCCTGAAGCTCGTCGGCCACGAGACCAATGAGAGCATCATGCTGTTCGAGGAAACCGTACCCGTCGGCACCAAGAGCCTGTTCCATCTGCACCGCGACAGCGACGAGGTCGCCTGGGTGCTCGCCGGCGAGATCACCTTCAAGATCGGCGACGAGGTCACCGTCGGCGGGCCCGGCACCTGCGCGTTCTTCCCGCGCAACCTCCCGCATGCCTGGAAGAGCACCGGCCGCGAAACCGGCCGCGTTCTGTTCATGTACACCCCGGCCGCAGCCGGCGGCTACGTCGAGGAGCTCTTGAACCACCGCCCGATCAACGACGACGAACGCAACCAGCTCCGCGACCGCTACCACTGGGAAGTCGTCGGTCCAAACCCGCTCTGACGGGGTGCGCAGGGCCAGTCCTAACCGATGACGATACCCGCCGTCTCGCGGCGCAACATCGCTATCAGGCTCGCCGCGACGGTGTGGATATCCTCCGCGCGTACGACGCGCGGCCTGGCCATCAGCTCGAAGACGCCGGCCCGCGAGCGCACCGTGAAGCCCATCGTGCGCCCGGCGCTTCCACGCGGGGGGCGCATGACGCGGACGTGAGTGGCGTCGAGTCCCGGGCCGGCCAGGGCCGCCGCGATCACGACGTTGACACCCTCGGGGAAGCGCAGCCCGACCTCCCGCGCGGTTCCCTCGAATAGGAGCTCGGGCTCGGACGCCTCCCCGGCGCCGAGATCGATGAAGACGTCCAGGCTCTCCAGGCCCCCGGCCATGGCGGTAGCGATGCCATCGAACGCGGCAAGCGCACCCGGCGCGATGCGCAGCGCGTGTCCAGTGGACGCCGAGATGCCGCGGATCTCGCGCTCGAGGACCGGATCGGCGAGAGGGACCGGACTGACCGCCCACACCTCGCAGCGCTCCAGCGCCGCCGGCACGAGGGCGCGGAAGGCCGCCGGACCGCCCGCCTCGATGATCAGATCGTGGCCGCCAGCGAGGAACCTGTCGGCGGTGTCGGTCACCGGGAACCCGTCGAGATCGCGTCGGGCACGAGCGAGCACCGCCGCCAGCGAATGAGCTCCGGCCTTTCCGGTCAGCAGCGCGCGTGCCACGGGACGGCCGATCGCCCCGCACCCGATGAGGCCGACCCGCTTCATCTGCCGCGCGTCCAGCGAAGAGGGTCTATGGACGCGGAGTATAGAGCGCGCGGCCTGCCTCCTGAGGTCGCCCCCCCCTTGGCCTGCTCATTGACTACGCCCCCGCGGCGACGCACGATCAACCGCAGCTCTTCACCGTCATCTACATCAGACCCCACACCCGGACAAGGGAGGTGAGCCATGCTCGACATGCTCATTCAAGGCGGTCGCGTCGTCACCCCAGCCGGGGTCGGCGATTGGGACGTGGGAGTCGTGGGCGAGAAAATCGTGTCCGTAGCCTTTCCCGGCGTGCTCCCTGCCGCGGCGACCCAGGTCATCGACGCCCGCGGGAAGATTGTGGTGCCCGGCGGCATCGAGACCCACGCCCACGCCGTCGCCAACGTCCAGCCCGGCGCCCGTACGCTGGTGGCCGGGGTTCCCAACGCCGGGCCGCTGGAGCACTCCCTGGGGGCCATCTGGGGCGGGACGACGACGGTGATCGATTTTGCGCCCGTGCCGCACGCGGGGGACCTGGCCCAGGGGATCCACGACTACCTGGCGCCCTGGCGCGGTCAGGCGTATACGGACTATTCCACCCACTGTATCTACTCCAACCGGACTCCTCCCGACGCGATCGCCCGGTACCATGAGCTCGTCGAGGCGGGCTTCCCCAGCGTCAAGATCTTCACCACCGACATCCGGCCTCCCGAAGGGCGCCAAACGAGCCTGACCCCGATCGCCAAGATCGACACCGGGCGCCTCGAGGACCTCATGCGACAGGTTGCGCGGCACGGGGGCGTGCTGGCGGTCCACGGCGAGGACGATGAGCTGGTCATGTACAACTACCTCCTGGCCCAGCAGCGAGGCCAGTGGGATTGGTACAACGTCCATCTCATCCACTCCAAGCTGGTGGAAGAGCTGGCCTTCCAGCAAGTGGTGCGACTGGCGGCGCGGACGGGAGCCGGCACCTACTTCGTGCACGTCACGGCCAGCGAAGGCCTGGACGCCATCGCGGAGGCCCGCAGCCGGGGATTGCCGGTCTACGGCGAGGTGCTGACGCTGGCGCTGTCCTTCACCTGCGACCGCTACAAAGAGGCCGACGGGATGAAGTACCACACGTACCCCTCCTTGAAGTACGCGGAGGACCAGCGGTTCCTGTGGGATGGCCTGTTGCGGGGCGATCTCTCCTTCACGGCCACCGACAGCAGCTTCACTACCTACCTGGACAAGATCGCGGGACGGAATGTCGTGGACGTCCGGGGTGGGAACATCGGCATCGAGGTTCGCATGGGGGTCAACTACACGGAAGCGGTGGTCCACCGGCGGATGTCCCTCGAGGATTATGCGGCCGTCACCTCCACCAACGCCGCCAAGCTGCTGGGCCTCTATCCCAAGAAGGGCGCCATCGCGGTGGGCAGCGACGCCGACATCACCATCATCGACCCGGCGATCAAGAAGACGCTGCGCATGGCCGACCTGCACGTGCGGGACTATAGCCCCTGGGAGGGCTGGCAGGTCGAGGGCTGGCCGACGACGGTGATTCTAAGAGGGAAAGTCATGGTGGCGAATGGCCAACTGCTGGGCTCGCCCAGCGATGGGCAGCTCATTGCCCGCAAGATCGATCCGAGGGTGTTGCGGCGCCCGGCGTTCTGATGCTCTGTCTCTATCGGTCGTGACCACCCTTCAGCACAAGGAGAGAAACCTATGTACGCGGTCCCTGGCGTCGATGAAGTCGTGGCGGTGGCCAAGGAGCTGGGCATCCACCTGAGTCCGGAGGAGGCCGTCCTGTACCGAAAGTACCTCATGGAACAG
>JAHFDK010000180.1 GCA_023249095.1 Candidatus Rokuibacteriota bacterium | reverse complement strand
CCCCCTCGGGGTCAAGCCTGATGATCATGACCTGTCCAGGAGCGGCAGACGCCCCTCGAACACTAGAGACAAATGGGGAATACTGCCTCCGCGGGACCTCCCGGCGGCGCCCGCGCCCAGCTGCGGGTTGAGATGGAACCGCAGGGTGGGCCGCCCACCGTCACCCCCCCGGACGGCCTCCGGCCGAATCCAGCCGAGTTCTTCCAGGCACTCGAGCGCGCCCTGCACGACCCGGGGTTCCGTCAGGCCGGTCCAGAAGGGTTAAGGCCGGGGGATGAACCCTGCGAAGGGGACCCTCAAGGCATCACAGACGGTCACGTGCCCAGCGGCGCTCGCTCCCCCCGATCTTCAATCAGGCGAGGTCGAACACCAGCACCTCCGCGAGCTCGACGCCGATGAGCCGGAGCGAGGGCTGCGCACTGACGGCGGCGCCGTCCCCGTGCCACAGGGGCTGGCCGTCGAGCGTGACGGCGCCGCGCGCGACCTGCACCCACGCGTGACGCTCGGGGCGGAGCTCGTGAACCACCTCTTGCTCACGCTCGAGCAGCACCGAGTAGAGGCGCACATCCTGATGGAGGGTCACGACGGAGGCGCTTGCCCGGGGGCCGGCAATCAGGCGGAGCGTGCCGCGCTTGTCCGGGTCGGGGATCGTCTTCTGCTCGTAGCTCGGCTCGCGTCCGGGACGGTCGGGGACGATCCAGATCTGGAGGAAATGAACGAGCTCGCTCGCGGAGGCGTTGAATTCGCTGTGGGTCACGCCGGTCCCCGCGCTCATGCGCTGAATTTCGCCGGGCCGGATCACGGAGCCGGTCCCCAGATTGTCTCGATGCTGGAGCGCGCCCTCGAGCACGTAGCTGACGATCTCCATGTCTCGGTGCCCGTGGGTCGGAAACCCGCGACCGGGCTGAACGCGGTCCTCGTTGATGACACGGAGCGTGCGGAACCCCATCTGGTTCGGATCGTAATACTCCGCGAAGGAAAACGTGTGACGGGTGTCGAGCCAGCCGAAATCGAAGTGCCCGCGGGCGTCCGCCCGACGCAGCGCGATCATGGCTCACCGGACCGTGCTTGTCTGATCCGGCGCAGCCGTTCGAGCTCGGGCTCGACGTACTTCTGGCGGCATTCCGGACAGATCCCGTGCGTGAACTGGGCGTCGGAGTGGCCCTCGATGTAGGTCTCGACCTGCTGCCAGTAGTTCTGGTCGTCGCGGACCTTCTTGCAGTACGAGCAGATCGGGAGGAGCCCCTGGAGCTGCTTCACCCGCGTGAGGGCGTCCTCGAGCTCTCGCACCCGATCCGCGAGCGCCGCCTGGAGCTCCAGCATGCGGAAGCCGACCTGGACGCGCGCGCGTAACTCCTCCCGCTCGAAGGGCTTCACGATGTAGTCATCGGCGCCGGCTCCGAGGCCGGTCACGATGTCCTGGGTGCGCGCCTTGGCCGTCACGAAGATGAGATAGGGCTTCGGCTCCCGGCCCATCGAGCGAACCCTCGTGCACAACTCGAGGCCATCCATGCCCGGCATCGTCCAGTCGAGGATGGCGAGCGACGGTGGGTCGTCCTGCTGGAAGATCTCCCAGGCCTGCTCGCCGCTGGACGCCGTGACGACCTGAAACCCCCACCCGGTCAGAGAGGCCTCGTGCAAGCGACGGACAATCGGCTCGTCGTCGACGATCAACACCCTCACGGCGACGGCTCGACGTCTAACCGCTCCTGCCAGGCAGGATCGGCGAAGAAGGCGATGACCTGCTCGACCTCGCGCGCGAGCTGCGCGACGAGATGAACGCCGCTCTCGGCGCGCCCGTCGTGGGCCGCCTCCTCGAGCGCCAGCGCTGATTCCTGAAGCCGCGCGGCCCCCAGGATGGCCGCCGAGCCCTTCAGGCTGTGCGCGACGTGCTCGAGTTGCTGGACGTCGGCCGCGGTCATCGCCGCGCGCAGCGCCTCGAGCCGCTTGGGCCCGTCGTCGACGAAGATGCCGACCAGCTCGCGCAATAGCCCTTGGTCGCCGCCGAGCCAGCGCAGCGCCACCGCGAGATCTACGGGCCGCTCGGCCGCCCCGTCCACGGCGTCACTCCTCCGCCAGGTCCTCGACGAGCGAGAGGAGCGTCGCGGGGCGCCGCCCCGTCGGGTTCGGTGGTGGGCCGTCGGCTCCGAGAAGGACGTCGCGCATCGCCTGAGCGATACTAGCACAGGCTCGAGGAGGTCCCTCAGAAGAGCCCGACGATGTTGCCGCTCCCGTCGATGTCGATGCCTTCGGCGCCAGGCACCTTCGGAAGGCCCGGCATCGTGAGGATGTCGCCCGCGTAGGCGACGACGAAGCCGGCGCCGGCGCAGAGCGCGGCATCACGGACCGTGACCGTGAAGCCCCGGGGTCGACCATGCCGCTTCGGATCATCGCTGAGGGAATTCTGCGTCTTCGCGACGCACACCGGCAGGCGGCCGTACCCCAGTGCCTCGAAGCGCGCCAGCTTGGCGACGGCCGCCGGTGCGAACGTCACACCGTCGGCGCCGTAGACCCGCGTGGCGATCGTCTCGAGCTTCGCCGCGAGCCCGAGCTCGTCCGGGTAGAGGTACCGGGGGCCCGCGCCGGCGCCGGAGCGGATCGCGTCGAGGACCGTTCCGGCGAGGTCCGTCACGCCGGCGCCACCGAGCTCCCAGCCGCGCGACACCCCACAGGGCACCCCGAGAGTTCGACACGTGGACAGCACAGCGCTCACCTTCTCGTCGGTGTCCTCGGCGAAGCGATTCAGCGCGACGACCGGCGGCAGCCCGTAGAGGCGCACGTTCTCGACGTGCTTGGCGAGGTTCTCCTCGCCGTGCATCGCGAGGGCGCGCGTCGTGACGACGATGACGGCCGCCGACGGCGCCAGCCCCCCGGTGCGACACTTGATGTCCACGAACTTCTCGGCGCCAAGATCGCTGGCGAAGCCGGCCTCGGTGACCACGACCTCCCCGAGCTTGAGCGCCAGCCGGGTGGCGATGAGGCTGTTGCAACCGTGGGCGATGTTGCCGAACGGACCGCCGTGGACGAGCGCGGGCGTGGCCTCGAGGGTCTGGACGAGGTTGGGCTTGATCGCGTCCTTCATGAGCACGGTCATCGCGCCCGCGGCGCGAAGCTCGCGCGCAGTAACCAGGGCCCCCTCGCCACGGTCGGCGACCACCACGCGCTCGACGCGCGCCTTGAAGTCCTGGAGGTCGCGGGACAGGCAGAGGATCGCCATGATCTCCGAGGCCACGGTGATATCGAAGCCCGTCTCCCGCGGCACGCCGTGCGCCGGCCCACCCAGGCCGACGACGAGGTGGCGGAGGGCGCGGTCGTTCATGTCGAGGACGCGCTTCCAGAGGATCCGCCGGGTATCGAGCCCGAGCGCGTTGCCCTGGGCAATGTGGTTGTCGAGCATCGCGGCCAGGAGATTGTGCGCGGTGCCGATCGCGTGCATGTCGCCGGTGAAGTGGAGGTTGATGTCCTCCATGGGCGCGAGCTGCGCGTGGCCCCCACCGGTTCCGCCGCCCTTGGCGCCGAAGACGGGCCCCAGCGACGGCTCGCGCATCGCGACGATCGCACGTTTGCCAAGCCGCCGCAGCCCGTCGGCGAGCCCGATCGTGGTCGTCGACTTGCCTTCCCCGGCGGGCGTCGGTGTCATCGCGGTGACGAGCACGAGCGCCCCGTCCGGGCGGGCGCTCGCGCGCTCGATCGCCTCCCAGCGGATCTTCGCCTTGTAGCTCCCGTACGGCTCCAGGTCGCCTCCGTTCAACCCGAGCGCCTCGCCGATCGCCTGGATCGGCTGGAGCTTCACCGCGCGGGCAATGTCGAGATCCTGCTTTCCCATGTCTAGATCCTCATGACGGCTGGTCGGCGCGCGCCTTCGGCGCGCCCGAGAAGCGATTCCGGGCGAATTGGAAGCTTCGTGATCCGCGCGCCGAGATGGCGCACGGCGTCGGCGACCGCGTTGGCGATCGTCGCCGGTGCGCCGATTGTCCCTCCCTCGCCCATGCCCTTCACGCCTCCGGGTATGATCGGCGACGGCGTCTCGAGATGGCCGATTTCGAACGATGGCAGATCCGCGGCCCTGGGCAGCGCGTAGTCCATGAGCGTCGCGGTGAGGAGCTGGCCGTCAGCATCGTACACGACCGCCTCGAGAAGCGCTTCTCCGATGCCCTGCGCGACGGCGCCGTGGATCTGGCCGTCCACGATCATGGGGTTGATCATGGGTCCGCAGTCCTCGACCAGCGCATAGCGTGTGACGCCCACCCGCCCGGTGTCCGGGTCGATCTCGACGACCGCGACGTGGATCGCGCCCGAGAAGGTCGGCCCGGGCGGATCGAAGTAGACGCTCGCTTCGAGGCCGGGCGTGAGGCCGGCCGGCAGACCGCCAAGAGGCGGCGAATACGCGAGCCGCGCGATCTCGGCCACGCCGACCGCGCGATCGGGAAAGCCGCGCACCCAGGCACGCCCGGATTCGAGCACCACGTCGTCAGCGCTCGCCTCCAGCCGATGTGCCGCGAACGCCCGGATCTTTTCGGCGATCAAGTCGGCGGCGGCGCCCGCGCTGCCGAGCATCGAGACGGTCCCGCGGCTCGCGAAGGTGCCGCTGCCCCGCGGCGAGCCGGATGAGTCGCCGGGCAGCACGCGAACGCTCTCGAGGGGCAGGCCCAAGCGATCGCCCACGATCTGCGCGATCGTGGTCGCGTGTCCCTGCCCCTGAGTGGGGAAGCTCACGGCGCACCTCACCGTGGCGTCCGGATCCATGGTGAGCGTCGCCGCTTCGATGCCGGGCACGTCGGTCATGCCGCGCTGCCGGAAGACCGCCGATCCCATCCCCGTGTACTCGGTGTAGCACGCGATGCCGATGCCGACGACGCGGCCGGCCGCCCGCGCCGCCTGCTGCTCGCGCCGCAGCTTCTCGTACTCGACGGCGGCCAGGACCTGCTCGAGCGCCTTCGGGAAATCGCCACTGTCGTAGGTCAACCCGGTCGCCGACGTGAACGGATACGCCTCGCGCGGGATGAAATTGCGCCGCCGCACCTCGGCCGGGTCGAGGGCGGCGCGCGCCGCGACCAAGTCGAGCAGGCGCTCGATCACGAACGCGCCCATTGTCATGCCGACGCCTCGATAGGCGCCGAGCGGCGGCTTGTGGGTCGCCAGCGCCAGCGCCTCGTATTCGTACGCGGGCGTCCGGTAGGGGCCCGGCAGGATGCTCGCCGTCCCCAGGGGCTCGAGGGCGCCAGTGGTCGGGTACGCGTGATACGCCCCCGCGTCGGACACGACCCGCGCCCTCAGGGCGAGCAGCGTGCCGTCCGCCGCGGCGGCGACCTCCACGGTCGTGCGCTGCTCACGCGCCTGGGACGCCGCGCCGACATTCTCGCGGCGCTCCTCGACCCATTTCACCGGACGTCCGAGCCGGCGCGCGAGCGCGGCCACGGCGACGTCCTCGGGAAAGACCTGCATCTTGAGCCCGAAGCCGCCGCCCACGTCCGGCGTGACGATCCGTACGCGCGCCTCCGGGAGATCGAGGGCCACCGCCAGGGCCGTCCGCATGATCGACGGGCACTGACTCGGTGACCAGACCGTCAGCGTCTCGCCGTCCCAATCGGCGATCATGCCTCGCGGCTCCAGCGGTGAGGGCGCGCAGCGGTCGTGCCCGAACGTTTCGTCCACGACGATCGCCGCGCGCGCGAAAGCTCCGTCGACGTCGCCCGTGCGGTGGCGTCGCTGGAACAGGACCCGGCCCGCCGCGAGGGCCGCGTCCAGCGTCGCGACGGCCTGTAGCGGCTCCCAGTCGACCGCGATCAGCTCCCGCGCGTCGGCCGCGACGTACGCACTCGAGGCGACGACGGCGGCCACCGCTTCGCCGCAGAAGCGCGCCACGCCGTCGGCCAGCGCGGGCCATGCCGTCGCCGTGAATCCCCCGCCCTCGAGCCGAGGGGCGAGCGGCTTCGTCACGGCCCGCAGCTCGTCGGCGGTGACGACCGCGAGAACGCCGGGAAGCGCCGTGGCCGCCGCGGCATCGATCCGGCCGATCCTCGCGTGCGCGTGCGGGCTCCGGGCGAAGCACGCGGAGAGCATCCTCGGGAGCACCAGGTCGTCGAGGTATCGCGCGCGACCCGTCAGGAGCCGCGGATCCTCGAGCCGCTTGACGCTCGTGCCCGTATAGCGAAGCGTCACCGGCGCGCCGGCCGCCATCTCATTCGCCCAGGCGATGGAACACGAGCCCGTCCAGCAGCTTCGGGTAGAAGTGGGTGGACTTCTGCGGCAGGAGCTCGCCTCCACGCACGATCGCCTGCAGCTCCGCGGGCGTCGTCGGGGCGATCAGGAACGCCGCCTGACACTTGCCCTCGCGGGCAAGCCGGACCGCCTCCACCCGGTCAGCCGTGTAGTCCACGTGCGTCTTCGCGTCGAGCTTGGCGTCGGTGATGCCGAGCAGCGGGCGGAGCAGTCCCTCGTGGAGGATCGACACGGCGAGCCCCCGCCAGGCGCGTGACGTCCGCTTGGGCCACGCGATGCGATCGAACTCGGCCGGCTTGAGCCTCAGCAGGGCGGCGTCCGAACCGCTGACGACGCCGATCGTCCGGTTCTCGAGCTGAGCCACCAGCGGGTCGGCGAGCGGGGCCACGTCGAACCAGCGGGTTGCCACGTGCATGAGGTCGTCGAAATCGAACCCCTGAACACTGTGAACGAGGCGGTGGTTCGGGAGGATGGTGAGCCCCGGCGCCTCGAGCGCGAAGAACGCCATCAGCTTGTGGGCGGCCTCCGGATGGTGCCCCGCGTACGCCACCGCCGTCTCGTACCGGTGGTGACCGTCGGCGATGATCACCTGGCGCGGCGCCATTAATGCCTGGACGCGCGCGATCGCCGTCGCGTCGGTCACACGCCAGAGACGGTGACGCTCTCCCTTCAGGTCGCGCGCCTCGGCGATCGGCTCGCCGGCGGGGGCCGTCGCGCGCCCGAGCTCGCCGTCCGGATCGCTCGCCAGCATGAAGAGCAACCCGATGTCGGCGGCCGTTGCCTCGAGCAGATCCATCCGGTCTCGCTTGGGTCCGACGTGGGTCCGCTCGTGCGGCAGTACGACACCCCGTCGATAGTCGCTCACCCCGCCGAGCGCGACGAAGCCCGTCCGCGTCACCGACTGGCCGGCGTCGCTGTAGCTCTGATAGTAGGGGTAGATCGCGGGCCGCTCGTCGCGACGCCACACGCCCTCGGCCAACCAGGCGTCCAGCACCTCGCGCGCCTGACCGTACTTGCCGGGCGCGTCCTTCGGGTACGTCACCCGGACGATGTTGTGGAGATTCAGCGCGTAGAGGCGGTCCTGGGTCTCCGGGCTGATCTGGTCGTACGGAGGCGCGACGACGGTCGAGATGTCGCGCGTCGTGTCGCCGGTGTATCGGTAGCCTCGAAGGGGCTTGATCTCCATCTATCGTGTCGATCGTCGCGCGAGGCACTGTCAGACCAAATCCCCGCGAAGTCAAGAGTGCTAGACTTGCGGCATGACGAAGCGCGAACGCGTGCGGGCGTGCCTCGGCCGGAAGAGCGTCGAGCGCCCCGTGTCCTTCTACTGCGGCGAGGACTGATCGTCGACGCGGTGAAAGTATCCGGCGGCACTGAAGAGGGCGGCACCCGATTCGAGGTAAACTGTCCCCCACGATTCATCGCACGGGAGGTCGCATCATGGACGAGAGCTCGGGTGCCACGACGACGGGCGTCGCTCAGGTGTTCGACCTCCACGCCCTCAAGGCCTTCGCCTCCGACACACGCGTCCGCAAGATGGTCTTCAAGACCGACCAGCTCTGGTCGGAGATCGCCTGCTACGAGCCGGGACAGTCGACCGTCATGCACACCCACCCCCGGGGAGGAGGAAGCGATCTACGTCCTCGAGGGGACGGCCACCATGAGCATCGCGGGCGAGGAGGTCGTCATCCCGGCCGGAGCGATCGTGAGGTTTCCGGCGAGCGTGCCGCACGACGTCCAGAATCGCGGCGCCGACCGGTGCGTCATCATGTTTCTCAAGGTGAATCCCAAAGTGCTGAAAGCCCAGGCGGACGGGGCGGGCGCGTAGCCCCTTCCGGGAGACGGCGGATGGGCAACGTGGAGCGCTGCGACAAGACGCTACCGGTCAACGAGATGATGTTCCACGTCCGCCGTGACGCCGCGCTCCGCGCGCGGTTCGTCGAGGACCTCGAGGGGCTCGCGCGCGAGTTCGGGCTGAGCCAAGCCGAGTACGAAGCGGTTCGCGACAAGGATCCGCGCAGGATGATGGACCTCGGCGTGCACCAATACTACGTGCCGCAGATCCTCCGGCTGTTTTTCGGCGCCGCGCACAACAGTAACGCCAGCGCTGCGCTCGAATGCTACCAGCGAGCGTACCCCGAGGAGACGGCGAAGGCGATGGCCCTGCAGGCCCGGCTCGAGCGAGCGCGGTAATGGCTCAGGTCGTCGCCGCGATGGCCATGACGCACTCGCCCGGCCTCACCGGATGGTTCACGCGGGCTTCCCAGGAATTCCAGCAGCTCGCGCTGCAGGCGACCGCCGAGATGCGGCGCCGCCTGGAGGCGGCGCGCCCGGACGTCCTCGTGATGTTCAGCAACGATCACCTTCTTAATTGGCCGATCAACAACATGCCCGAGTACACCGTGGGCATCGGCGAGGAGCACGTCGGCCCTGCCGAATGGTTCGACGAGTGGCTCGCCATGGAGAAGTATCGCGTCCTGGGCCACGCTCCGCTCGCGCGGTGGATCGTCAACGAGGGCGCGCGGCGCGGGCTGGCGCTCGCCTATCTCCGCGAGATGCAGTTCGACGACGGCATCTCCGTGCCGACCCACTATCTGAACCCCGACGCACAGTTCCGGCTGGTTCCCGTCACCATGAACTGCACGGTGCCACCGATTCCGACGCCCGAGCGCGCGTACCACGTCGGGAGGCGCTTGCGCGACATTCTCGCGGCGTATCCCGGCGACGAGCGAATCGCGGTGGTCGCCACCGGCGGGCTCTCGCACGAGCCGGGCGGACCACGGTATTTCTGGGTGGACGAGGATTTCGATCGGTGGTTTCTCGACCTGCTGAAGCAGGGCGACCACGTGGCGTTGCTTCGTGAATGCACGCTCGAGCGGATGGAAGCGGCCGGGTCGGGGGGCACTGCCGAGCTGCTCGCGTGGGTCCTCGTCCTGGCATTCACTCGGGGTCCAGCGGACGTGCTCACCTACATGCCCGCCGTAGCGTGGCGGTCGGGGACGGGCATGGTGGTCTGGAACGAGCTGGCGCGATGACCGGAGGATCGTGAAACGATGACAATCACCCACCACCTCGATCGGAGCACAGTCCACCGGGAGTGGAACAACGCTCTGCCGCCGCGGCTCACGATCGATCCCGGCGATACCGTGATCTTCGACACTCGCGACGCCGCCGACGGTTACTATGCACCGTCCTCGACGCACGCCGACGTCCTCGCGCGCGGCCCGTTCCGCGGCCACCCCCTGACGGGCCCGGTCAGCATCAAGGGCGCGCGACGCGGCGACGTGCTGACGATCGAGATCCTCGACGTGAAGCCCGCCGCTGCGTTCGGCTGGACGGCGATCCGCCCGGGACGAGGTCTCCTGCCCGAGGCCGACTTCTCGAAGCCGCATCTGACGATCTGGGATCTCAGCAACGGCACGCACGCGCGCATGGGACGGAACATCGCCGTGCCGATCGCCCCGTTTCCGGGGGTGATGGGCGTGGCCCTGGACGAGCCGGGATCCCACAGCACGATGCCGCCCCGGAAGAACGGCGGCAACATGGACGTCAAGCAGCTCACCGCCGGGACGACGCTCTTCCTACCGGCGTGGGTGGATGGCGCGCTCTTCAGCGTCGGCGACGCGCACGCGGCGCAGGGCGACGGCGAGGTGTGCGTCACGGCGGTCGAGATGATGGGACAGGTCACGCTCCGCTTCGGGCTCGCGTCCGGGCGCGAGCAAAAGGAGCCGCAGTTCCGGACGCGGGGCCCGCTCGCCTCGGCGACCGAGCGCGGGCCGTGCTTCGCGACAACCGCGCACGGCCCCGACCTCTTCGCCAGCGCACAGCAGGCGATTCGCTACATGATCGACCACCTCGCGACCGAGCGCGGGCTCAGCCGCGAGGAGGCGTACATCCTCTGCAGCGTGGCCGTCGACCTCAAGATCAGCGAGATCGTCGATGCGCCCAACTGGATCGTCTCCGCGTTCCTACCGGAATCCATCTTTAC
This sequence comes from Candidatus Rokuibacteriota bacterium, assembly GCA_023249095.1. GTDB lineage: Bacteria > Methylomirabilota > Methylomirabilia > Rokubacteriales > CSP1-6 > AR31. The sequence goes on along the minus strand of JAHFDK010000180.1, from coordinate 1,929 downwards.
GTGAACCTCGAGCGCGTCGACCATCTGGTCCTCACCGTCCCCTCGATCGCGGCGATGAGTGCCCTTTACCGCGATGTCCTGGGCATGGAGGTCGTCACGTCCGGCGAGGGCCGAATCGGCACACTCACTTCTCGCTCTCGCCGGCGCCCGCCTGAGCGGCGGCGGCCGGCCACCAAGGGGGGAATTCATGCACTACGGCGTCTTCATCTTTCCGACGGACTACTCGATCCGAATCGACGAGCTGGCGCGGGCCGCGGAGGAGCGCGGGTTCGAGTCCTTGTTCGTGACCGAGCACACCCACATTCCGATGAGCCGGCGGTCGCCGTTCGCGGGCGGCGGCCCGTTGCCCAAGGAGTACTCGCACACGCTGGACCCGTTCGTCGGGCTCACCGCGGCCGCGGCCGCGACGCGCAGCCTCAAGATCGGCACCGGCATCTGCCTCGTCATCGAGCACGACCCGATCACCCTCGCGAAGACCATTGCGAGCCTCGATCTCATCTCGAATGGACGGTTCCTGTTCGGCATCGGCGCCGGCTGGAACGCCGAAGAGATGGAGAACCACGGCACGGTCTTCAAGACGCGCTTCCGGCTGCTCCGGGAACGGATCCTCGCGATGAAGGAGATCTGGACGAAAGAAGCGGCCGAGTTCCACGGCGAGTACGTCAACTTTGACCCGATCTGGTCGTATCCAAAGCCGGTCCAGAAGCCGCACCCGCCGGTGCTGCTGGGCGGCGAGAGCGTTCACACGCTCCGGCGCATCGTGGATTTCTGCGACGGCTGGTTCCCGCGCGGGCGCAACGCCGAAGCGATCCTGCCGGGACTCGCCGACCTGAGGGCGCGTGCGGCGAAGGCCGGCCGGGATCCCGCGACGATCTCGGTGTCGGTGTTCGCGGCGAAGGCGGAACGCGCCACGCTCGACGCCTACGCCAACGCCGGGATCACGCGCGCCATCCTGCGATTGCCGTCGGAGGGCCGCGACGCCGTGCTGCCGCTCCTGGACCAATACGCGAAGCTCATCCAGTGAGCGTCGCCCTACCCGCGTTCGCGGCCGAGCTCCTGCGCGAGAGTCGGGTCGCGCGGCTCGGTACGGCCGACCGGGCGGGTCAGCCGCTCGTCGTGCCGGTGTGCTACGTCTTCGACGGGCGGGCGTGCTTTTCCGCGATCGACGCCAAGCCCAAGCGGACCCAGGCGGGGGGGCTCCGGCGTCTACGCAATATCGCGGAGAACCCGCGGGTGTCGCTGGTCGTCGACCGCTACGATGAAGAGTGGACGCGGCTCTGCTGGGTGATCGTACAGGGACGCGCCGACATTCTCACCGACGGTCCCGAGCGGGCGGGAGCCGTCGATCTGCTGCGGGACAAGTACGTGCAATACCGCGCGCTGGGGCTCGACCGGGAAACCGCGACCGTCATTCGACTCACGCTCGAACGAGCGATGTTCTGGAGCTGGACCGGCGCGACGGGATGATCCTCAGCGCTTTTCGATCTGGAGCCCGGCCGGCGAGACCAGCACGCCCGCCTGCCCCGCCTGCCGCATCGCGTGCGCGAGTCGATGCTTTTCGATCCACGCGCGGATCTCGAGATCCCGGTGGATATCGAAGAACTCCGCGGTCATGGTGATCAGCTGCGTGACCTTGCCGTGGTTGTCCTGGAGCTGGAAGACCTGCGCGTTGCGCTGGAAATCGTAGAAGTCGTAGACCGCGCACAACGGGAACTCGCGCTGCAGGTATCCGCGCACGACCGCGATCTTCGTCTCGTCCAGCGCAGGATGGTCGAGGAATTTTCGCCACTGGGGCGCGAGCTCGCCGTTGTCCGGAAGGGTCAGCCCCCTGAAGATGCTCCGCTGCTTCTCCGTCAGCTCCCCCGTGGTGTCGTGGGACTCTTCGAAGACCTCGTCGGGAGCGACCTCCTGCGCGGAGATCTCGAGGTC
>JAHFDK010000451.1 GCA_023249095.1 Candidatus Rokuibacteriota bacterium | reverse complement strand
ATGACGAGCCCGTCCGCCACCGGATCGCCAGCAGAAGCGCAGACAATGGGGATAGTCCTGGTCGCTTGCTTGGCGGCCAGGGCTTGGGGCGTGGATCCGGCCCAGATGACATCAACCTTAAGCGCAACCAGTTCGGCCGCGAGAGCGGGGAGTCGCTCGAACTTCCCCTCGGCAGATCGGTATTCAATCACGACGTTGCGACCCTCGACGTAACCGAGGTCACGTAATCCTTGAAGGAAGGCCTCTTGCAGTTTGGGGTCCCGGGAAGCAGCGGCCCCGGCTATGCCGGTCGACAGGACGCCTATTCGAGGCATCTTGGCCGCCTGCTGTGCCTCGGTCGCGAGCGGCGCGAGAGCGAGGCTGACAGCGAGAACGACCGCGAGCCCGATCAGGCGCATCGGCACCTCGGTGGAGGATGGCTGGTGGGGAGTCTAACCGAACGCCGGGACGCGCACCAGGGCCGTTACAGCCGGAAACGCTAGTTGGCCTCCAAATGCAGCAGGACGAACTCGACAGGTAGCGCGATTGTCTGCGCCGTAGTGCTCAATGGGTCAAGTAGCGAGGGCAGGTGCATCCGAATCAGGGCTTGGAACCGCACGAGGTCTCCGGAAGCCATAGCCTGGAGTTGCGTGTCCGCCCCGGTGCCGGTGATCGTCACCGCGCGGAGGCCCAGCGCCCCGGGAACGACCTGGTTGCCGTCGAGAATGTCCAGACGGACCCGAGTGCCGTCTGCGAGTGCCTCCGGTGCCCCAGCGATCCGCGCCCGCAGGTTCCAATGATTGTTGCCGGTCTTGGTGCCCCGGATTCTCACGTGGGACTCGCCCTGAATGGTGATCCGCTGGATCGTCAGTGTCTTGTTCAGGATCGTGGAGAGCTGGGCCGGTCCGAATCCGGTGAACACGTTGTTGCCCTGCTGGATGCGTTTAATGTGAGCGCGAAAATCCAGCGTCCCAACCTGCACGAGGGGGTGGAGTTCCACTTGGTGATCCGGGTTCGAGTCGCGGTACCACGGCACCCGTGCTCCTTCGGTCTGGATGGCGTTCCCCGCCGGTGGGTGTTCCAGCCAGATGCGGAATGCTCCGGTCACCGAGACCGCCAGCCCATGCGTCTCGTCGTAGATGCGTTCACTCCAGAAGGCCAGCGTGGTGCCCGGAGGTCTCTCCGAGCACGCATTCTTCAGCTCACCGATAAAGGGGACGCGGATGTCACGGCTGCGGAGTGGGACGTGGAGGTCGCAATCCTCGCTCAGGATGTGAGCGTCGTCGCCGATGTGGTCCACGACGGCGGTAATGGTGGCTGTGACTCGGTCGCGCTGGGCCTGCAACAAGGTCTCCCTCAGATGCAACTCCGCCCCGAGGGCGAGCCCTTGGGAGACGAGAACTAGGAGGGTGGCGAGCGAGAGCCGAGCCAGCACGGGCCGCGAGAGCCACGACGGCATTGATGGGAACCTAAAGGAGGTGGGCTTGACGGTCAAGCGCCGTCTTCGCTCACGCGAGCCTGTATCCGATTCTGGACCTTTTCGGCCCAGCAGCCGTCCTGTACAGTCACGCCGTGACCCTCCTGACCGACCTGGACGCCATGGGGACGATCCGCGAGAATCGCCTGCACCAGCGCGGCGGTTTGCCGACCGATGGTGCGGCGGCCGGTCGAACCGAGCGATGATCGGCTTCGAAATCCCGTGGACCGGGAGGACGCTCTGCGCTATACAGGCTGTGGCCATCGAGCCTCCGCGTTTGAGTGCCCTGAAGCGCCTCGACACCGCTTCTATAGCACCTACGCAGAGCTCGGTGGCTCTTCTCTTTCATCGTTCGTGAATTTTCCGGGCTAGGTCTTCATCTGCATCCTGGGGCGAGCGTAGCGGACCCGGATTGCGGGTCCGTCTGGAACGGATAGGTCCGAACGTGAAAGATAGCTTCCTCCCGCGTCCCGTTCTGCCGGACCCACTCGTCAACGAACCAGTCGAGAAAGGCCGTACGTAGAGCTAGCATCTCGTTCCGGCGCTTCGCGGGGTTCTGCGACTCCCACTTGACCCTGACCACGCCTGCAGCGGCGAGCATGTCTGTCTTCGTGTAATAGCCGGTGACAGTGAGGCAGTAGCTGCCGGACGTCGGGACAGAGAACTTCGGAGACTCTCCGTGTCGCACCTCCGTCCACAGCGACGCCTCTCGCGGTATCAGCAATACAACGAGCAGGACGAGGACACCGACAGACCGTTTCATCGCCCGCCTCCCTTCGGCCCACGCGGGTCCACGGTGTCGGGGAGGCAGGTGGAGCGTAGACGGTCCTGGACGCTCCGGCTTCAGCTAAGCTCGCCCCCACGGATGTCGGCTCGGCACCGACAGTTCTAGCTCCGCGCCCCAACGCACAACGTGGGACCACAGATCGTAAATCCACGTGCCCTCGGCATCTGGCGCGAACTGCCGCAATAATCCATCTAGATCGGCCTGCGAGACGGTTTGTCTGGAACGAAGATTCATCCACGCACGAATGATCGGAATCCCGACAGAAAACTGTGGGTCCAACGGGTATTTGCGACTGCGGTACTCGAAGGCTTCGAGGAACTGCTCTGGAGTGCCCCAGCGCATCCCGGCGTCGTCTGATCGGTGTGTTAGAGCCGGCGCTGGCGCTGGTTCCGGCGGTGCTCGATGATGAGCCTCAAGCGCTCGCTCGGCGGCGATCAGGAGTTCTCCGACATTTATCGATCCCCCTACGACGATCACAGCCACGTCCGGGTCCTCCTGGCGGGCTTGCGAGAGCAGATCGATGCCGGAGAGATGCGGAGGATGAGGGGCGGTGAGCGCGTGGCTAGCGCGGGCGGTGACGATCAGCGCAGGGTGCGACCGACGGAACACTTCGAGCCCCTCGTGCCCGTCGCTGGCCAGGAGGCACTTGTAGCCGGACACGAGAAAGATCTGGTGTAGCACCTGGCGAACCTGGCCGTCCTCCCCGACGATCAGGACGTCGCACTCGGCCATGGTCAGCCCCCCTTCTCCGCGCGTCCCGTTCGTCCACCACGAGGCGCGGACGCGATGGCGCGGGCGACCAGGTCATCCAGTTCGCGCAGATTGACCGGCTTAGGGACAAAGGCGAACGCACCACAACTCAGCGTCTCTGCCTCCGCGTTCGCGCTCGGCGCACCCGAGACGACGACTACCGGGACTGGATGATGGAGGGAACGCAGTTGTTTGAGGAACAGCATGGCGGACTCGCTGCCGATACGCCGTGCCGGATAGCTCAAGCTGGGCCACGTCCTCCAAGGGGCTCGGAGGCCTAAAAGCAGAACCAGGTCAAACGGCCGACGTAGCAGGGTCGCCAGGGCATCGTCGCAGTACTCAACGGACTCGACCTCGTAATCATCGCCTTGATGGAAGTACTCGCGGAGCACCCCAACCACTCCAGACTCGCCACCGACTAGCAGAACTCGCCGTCTAGCCATCCTGAATACCGCCGTCGAGCAAGAAGCCGATGAGCCAACCCGGGTGTGAAAGGATATTCGGCAGGAACGGGATTTTCTGCAGCAGACTCCCGCTGATGAGCTCCTTCATGCCGTTCCGATGGTCGCGCTCGCGAAACCCGGAGACTGGCGTGTCGATCGTGACGATCAGCCCGGCGAACCCGGCGACGCGGGCTCGCTCGATGACCGCCTCGCCGGCGGCGCGACCCCCCAGGAGATAGAGCTGGTAGAGCACGGGCCCGGAGGAGCCGGCCTTCACGTCTTCGAG
>JAHFDK010000179.1 GCA_023249095.1 Candidatus Rokuibacteriota bacterium | reverse complement strand
GGCGCGCCAGCACCTCGGCGACGTCGCGCCGCCGCTGCGCCTCGCGGTAGAGCCGCGCGTTCTGGATGGCGATGGCCGCCTGGGCGAGGAACAGATCGATGAGGTCCTGCTTGTCCTTGCCGAAGCGCAGCGGCTCGGAGTGGCCGAGCGCCATGACCGCGAGCAGCTCTTCCCCGGCGAGGACCGGGTACCCGACGAAGCTGCGGATCCCCCACCGCTCCGTCCAGGCGCGATTCACGAGCCGCTCGTCGGCGAGCATGTCATCGACGACCAGAGGCGTGTGGTGGCGGGCGACCCAGCCGACGCCGCCCTGGTCGTAGGACATGATCCGCGGCGAGAACGATTCGATCATCTCGGGAACGGTGCCGCTCGTGAACGAGAGGATACGGCGCTGCTCGTCGGCCAGCCAGAAGGTCGCCAGGCGCGCGCCGGTGAGCTCGGCGGCCGACTCGGAGATGGCTCGCAGCAGCGCGTCCAGCTCGAGCGCGCTCGAGATGCGACGGTTGACGGTCGTCAGCGCCCGGATGCGGCCGGCCTCGGCGTGCTCGGCCTCGTAGAGCGACGCGTTCCGGATCGCGATGGCCGCCTGCTTGGCCAGGAACTCGAGCGCGGCGATCTCCTCGCTCCCAAAGGTATGCTCGGTCCAGTAGTGGACGACCAGCGCGCCGAGGATCCGATCCTTCACGGCGAGCGGGGCCGCCGCTGTAGCCTTGAAGCCCTCCCGCTCGATGTCGGCGCGGCGGGCGGGCGCCAGCCAGAGCTTCGAGTCGGTCAGGACGTTTCGCGTGGCCACCGTGCGTCCCTCGTGCACCGCTACACTGATGGGGCCGCCGCCGATCGGAATCGTGCCGACCACCGCGTATTGCTGACTCAGGCGGCCCGCCGCCCGCATGACGCGGAACTCGCTCGCGGCGGTGTCGCCCAGGACGACCATCGCCGACTCGGCGCCCATGACCTCGAGCGCCTTGCCGACGATGGTGTCGAGCACCTCGTTGAGGTCGAGCGACGAGGTGAGCGACTGGCCGATGGCCTCCATCGCGTGTAGCAGGAGCGCGCGGCGCTGGGGGTCGCTCACGTCGGTGAAAAACGCCGCCGCGCCCGCGACCCGGCCCTCGCCGTCGCGCCACGGGACGCAGCGTGCCTCGAGCCACAGGATCCGGTCGTCGCCCGGTGTCGTGTGCGGCAGCTCGGCCGTCCCGGGTGTCTCGCCCGCGAGGGCGCGCTGCACGAGCGGGGCGAGCGCGGGGTCGCGGAACAACGGCAGGACCGCCTCGACGTCACGACCGACGGCATCGGCCCGCATCACCCCGCTCAGGCGCTCCATGGGCAGGTTCCACTCGAGCACCTCGAGCGCGGGATCGAGGAGGACGAGCGCCTCGCTGAGGCTGTCAAGGAGGTCCCTGGTAACCTCGTGCTTCTTCGGAACGCTCGACATCTTCCGAGTATGACTGGAGCGCGGGGCCCTATGCAATAATGTCGCGCATGCGGTCGCCGTGCGACACCTCGACGCGGGCGTTCGTCCTACCACCGATGGTGGTGACGCTCCTGCTGGCGGGCCTCATTTAGGTAGGGTGAGCTTCACCGACCTCCGGGAGTTCGTCGCGCACCTCGAGAAGCGCGGTCGGCTACGCCGGGTCACGGTCCCCGTCTCGCGCGACCTCGAGATTACCGAGATCACCGACCGCGTGTCGAAAGGCCCGCCCGAGCAGAACGTGGCCCTGCTGTTCGAGCGCGTCCAGGACTTCGACATGCCCGTGCTCGTGAACGCGTTCGGCTCGCAGGACCGGATGAGCGCCGCCCTCGGCCTGAGCCACCTCGACGAGCTGGGCGAGCGCGTCGCGAAGCTCCTCGACCTCAAGCTCCCGGGTACGTTCGCCGAGCGGCTCGCGAAGCTCGGCACGCTCTTCGACCTCGTGAAGGCGGGGCCGAGGCACGTCTCCGGGGCGCCCTGTCAGGAGGCCGTCGAGACGGCGAACCCCTCGCTCGCCGGGCTGCCGGCGCTCCGCTGCTGGCCCGCCGACGGGGGCCGCTACATCACGCTGCCGGCCGTGTTCACCCGCGATCCGCTCACCGGCCAGCGGAACGTGGGCATGTATCGTCTTCAGGTGTTCGACGACCGGACGCTCGGCATGCACTGGCAGACGCACAAGGGCGGCGCCGAGCACCACCGGGTTGCCGAAGAGCGCCCCGGGCCCTCCGCCCGCATGCCCGTGGCGATCGCGCTCGGCGGCGACCCCGCGATGATCTACGCCGCGTCCGCCCCGCTGCCGCCGGGCGTCGACGAGGTCGTCTTCGCCGGCTGGCTCCGCGGCGGCGGCGTCGAGCTGGTGCGCTGCGTGACGAACGATCTCGAGGTGCCCGCGCAAGCCGAGATCGTGCTCGAAGGCTACGTGGACCCGCGCGAGCGCCGGCGCGAGGGGCCGTTCGGTGATCACACCGGCTACTACTCGCTCGCGCGCGACTACCCCGTGTTTCATCTGACGGCGGTGACCCGTCGCGCGCTGCCCATCTATCCGACGACGATCGTGGGTCGCCCGCCGCAGGAAGACTACTGGCTCGGCAAAGCGACCGAGCGGCTCTTCCTGCCCGTCATCCGGCTCCTGCTTCCCGAGGTCGTGGACATGAACATGCCGGCGGAGGGCATCTTTCACAACCTCGTGATCGTCTCGATCAAGAAGCGCTATCCCGGCCACGCCCGGAAAGTCATGACTGCGCTCTGGGGCATGGGGCTCATGATGCTGGCGAAGACCATCGTCGTCGTCAGCGAGCGCGTGAACGTCCACGACCTCTCGGAGGTCGCCTGGCGCGCGACCGGCAATATTGACCCTCGGCGCGACCTGATGATCGTCGAGGGGCCGATGGACGACCTCGATCATGCGGCGCTGCGCCACCGCTACGGCGGTAAGCTCGGTGTCGACGCGACGGAAAAGAGCGCGCTCGACGACGTCGCCCAGCCCTGGCCCGACGAGATCGTGATGACCGCCGAGATGCGCGAGCGGGTCACGCGGCGCTGGAAGGAATACGGGCTCTGAGCAAGCTGGCGCGTGTGCTCGAGGCGATCAAGTTCGAGCACACGCTGTTCGCTCTGCCGTTCGCCTACATCGCCATGGTGCTCGCCGCCGGCGGCTGGCCGGGCTGGCGGACGCTCGGCTGGGTGACGGCCGCGATGGTCGGCGGCCGCACGTGCGCCATGGCGGCGAACCGCGTCGTCGACCGCTTCATCGACGCCAGGAATCCCCGGACGGCCGGGCGGCACCTGCCCCGGGGGCTCCTGGGCGTGGGCGAGATGCGCGCGCTGGCGATCGCGGGCGCGCTGCTGATGGTCGTCGCGGCGTGGATGTTGAACCCGCTCTGCTTCATGCTGGCGCCGCTCGCGCTCGTCTTCCTCGTCGGCTACCACTACACGAAGCGCTTCACGTGGCTCTCGCACTGGGTGCTCGGCTTCACCGACGGCATCGCCGGCGCGGCCGGCTGGATCGCCGTGCGCGGCCAGTTCGACCCGCCCGCGTTCGTGATCTGGTTCGCGCTCACGACCTGGATCGGCGGCTTCGACCTGATCTACGCATGCCAGGACGTGGAGATCGATCGCACGCAGGGGCTCCACTCCGTCGCCGCGCGCTTCGGCGTTCGCGCGTCGCTCATCGCGGCTCGGGTGAATCACGCGCTCACGGCGCTGGCCCTGGCGGTGCTGGGCTGGCAGGTGGCGCTCGGCCCCATCTACTGGGTCGGCTGGCTCGCGGTCATCGCGCTCTTCGCCTACGAGCACTCGCTCGTGAACCCGCGCGATCTCTCGCGTCTGGACGTGGCGTTCTTCAACGTGAACGGCTACATCGCGCTGATCGTCCTCGCCGCCGTGGTGCTCGGCCTGCGATAGTGCCAGCGCCGCCGATTTTCTCGCCGGCGAAGGCCGCGGCCGTGCGGGGCATGTTCACGCGCATCGCCCGGCGCTACGACCTCATGAACTCCCTCATGACGGGCGGCCGGCACCACGCCTGGCGGCGCCGCGCGGCGGACGCGGTCGCCGACGCTCCCGCGGGACCCGTGCTGGATCTGGCCACGGGCACGGCCGACCTCGCCATCGCGGTCCGCGCGCGCGACGCCAGACGCTTCGTCGCCGGCGCCGATTTCTCCGAAGGCATGCTGCGGGTCGGTCAGGCGAAACTCGACGCCCGCCGTGTGACGCGCACCCGGCTCCTCGTCGCGGACGCGCTCGCGCTGCCGTTCCGCGACGGGGCGTTCGCCTGCGTGCTGTCGGCGTTCCTCTTGCGGAACCTGGAAGATCTGGAACGTGGGCTCGCCGAGATGCGCCGCGTGACGATGGGTGGCGGCCGCGTCGTCACGCTCGACATCGTGCGCCCGGCGCTGCCCGTCTGGGGCGCCGTGTTTGGCGCGTACTTCAACCACGTGGTGCCGGCCATCGGCGCCCTCGTGGCCGGCGACCGCCAGGCGTACACCTACCTGCCGCAGTCCGTGGAGCGCTTCGTCACGCCGGACGAGCTGGCGCGGATGATGGAAAAGGTGGGGTTACGCGAGGTGCGCTACCGGTGCTTCGGCCTGGGGACGATCGCGCTCCATATCGGCGTCGCCTCGGGCGTTTGACGAGCTCACCGACCGGAGCCCCCACGCCGGCGCCGCGACTCGAGACGCATGACGCGCTGATCCAGCTTTCCGACGGCCGTCTCGGTCCACGCTCGAAACTCGTGGAGTTGACCCTCCAGGCTACGGTGGCCTTCGGCGATAAGAGTGACCATGCTCTCGAGGCGTTCGGCCAAGACACCGAAATAGCGCTTTGATTCCTCGAACTTTTCGTCGATCTTGCGATCCGTCGCGTCGAACCGCTGCTCCATCGCGCCAAACCGCCGGTCCATCGTGTCGAACCGATGGTCCATCCTGTCGAATCGCTGGTCCATCCTGTCGAATCGCTGGTCCATCGCGTCGAAACGACGGTCCATGCCGTCGAAACGTTGGTCCATCGCGTCGAGCCGGCGATCCACCCCATCGAAGCGCTGGTCGACCGCACCGAAGCGCTGATCGATGACGTCGAAGCGGTGGGTTACATCGTCGAAGCGTTCGGTCGTCTCCCGATCCATCCCTCGCATTCCTAGCACGCACACCCGGCGGGCTCAAGACGTATCCCTTCCGCGACGCATCGCGCCGTTGCGCTGCGACGGCGCGCGGCCTATGCTTGGCGACCATGAGCCACAGCTTCACGGTCCCCACCTTCAAGCTCGAGAGCGGCCAGGTATTGCCGGAGCTGACGCTCGCCTACGAGACATACGGGCGGCTCGGCCCAGACGGCCGCAACGTGATCCTCGTGACCCACGGCTTCACCGGTAACCACCGCGCGGCGGGCAAAGACCCGGCCGACCCGACGGCGGGCTGGTGGGACGGCCTCGTCGGCCCCGGCAAGGCGATCGACACTGACCGCTACTTCGTCGTGTCGTCCAACATGCTCGGCTCGTCGTTCGGCTCCACGGGGCCGGCGAGTGTCAATCCAGGAACCGGCAAGCCCTACGGACCCGACTTCCCGGACATCACGTTGCGCGACATCATCGGCGCGCAGAAGCTCCTGCTCGACGGCCTCGGCGTCCGGCACCTCGTGGCCGTCGCCGGGCCGTCGTACGGCGGCTACCAGGCCTTCCAGTGGGCGGTGACGTACCCAACCTTCATGCGCGGTATCGTGCCGGTCGTCTCCGCGCCGAAGGGGTCCGGGGGCGACGCCGCCGTGAAGACGCTCCAGGATCGCTTCGCCACGGACCCGAACTGGAACGGTGGCTGGCACTACGAGCGCGGCGGGATCTTCCCGACCCTGCTCGAGCTCCGCATCGAGACGCTCACGCGCTACGGCCAGGACGCGGCGCTCGCCCGCACGATCGCCGACCCCGCGCAGCGCGCGGCGCGCCTGCGACAGATCGCCGAGATCTGGACGCGGCGTTTCGATCCCAACTCGATGGTGACGCTGCGGAAGGCGGCCGTGAGGTACGACGCCGAGCGGGAGTTCAGCCGGATCCGCGCGAAGGTGCTCTACGTGCTGTCTCGGACCGATAAGCTCTTCCCGCCGTCGATCGCCCCCGCGGTGATGGACAAGCTCGCCACGGCCGGCGTGGACGCCACATACTTCGAGATCGACACCGAGCTCGGACACTCGGCCAGCGGCCCGGAGTGGGCGACATGGGCGCCGACGCTGAAGGATTTTTTCGCGAAGCTCGAGTCGTAGGCTGAGCGACCCTGCGGAGCTTCCCTCGGAATTCCCCCGCGAGCGCACGTGGCTCTTGCCGGCGCTCCAGCGGGCCCAGCACGCCGAACGCTGGCTCTCGCCCGACACGCTCGAGAAGATCGCCGCGCACCTGCGCGTGCCGAAGAGCGAGGTCTGGGGTGTCGCGAGCCACTATCCCGAGCTGAGGCTCACGCGGCCGGGGCGCCGGCTCGTCCGCGTCTGCACCGGGGTGAGCTGCCAGGTGCGCGGAGGACGCGCGCTGCTCGCCGCCTGCGAACAGACACTCGGCGTCCGCGCCGGCCAGACGACGGTCGACGGCGCCGTCACGCTCGAAGAGCTGGACTGCGCCTTTGCCTGTTCGATCGCCCCGGTGGTCGAGGTCGATCACGCCTATCGGGGACGCGTCGAGCCCGACGACATCGATGCGTTGCTCTCGGCGCCGGCTCACGCTGGACACAGCGCCGCACCGGTCGTTGCCACGCTGCCGGTCGTCTCGGGATCTCCGTCCGAGCGCCTCGCGGCGCTGGTGAGCGCGGCCGGCCGGCGGCGCGCGGGCGCCCGGATCGCCGTGGGCGTCGGCGCCTGCTCGATGGCCGTCGGCGCCGCCGCCACGCTGGAGAGACTCCGCGACGAGGTCGCGCGCCGGACGCTTCCGTTCGCGGTCGGCGCCGCCGGCTGCAACGGGATGTGCTGGGCCGCTCCCACCGTCACCGTCGCGCGAGACGGGCAGCCGCCGCTCGTCGCCGGGCCCGTCGGCGCCGCCGACGTTCCGCGGTTGCTCGACGCCCTGGCGGGGGACGCGCGCGAGGCGCCGCGCGACGTCGCCCCCGAGTTCATGGCGCCCCAGCGCCGCGTGCTGCTCGAGCACTGCGGAGTGACCGACCCTGGCGACATCGCCGATGCGCTCCGCCATGGCGCGTACGCGGCATTCGCGCAGGCGCTGAGCGACGGCCGGCCCGAGCGCGTCATCGAGGAGGTGCGGGCCGCAGGGCTGGCGGGACGCGGCGGGGCCTACTTCCAGACGGCCGTGAAGTGGGCCGCGTGCCGGGCCGCCCCGGGGACGCCGAAGTACATCGTTGTGAACGGCGAGGAGGGCGAGCCGGGCATCTTCAAGGACCGCCACTTGATGGAGGGCGATCCGCACCGGCTGCTCGAGGCGACGCTCCTCGCGGCGTTCGCGGCCGGCGCCTCGGGCGGCATCCTTTATATCCATGGCGAGGCCGAGCTCTCGGCTGCGCGCATGGCCGTGGCGCTCACGCAGGCTGGCGCGTGCGGGCTGGTGGGCCGGCGCATTCTCGGCTCGGACTTCTCGCTCGAGCTCGAGATCCGGCGGGGCGCCGGCGGCTTCGTCCTCGGCGAGGAAACAGCGCTGCTCGAGTCGATCGAGGGCCGCCGCGCGATGCCGCGCACGCGCCCGCCGTTTCCGGTCGAGTCGGGGCTCTGGGGCAAGCCGACGGTCATCAACAACGTCGAGACGCTCTGCGCCGTGCCGTCGATCGTCGCGCGGGGCGGCGCATGGTTCGCCGGACTCGGCGGGGGCCACGGCACGAAGCTCTTCGGCCTCTCGGGGCACGTGAGGCGGCCGGGGATCGTCGAGATGGAGCTCGGCTGCACGCTCCGGACGCTGATCGACACGCTCGGCGGGGGGTCGTCGACCGGTCGGCCGATCCGCGCCGCCGTGGTCGGCGGGCCGTCGGGCAGCGTCGTGCCTCCCCGTCATTTCGACGAGCCGCTGATCCCGCGGGGCCCCGTGAATCCCGGCACCGGCGGCGTCGTCGCGCTCGACGAGCGAGCGTCCGTGCGCGACGCGGTGCGGACGCTGCTCGCCTTCAACACGCGCGAGTCGTGCGGCAAGTGCACGCCGTGCCGCGAGGGAACGGCGCGGCTCCTCGCGATGCTCGACGCCCCGGTCGATCAGGCGGCCGTGAGATCGCTCAGCGAGGTCATCCAGCTCGCCTCGCTCTGCGGCCTCGGGCAGGCGGCGCCGTTCGCCGTGCTCTCCGGGCTCGCCGAGTTCTCGCGGGAGTTCGGCGTATCATAGGACGCCGATGAAGCTCACCATCGACGACCGGATCGTCGAGCTGGCCGAGGGCGCTACCGTCCTCGACGGCGTGAACCGCCTGGGGATCCCGTTGCCGCAACTGTGCAAGGACCCGGACCGGGCGCCCCTCGGCGCCTGCCGGACCTGCCTCGTTCACGTCGAAGGCCAGCGCGGGCTCCCGGCTTCCTGTCACCTGCCCGCCCGCGAGGGCATGGTCGTCTCGACCGAGCACGCCGACGCGCTTCGCGTGCGCACGGCGGTCCTCGACCTCACCCGCTCGATGCTGCCGCCGCGCGTGTTCGCGGGGGAGTCGAGAGGGGGGCGGAGCCCCCTTCTCCCGACAAACCAGCTCAGCGACGCGGGAGCACGACACGGGTTGCTCGAGCCGCGATGGGCGCCGCTCCATCGTTTCGAGGTGGACGCGAGCAAGTCCTTCTTCGTCCTCGACCGCGAGGCGTGCATTCTCTGCGGCCGCTGCGCCGTCGCGTGCGACGACGTCCAGCAGATCGGGGCGATCGCGCTCCTGGGCCGGGGCCACGCGACCAAGGTCGGCGTCTTCGGCGACAGCACGATGGCCTCGTCGGTCTGCACCTCGTGCGGCCAGTGCGTGGCGACGTGCCCGACGGGCGCGCTGCGGCCGAAAGAGACGCCCGCCAAGATCGCGCGACGCGTCGAGACCACCTGCCCCTACTGCGGCGTCGGCTGCGGCATCAATGTGGCCGTGCGCGAAACGCAGCAGCTCACGGTGATGGCCGACGACGTGCCGTCGAACAAGTCGAGCCTCGGCATGCTGTGCGTCAAGGGGCGCTTCGGCACGGGCTTCATCCACGCGCACGACCGGATCACCAGCCCGATGATCCGCCGCGACGGGCACTGGGTCGAGGTCGGCTGGGACGAGGCGCTGGACGCTGCGGCCGAGGGGCTCGCGAAGAGCCACGGACGCTTCGGCGCCCTCGCCAGCGCCAAAGCCACCAACGAGGACGGCTACGTCATCCAGAAGTTCTGCCGCGTCGTGATGCGGACCAACGACGTGGATCATTGCACGCGGCTCTGCCATTCGCCCTCGGTCGAGGCGATGCTCGCCTCCATGGGCTCGGGCGCCACGTCGAACTCGTACCAGGACTACGAGGAATCGGGGTGCCTGATGGTCGTCGGGGCTGACGCCTCGGCGAACCACCCGGTCATCGCGATCCGCTTCCGCCGCGCCGTGAGCCGCGGGGCGCGGTTGATCGTCGTCAATCCCAAGCGCGTCGAGCTGTGTGACCAGGCCGACCTCTGGATCCAGCAGCGCCCCGGCACGGACGTCCCGCTCTTCAACGCGATGGCCCGCCTGATCCTCGACGAGGGGCTCGCGGCGCGCGAGTTCATCGAAGGGCGCACCGAGGGATTCGACGCCTGGCGCGAGTCGCTGGCGCCGTTCACGCTCGACTACGCCGCGCGCGTCACGGGTGTGCCCTCGCAGGACATCGCCCAGGCCGCGCGCTGGTACGCCCGTCCCCCCTTCGCCGGCTCAAGTCTCATCTGGGGCATGGGCATCACCCAGCACGTCAACGGCATCCACAACGCGCACGCGCTCCTGAACCTCTCGCTCGTCGCCGGGCAGATGGGCTTCCCGGGCAGCGGCATCTCGCCCCTCCGCGGCCAGAACAATGTCCAGGGCTGCGGCGACGCCGGCTGCATTCCGACGAACCTCCCCGGTTACCAGAATTACGCTCCCGAGACGCTCGCGAAGTTCGAGGCGGCGTGGGGCACGAGGCCGCCGGACCGCATGGGCCGTGTCGTGACCGAGATGGTCGAAGGCTGCCTCTCCGGCGAGACGCGCGCGATGTACGTCGTGGGCGAGAATCCCCTGCTCTCTGAGCCCGACCTCCATCACGCCGAGAAGGCGATCGGGCAGCTCGACTTCCTCGTCGTTCAGGACCTCTTCCTGCACGAGACCGCCGAGCGCGCGAATGTGTTCCTGCCGGCGGCCGCGTTCGCCGAGAAGGAGGGCACGTTCACCAACTCCGAGCGGCGGGTGCAGCGCGTGCGCCAGGCGCTCCCGCCGCCGGGACGGACGAAGCCCGACTGGTGGATCACGTCCGAGCTGGCCAAGCGGGTCGCCGCGAAGCTCAGCGTGAACGTGGCGCGGCAGTTCGACTACGACGGCCCCGCGGCGATCTTCGACGAGATGGCCCGCCTCACGCCGTTTCTGGCCGGGCTCTCGCACGCGCGGCTCGATCGCGAGGGTGGTCTGCAGTGGCCGTGCCCGACCGCGGAGCACCCGGGCACGCGGTATCTCTACGCGGAGTCCTTCCCGCTCGGCCGGGCGCGCTTCATCGCCGCGCGAGAGACGGTCGAGGCGGCGGAGCTTCCCGATCGCGACTTCCCGTTCATCCTCAACACGGGCCGGCTGCTCTACCACTGGCACGGCGGGACGCTCACCCGGCGCGTGCAGGGCCTGCTCGAGCTGGCGCCGCGCCTGGAGGTGGCGATCCATCCGAGCGATGCGCGGCGGCTCGGCGTGGACACGGGCTCGCGCGTCCGTCTGGCCTCGCGCCGCGGCGAGCTCGACGCCTACGCGCGCGTCACGGAGTCGGTGCGCGCCGGCGCCGTGTTCGTGCCGTTCGTGAAGCTCGAAGAATCGGCGGCCAACTTCCTGACCAACTCCGCCAGCGACCCGGTGTCGAAGATCCCCGAATACAAGGTCTGCGCCGTCCGCATCGAGCGCCTGGGGGACTAGGCCTTTGAAGATCACCGAGCTCGAGACCATCCCGCTTCGCCTGCCCTTCGCGCAGCCGTTCAAGATCTCGCAGGGTGGCGACCGTGAGACCATCGAGACGCTCATCGTGCGGGTGCACACCGACGAGGGGATCGTCGGGATCGGCGAGACCCAGGCGTGGCGCCGGCAGGGCAGCGCGGAGCTGCTCTGGAGCCTCGTCAGCTTGGTGAAGGACCACTTCGAGCCCTTGATCGCGGGGCGCTCGCCGTTCGACGTCGCCGGAATCTTGACCACGCTGAACGAGGCCTTCTACAACACGCTCTACGCGCAGGCCGCGGTGGCGGATGCGCTGTACGACATCGCCGGCAAGGCCGTCGGACTGCCCGTGCACAAGCTCCTCGGCGGCGAGTGCCGGGATCGGGTGCGGATCGCCGGCCTCCTCGCGATGAAGCCAACCGTCGCCGAGCTCCTGGAATCCGCGCAGGCCTTCTACGACCGCGGTTTTCGGCACTTCGGGCTGAAGATCGGCGTCGACCCGCGACAGGACCTGGCGAACGTCGTGGCGCTCCGGAACCACTTCGGGGACCGAATCGTGCTCCGCGTGGACGCGAACGGAGCGCTCTCGTACGATGCCGCGCTCAGCCTGCTCCGGAAGCTCGAGCCCTACGACATCGATGCCGCCGAGCAGCCGATCGCGATCTGGGACCTGGAGGGCCTGGCCGCGCTCTGCCGGGCGACCAGCATTCCGATCATGGCGGACGAGTCGGTCTCGACCGACCACTCGCTGCTCGAGGTGATTCGCCGGCGCGCCGCCACGGTGGTGCAGACGAAGATCGCGAAGAACGGCGGGATGTATCGGGTCTGGCGGCTCTGGGCGCTGGCGAGCGCCGCCGGGATGCGAATCTATCCGGGCAACCACCCCAGCACGAGCGTCGCGACGGCCGCGGTCGCCCAGCTCTGCGCGGCCTGGCCCGGCGCGCTCATGGAGGGCGTGTTCGCGGTCGGCGTCAGCGGAGCGCTGGCGGCCGACGTCGTGACCGAACCCATCGTCCCCGTGAACGGTGAGATCCGAGTTCCGCCCGGGCCGGGGCTTGGCGTCGAGCTGGACCCCGAGGCCATCGACCGCTTCCGCATCGACCGGTAGTCGCGGGCGGCCTGCCGAGCGCTCACTGCGTCGGCATCGACGCCGCCAGAAACTCCTCCAGCGCTCGAACGAATC
>JAHFDK010000178.1 GCA_023249095.1 Candidatus Rokuibacteriota bacterium | reverse complement strand
GTCCGAGGTCATGAAGCCGGTGAGGACCTGGGCCCCCGCGTAGTCACCATAGTCACTACATGCCCACGCAAGTAGCTGAAATCTCGGCATTCCGCTCCAAAACCGTGGAAGTTGGGCTAGACGCGACGTCGCCCTTCGCTCAAGCGCGCGAGGGCAGGGCCGCCACGAAGCTGCCGCTGATCAAGGTCTCGCCCTTCTGGTTGACGGCCTCGAGCTCGCCCTCGACGAGCTTCTCGGCGCCCAGCTCGAGCTTGCGCGTCACCCGGCCCCGGCAGATGACGTCGTCGCCCGGCCAGGCGCGCGTGGCGAAGCGCACCTTGTAGCGGCGCACGTTGGGCCGGCCCGCGAAGGCCGTCACCACGCGGCTCAGGATGCTCGCGTTGAGCATGCCCATGGCGAACACGGTCGGGTTGCCCGACGCCTCGACGAACGTCTGGTCGTGGTGGATCGGGTTGAAGTCGCCGGACGCGCCCGCATACTTCACGAAGTCAGTCCGCGTGAGCTTCTCCACCCGTACCTCCGGCAGCGCGTCCCCTTCCTTCACGTCTTCCCAGTAGCGCTTGGCGGAAGCCATCGCTCCTCCCTGCTCCCTCAGTCCTTGACGACCTGACCGGTCTCGATGGTCACGCTGCGCGCACGGGCCACCAGCGTTCCCCCCTGGTTGCGGTACTCCGTCTCGATCACCGCGAAGTTCATGCTGCCGCCGCGCTTGCCGGGCTTCTCGTACACGTCCACCACCGTGCTCACGGCGGTGAGCACGTCGCCGGCGTGGATCGGCGCGAGGAACTCGTACTCCTGCTCGCCGTGCAGGACGCGCTTGAGATCGAACGGCACACGGGGCCGCCCGCGCCCGTCGTCCCAGTGACTGGCCGTCTGCAAGAAAGTCACGGGCGCCACGATCCCGCCGGCCTCGCGCGTGGCGTACGCCTCGTCGAAGTAGAGTGGGTCATCGTCCTTGATCGCGCGGGCGAACTCCCGGATCTTCCCGCGCTCCACGTGCATCGTCACGGGCTCGCCCTTCCTGCCGATGAGGTTCTTGTCGACCGGCATGGCTTTCTCCCTGTCTCGCATTGGTTCTCGAACGGCTCGATGATACCCGACCCGGCGACGACCGTCGGAACGAGCTATCCTCTGGGGGCTGACCGGGAGCGGCCGCCGGGCGGAGACTCGCCGAGCACCCGCGGCTAGATCGCGAAAGGGAGAGCACATGATCACCAAGTTCGACAGCCTGTACGCCGGCCACGTGGACATGGACGACATCGGCTACGGCGGCACCGCCGTGAACAGCCGCGTGTTTCCGAACGAGCACCTCGTCACCACCTACGCCAAGGCGCGCAACCTGGCGCGCCTGCTCGACCGGTGCGGGTACGACACCTTCTGGCTCGCCGAGCATCATTTCCAGCGGGAAGGTTACGAATGCATCCCGAACGTTCTCCTGCTGGCGCTCGACCTCGCGCACCAGACCGAGCGGCTGAAAATGGGGTGCGGCTTCAACATCACGCCGATGTGGCATCCCCTCCGGCTGGCCGAGGACTTCGCCATGGTCGACGTGCTCACCGGCGGCCGGGTGCGCTTCGGGGTCGGGCGCGGCTACCACACCCGCGAGGTGCATACGTTCGGAGCCCCGCTGCTCGACCAGGCCGCCAACCGCGAGCTCTTCGAGGAGCAGGTCGAGATCATCTTCAAGGCGTTCAACAACGCCGCGTTCTCCCACGAGGGGAAGCGCTACACCATTCCCGCCCGCGTCCCGTATCGCGGCTACGATTTGAAGGACCTCACCCTGGTGCCGCGGCCCGTTCATCCCGTGGAGTGCTGGCAGCCCATCCAGAGCGCGTCCCCGCGGGGCCTCGACTTCATGGTCAAGCACGGTATCAAGGGGCTCATCGGGGGCGGCGTGGCCGAGGGCGGGGCCATGCGTGCCGTCGTCGAGGGCTACCGCGACGCCCTCCGCCGGGCCGGGTGCGAGACCGAGCTGGGCGAGGGGCTCTGCATCGGATTCCA
Organism: Candidatus Rokuibacteriota bacterium; assembly: GCA_023249095.1. GTDB lineage: Bacteria > Methylomirabilota > Methylomirabilia > Rokubacteriales > CSP1-6 > AR31. Next base: position 10,195 of record JAHFDK010000178.1, on the reverse strand, counting down.
CTTCCAGCTCGCCGCGACGCAGGAGGAGGCCATCAAGGCCGCCGCGGGGTACTTCGAGGAGAACCTCAAGATGTTCGGGCCCCTGCGCCTGGTCCGTTCGCTCTCCCCGGAGCAGATCGATGTGATGGCCGATCCGAAGCGGGCGCCGTACGCCGGCCTCCCCACGATCGAGGAAGCGGCCAGCAGTGGCGCCTACCTCTGCGGCCCCCCCGCACAGATCATCGACACCCTCATGCGCGTGGAGAAAGACTATCCGGGGCTCGAGCGCGTGTCGGTCAGCCATCCCATAGGCGCGTCGGAGTCGCTTATGCTCGAGCAGCTCGAGTGGTTTGCCACCGAGGTCATGCCGGCCTTCACCCGTCGGGCGCGCTGACACCCAGTCACCTCTCCAAGGAGGTTCCATGGCCCGTATACCGCTCGTCAGCAGAGATCAGATCGTCGAGAAAGAAAAGCCCGCGTATGACGCCTTCATGCTGAGCCGAGCGAACCGGCCCAACATCGGCCCTTACTCGCTCCTCCTGCACATGCCCGAGATGGCGCAAAGACTGGAAGCCCTGCGGATCTACCTCCGCGACGAGGCCAGCCTGCCGCCGAAGCTGCAAGAATTGGTCATGATTTCTGTGGCCAGGGAGATGAGCTGTGCCTTCATCTGGTACGCTCACGCCGCCGCGGCCCGGCAGGCCGGAGTACGAGACGACATTGTGGACGATATTCGCGAGAAGCACGCGCTTGCCAACCTCGATCCCGAGGAGCAAACCGTGGTGGACTTCACCCGCGAGCTTCTCCAGAACCGCAAGGTCAGCCGGCCTACATTCGATGCCGCCACGGCCCGATTCGGGCAGCGTGGGACCATGGCCCTGACGAATCTGATCGCCTGCTATGCGGTGCTGGCGTACAACATGAACACCTACGACTTGGAGGCCCCAGCGCATCCGACGGAAAAGGCCTTGCCATGACCAATGATGCTCTGCGTACGATCTTCCCGATCGCCGGCTGGGGCGAAGAGCGCGCCCGCACGGTCGAGATCACCGGCGGCACCGATCCGATATTGCCGACGCCGTTCCGCATCGGCGAGACCAGTGCCGCCGCGCTCGCGGCGGTCGGCCTCGCCGTCTCCGATCTGTGGGCACTCCGCACCGGGCATGGTCAGGACGTCGCGGTCGATACCCGCCAGGCGACGGCCTCGCTCCGCAGCGGGCACTACATGAAGATGGACGGTGCGCACGTGTCGACCGAGCGCAACACGGTGATGGGCGTCTATCTGGCCAAGCAAGGCCGCTGGAGCTATCTCCACTGCAATTTCCCGAACCATCGCGCCGCCGCCCTCAGCGTGCTCGGTGTGCCTGAGGATCGCGAGGCCGTGCGTAAAGCGGTAGCGCAGTGGGACGCGCTCGAGCTCGAGGAGGCGATCATCGCCGCGAAGGGCGCGGGGGGCATGGTGCGCACCATGGACGAATGGGCCAAGCACCCGCAGGCCGCCGCGATCGCCTCGCTGCCGCTGATGGAGATCGTCCAGATCGGCGACAGCCCGCCGGAGAAGCTCCCCGACGGCGATCGGCCGTTGTCGGGTGTCCGGGTGCTCGACCTGACGCGGGTCCTCGCCGGGCCGACCTGTGCCCGGACTCTGGCCGAGCACGGCGCCGACGTCTTGAAGATCACCGGGGCGCACCTGCCGAATATCGGCTACCAGGAATACGACACCGGCCACGGCAAGCTCTCCGCCCATCTCGATCTGCGCGAGACGAAGGATCTCGAGATCCTGCGCGGGCTGGTGCGGGAGACCGAAGTGTTCTCGCAAGGTTACCGGCCTGGCACCCTCGGCAATCGCGGGCTCTCGCCCGAGGCGCTCGCGAAATTGCGGCCGGGCATCGTCTTCGTCTCGCTGTGTGCCTTCGGCCACGTCGGGCCGTGGGCGTCACGCCGCGGCTTCGACACGGTGGTGCAGACGGTCAGCGGTATTACCAGCCGCCAGGGGGAGCTGTTCCCCGGTGCGGCGCCGGGCCCGCAATTCTATCCGGTGTCGGCGATCGACTATCTGACCGGCTATCTGATGGCGTTCGGCGCGCTGGTGGCCCTCGCCCGCCGCGTGCGAGAGGGCGGCAGCTGGCTCGTGCGGATCTCTCTGGCGCAGACCGGGCGCTGGTTGGTCGGGCGCGGCCAGGTGCCGGACGCCGAGCTCAAGGACGTGCCGAAGGAATTCACCCCCGAGGAGCTTCAGCGCTGGTCGATGACGAGCGACACGCCGGTCGGTCGGCTGCACCATCTCGGGCCGGTGGTGCGACTCTCCGAGACACCGCCACGTTGGGCCCGGCCTTCGGTGCCGCTCGGCCACAACGAGCCGGTATGGCCGGCGCGTGCCACGTAGCCTCTGATCACGTGGGGGGCCCCGACATGGCCCCCGACACCCCCCCCAACGCTCGGCGCGCCAACGGGGAACCCGTGGCGCTCCTCGATCGCGCTCCCGTCGCGCCCCTCAGAGCTTCATGTGGGGGTCGAGCCAGTCCCGCAGCGCGTTGCCCATCAGGTTGATGGTGAGCGTGGTGATGAAGATGGCGAGCCCAGGAAAGGCCGCGATCCACCAGGAGTTCAGCATGTAGACCCGCCCGTCGCCGAGCATGTTGCCCCACGCGGGCGTGGGAGGTTGCACGCCCAATCCCAGGAAGGACAGGAAGGATTCGAGGATGATCACGCGCGCCACCTGCAGGGTGGCGATGACGACGATCACCGAGACGAGGTTCGGCAGAAGTTGCCGGAAGATGATGCGCAGGTGGCTCATGCCGAGCGCGCGGGCCGCCGTCATGAAATCCCGTTCGCGCAGGGTCATCGTCTCCGCCCGGATGACGCGCGCATAGAGAGGCCAGTCGGCCACGCCGAGCACGATCACCATGTTGACGAGGCTTGGACCGAGAACGGCAATCACCGCGAGCGCCAGCAGCACGAACGGAAACGTCAGCATCACGTTCACGAGCGTCATGATCGTCCAGTCCACCCACGGCTCGAAGTAGCCAGCCCCCAGCCCCAGCAACACGCCGATCGTGGAGGACACCAGCACGGCGGCCACCCCGATCAGGAGCGACACGCGCCCCCCGTAAATCATGCGTGAGAGCAGGTCACGCCCGATCTGATCGGTGCAAAGCACGTGGTCGGGGGTACCGCGATCCATCCACGCCGGCGGCGCCAGCCGGTGCCGGATGTCCACCTCCACCGGGCTGTAGGGAGCGATCCACGGCGCCGCCGCCGCGACGCCGACGATCAGCAGCATGACGACGGCGGCCACGAGGCCCCACTTGAGCCGCCAGAGCCGGGGCCACGATCGGCGCGCGGTCGTCGCAGGGGCGCCGGTGGCATCGGGCGCGCCCGCGATCTTGAGCCCCACCTCGTTGACCGCGCTCACGCCCCCACCCGGATGCGCGGGTCGATGAGCCCCACGATCATGTCCACGAGGAAGTTGACGGCCACGATGATCAGCGCCAGGAGCACCACGGCGCACTGGACCACGGGGAAGTCCTGGTTGCGGATCGCGTCCACGGTGAGCGTGGCGACGCCGGGCCAGGCGAAGACGGTCTCGGTGATGACGGCGCCGCCGAGGAGCTGGCCGAACTGCAGCCCCAGCACCGTGATGACGGGGATGCAGGCGTTGCGGAAGGCGTGCTTGATCACCACCAGCCGCTCGGCGAGGCCCTTGGCCCGCGCCGTCTTGATGTATTCCATGTTCATGATCTCGATGACGCCCGAGCGCACCAGCCGCATCGTGATGGGCGCCAGGAAGGCGCCGAGCGTGAAGGCGGGCATCAGGAAGTGCTGCCACGTCCCGTAACCGGAGGCGGGGAGCAGCCTCAGCTGCACCGCGAAGATGATGATGAGCATGATGCCGAGCCAGAAGATCGGCATGGCCTGACCCGCTACCGCGGCCATCGTGCACAGGTTGTCCACGAACGAGTGTTGCTTGAGCGCGGCCAGGATGCCGAGCGGCAGCGCGATGAGCAGCGCCGTGACGAGGCCGGCCGTGGTCAGGTACAGCGTGGGCGGCATGCGCTCGAGCACGAGCTTGAAGGCGGGCGTGTCCGCGTACCAGGACTTGCCGAAGTCGCCCTGGACGGCGCGACTGGCGAACTTCCAGTACTGCACGTAGATGGGCTTGTCGAGCCCGAGGAGCTTGTTGTACCGCTCGTACTCTTCCTTGCCGGCGTTCTGCGGCAGCAGCAGCGTCACGGGGTCGCCGATGACGTGCAGGATCGCGAAGGCCAGCATGGAGATGCCCACGATGACGACCGCGAGCTGCACGACCTGGCGCAGAGCGTAGCGTTTCATGACGTCGGCGCGCCCGACCGGCGCGGCCGGCCGCGCCGGGTCGGGGCTCGCAGCAGCCTTACTTCTTCTTGGGCGTCACGAGGAACATGCGGTCGACCTCGTCCGCCGGAGCCTGGTACTCGATACGGTTGGAGATGCCCCACACGCCCCGCAGCCCCCACTTGTAGAGGTACGCAGCGTCGTCGAACAGCAGCTTCTGTGCCTTGACGTACACCTCGGTGCGCTTCTTCTGGTCGAGCGTGGAGCGCCCGTGGATGATGAGGTCGTCGAGCGCGGGGTTGCAGTAGTAGCTGTAGTTCTCACCGCACTTGAAGACGTCGAAGAGGATCGCGTCGGCATCGAAGACGGAGTAGTAGCCCCACGACCAGTTGAACATCGAGCCCGCCTTGCCGTCCTTGATCCTGGCCACGAGCACGGTGTTGTCGCCGATGTAGTTGCGCTTCACGCGGAAGCCGGCCTTGGTCATGTCGGCGATGATGGCGTCGTTGGTCTGCTGGATGGCAGGCTCCACGATCGGCGGCCCCTCGTTGAAGAGGACGTCGACGCCGTTCGGGTACCCGGCCTCGGCGAGGAGCTTCTTGGCTTGCGCCAGGTCCTGCTTGTAGGGCTTGAGGCCCGGGTCCCAGCCGAAGGCCATGGGGTTGACGCCGGCGGCCACGCGGTCGCCGAGGCCGTTGAGCACGAACTTGATGATGGCGTCGTTGTCGACGGCGAGGTTGGCCGCCTGGCGCACGCGGCGGTCGGTGAAGGGATTGGGGCCGCTGCGCGCCGCCTGGTCGAGCTGCAGCATGGCCGTTCTCAGGATGGGCGAGGTGCCGGTGCGCGCCTGCCCCGACTTGTTGATGACGTCCATCTGATCCGGCGGCACCGCCTTGATGATGTCCACGCCGCCCGAGAGCAGCTCGGCGATCTCGGTGGCCTTCTCGGGGATGATCCGGATGCGCAGGTGCTTGAAGGCGGGCTTGGGGCCCCAGTAGTCGTCGTTACGGACGAGCTGGTGCTCCTGCTTGCGGTTCCACTTCACCAGCTTGTAGGGGCCGGTGCCGACCGGGTTCTCCTGCATCCACTCGTGGCCCTTTTCCCGGATGACCTTGTCTGACTGCATGACCTGGGCGGTCAGCCGCTCGACGAAGAGCGGGTACGGCCCGTCCGTGCGGAAGCGCACGGTGTGGTCGTCAATGGTGTCGACGGCCTTGATCTTGGCGTGATTGCCGCGGGCGGTCATCTTCTTGGTGGGGTCGAGCACGCGGTCGAAGGTGGCTTTGACGTCGCGCGAGGTGAAGGGCGTGCCGTCGTGGAACTTCACGCCCTGGCGGAGCTTGACCTCCCACGTGGTGTCGTCGATGTTCGTCCAGGAGGTGGCCAGGTTCGGGCCCACGCGACGGGTCTTGAGGTCCCGCACCGCGAGGTGATCGTAGACGTGGTAGCCGAGGATGATGGCTTCGCGCAGGACCGAGTTGGGCGGATCCCAGTTGTCGACGTCCGACTGCAGACTGTAGATGAGCGTCTCTTCCCTCGTCTGCGCGCCCGCGGGCGGCACGAGCGCGAGGGCGAGGGCGAGGATGACGAGCAATCCGGTGGCAAGCGAGCGGCGCATGAGAGCCTCCTTCTGGTGGACCGTCATGAGCGGCGTGTGATGAACTCCCTGCATGCTGGGTGCGGGAACAGTAGCCGCACGGGGTCCAGTCAGTCGGGCAGGCCGTGAGCGCGTCACTCGAGACACCCCGCCTTCGATTCCGCCGGCTCGTCCCCGCGGACGAGGCCGACCTCATCGCGCTCGACAGCGATCCCGACGTGATGCGCCACGTGGGCAGCCCCGCCGGCGTGAGGTCCCCCGAGGAGACGGCGGAGCGGGTCAAGCGGCGCGTGCTGGACAGTGGCCGCGGCGATCACGGCGGACTGGGCTTCTGGCGGGTCGAAGGGCGGGCCGACGCCGCCTTCCACGGGCTCGGAGCGCTGATCCGGATGCCGGTCGGTGACGACGTCGAGGTGGCCTACCGTCTCGCGCGCTCCGCCTGGGGGCGCGGCATCGCCACCGAAGCCGCGGGCGCGCTCATGAGTCATGCGCTCGGCGCGCTCGCGCTGCCGCGGGTGGTGGCGGTCACTTATCCCGACAACGTCGCCTCGCAGCGGGTGCTGGACAAGCTCGGCTTCGAGCGTCGAGGTCTCACCGCGTACAAGGGCGTGCAGACGACCTGGCACGTCCTCACGCGCGAGGCGTGGCGCGCGGGTCGATGACGAGCTACACTCCGGTCGGGCGACTACAAGGAGTGACGCAATGACAGATGGCAAAGGGCCTTTGAACGGTATCCGCGTGATCGATTTGGGTCGCCATCAGGCAGGACCCCGCTGCGCCCAGGTGCTCGCCCGTTTGGGCGCAGAGGTCATCAAGATCGAGCGCCTGGGTGGCGAGGAAACCCGCTACCACGCGCCATGGGTCCGCAAGCAGAGCGCGTACTGGGTCCAGTACAACAGCGGCAAGAAGAGCCTGAGCATGGACTTGCGCAAGGAGGACGCGAAGACAGTCCTTCGCAAGCTGATCAAGGTGTCCGACGTGGTCGTGCAGAATTTCCGGCCCGGTACGATCGAGGAGATGGGCTTCGGCTATGACGTGCTGAAGACGCTGAACCCTCGCATCATCATGGTGAACGTCTCCGCGTACGGGCAATTCGGTCCCTATCGCGACCAGATAGGCTACGACCCCATCGGCCAGACCATGTCCGGAATCGCCATGGTCACCGGCGAAGAAGGCATGCCGCCGATTCGCGCCGGGGTTCCCATCATCGACCGCACCACCGCGCTGCACTCGGCCATTGGCACCCTGGCCGCCCTCCACGAGCGAAGCATTTCTGGAGAGGGGCAGAGCATCGACGTCTGTCTGGCGGACTCCGGATACAGCCTGACCGAGATCCCCATCACCGCCTACCACGGGACCGGGACCGAGCCTCAGCGGGGCAAGTCCGATTCAGCCCCCAGCGGCATGTACCCCTGCAAGGACGGCTGGGTCTTGATCGCGGCCGGAGACCAGCACCACTGGCATCGAGTGTGCGCCGCCCTGGGGAAACCCGAGTGGCAGGAAGACCCGCGTTTCACCACCCGCCGCGAGCGCAGCAAGCATGCCGAGGTCGTGAACGAAGCGATGCGTGAGCTGATGGGCACCATGACGATGAAGGACGCCATTGCCCATTTCACGCGTTACGATGTCGTCGCGGCTCCGGTGAACACGATCGCGCAAGCGGCCCAGGATCCCCATCCCTGGGAGCGGCGGGCGATGGTCGAGGTCCCCGATTTCCTGGCCGGTACCATTGCCGTGTCCGGTGACTTCTGGCACTTCAGCCGCACTCCGGCCGTTGTCGGCTCCACTCCCAAGGTGGGCGAGCACAACGAGGAGGTGCTGGGCGGCCTCCTGGGCTACTCCGCGGACGAGATCGCCAAGCTGTATTCGAACAGCGCGATCGGGAACTCGCACCACTACGACACGCTTTCCGGCTGAATGAGAAATCCAATCCGGCGAAATGGGAGATGACTGTGGCGAGACTACCCCTGGCGACGAGAGAGAGTGTTCCCGAAGCCCAGCGGACGACCTTCGATGAGATGGTGAAGGGACTTGGATCTGTACCACGCTACGGCCCAGGTTCCGTCCTCATCCACGTGCCGAAGGCGCACCAGTGGGCCACCCTCCTGAACCACTACCTGCGCGAAGAATCCTCGCTGCCCAAGAAAATCCAGGAGCTCGCCATGCTGGTCACCGCGCGAGAGCTGGATTGCCAGCACATCTGGAACGCGCATGCGGGGTCCGCGCGCAAGGCGGGCGTGCGCGGTGAGATCGTCGACGCCCTGCGCGACCGCAAAGAGCTACCTGGGCTGGCTGCGGACGAGGCGGCGGTGGTGCACTACGGCCGCGAATTCTTCCGTACCCACCGCGTCAGCCGCGGGGCGTTTCAGGCAGCACTGGAGCAGTTCGGCCGCCAGGGAGTGGTCGAGCTGGGTCTGACCATGGGGAACTACAGTCTCCTGGCGTTGCTCATCAACTCGTTCGACACCGACTTGCCGCCGGATAGGACCGAACCGCTCCTGCCCGTCTAATCAGCACTCGGCGATCTTGAACGCGACCCTCCGATCGAGCGCATCACGCGCATCGTCGGTCCCCGTGCCCACGATGGGCTCCCGGAAGCCCATCCCTGACGATCGGGTGCGCGGGGCGAGCTCGGGTGCCTCCGTGTCGAGGCGCTTCTTGATGTAGGCGGCGCGCTGCTGTGAGAGGCGGTCGTTGTACGCCTGCGATCCGGTCAGGCTTGTGTGGCCCACCACGTTCATGCACACCTTCGCCACCACCGCCTGCCGCGCGATTTGACGTAACCAGAGGCCGTAGGGCCCGCTGACTTGCGGGTCGGACCAGAAGTTGGTCGTCCCGGGATTGAACAAGAACTTCACGCCGAGGTTGTTGCTGCTCAATCCCAGCGCGACAACCTTGCCGAAGGCTTCCTCCGCCTCATTCGCGCGGCCGAGCTTCCACGAGGCGAGGTAGATCCCGTTGAGCACCCGTAGCTGCTCTCCCGAGGGTGTGGCCGCCGCATTCCGGTAGAGAGTGAGGGCATCCTGATAGCTCGCGTTGTTATAGGCGAGGGTCGCCTCGCTGATGATGGTCGCCGTGGCAACGCGCTCGAAGTAGACCGGGTCCGCCGGGCGACCGGGCGGCGTCTGGGAGGTGCTAATGTAGCCATCGACGACCTTGTCCTTCACCAGAATCGGGCTATCGCGATAGTAGGGTGTGGGGTTCGTATCCAGCCCCTCATCACGCGCACGCGACGACGCCTGGGCCACGACCGTCCCGACCTTCAGATCCGTCAGCGCCAGGTTGATCTGGAAAACTTGGGGGGCTCCCGGTTGGCTGCTCGCGACCCGCGTCATCGTCCCGGTCAACAGATACTGTGCCTTGCTCAGGTTGGCGACCTGGAAGGGCATGACGTCGAACTGCGAATAGTTGCTCCGGAGCCGGTCCGCCACCCGTTGCTCGAGCAGGTGGGTCGCCCCGGTCTGCTGGCCGGAGGCGGCGTCGACCATGGGGTCGATCACCACGCCGCGCTTGGCTTCCGTCTTGGTCGAAAGTCCCTTCTGCAGCTGAGCCATCAGGCTGTCGGTCGCCACGTTCACCGCTTCGTCGAAACTCCGCTCGGATGTGTCGCTGGTCGACGCTGGAGCCGGCGATGGAGCCGGCGCTGGAGTCGAAGTGGCGCACCCGACGACGATCAGGAGCACGGTGGCGTAAGCCGATAGCCTGCGAATCATCATCGGCATTCCCTTCTGAGGAACGAGTACTCTTCGGCCGTTAACACTTCGCCGAGCGATGCGCGCTCCAAAATATCACTGCAGCGGCGTGAAACCGCATTTGTTGGCCGAGCGGCCGGGGCCTTCGGGGCCGCGGGACTGCGGGCGGTGTCGCGCGTCCCGGGTTCCCCGCTCACCGCTTCGCTCGAGAAGACGACGGCCCCGTAGGACTCCGAACATTGGGTCGTGGAGGCACAGATGACTTTCCCGGCCATCGATCCGAGAGCGTCGATGACGCGCGGCTCATCGGAAACGATGGCGAGGAACTCGGCGTTCGTCGGCCACTGTGAGTCGGGCAGCTTCAGCATCTGTCCCGGCCGGATGCGATTGTTCGTGTCCTCCGCCCTGGGGAACAGCACAGCAACAAACAGCACAGCAACATCGGATTGGCTGGCTGTGGCAGCCAGCACATACACGTAGCCCGGCCTGGAAGAGCTAATGCGGACCGTGCCTCTGTCGACTGAAGCGGTCACCGAATGCCCGCGATTGCGGCCTTCGAATATCTCGTTCAGCATCTGTCTCGGGCTAAACGGCCTGTCGGGCGTGCTCGCAGCCG